>JBEPTZ010000181.1:0-6919 GCA_041691815.1 Rhodospirillales bacterium | reverse complement strand
CCAGTATCCGCGAGGCACGGAAGCGTTGATCGGATCGGCTGCGTGATGTACAGAATGGGCAAATATTCGGGGGGATGTTCACCATGCGACAGACCACGGTATCGCTGCGTTTAGCCGCGGCCCTCGCGGTAGTGGGGTCGGCACTGCTCGCCGGGCCCGGCACGGCGGCGCAGTTCAAGTGCCCTGAAGTCGGCGGCAATTTCGTCTTTGGCCAGGAGGCCAACGTCAACAGCCTCGATCCGCCGGCCTCGTCGGCGATCTCCACCCGCAACATCGCGATGAACATCTTCGAAGCGCTGATAACGCGCGACGAGAACAACAACCCGATCACCGATCTGGCGGAGTCCTTCACCGAAGCGCCGGACCGGCTGAGCTATACCTTCAAGCTGCGCCAGGGCGTTCACTTCCACAACGGCAAGCTGATGACCTCGGCGGATGTGCTGGCCTCGTTCGATCGCTACAACAAGATCGGCCTCGAACGCAGCATGTTCAAGAACGTGGCAAGCTGGGACGCGCCGGACGCCAGCACCTTCGTCATCCACATGAAGGTGCCGCAGCCGACCTTCATCGAGGCGCTGAGTTCGTTCTCGGTGCCGGTGGTGATCGTCCCCGCCGAACTGGCCGACGCGGCGCCGATGCAGCTCAAGGTGGTCGGCACCGGGCCGTGGCAACTGGTGGAGTTCGTGCCCGGCGGCTATGTCCGGCTGAAGCGGTTCGACGGCTACACGCCGAACAGCAAATATGAGGACCGCACCGGCTTCGGCGGCTACAAGCAGGCCTGCTTCGACACCGTGACCTTCCGCATCGTGACCGAGCCCGGCGCGCGGGTGGCCGGCCTGCAGACCGGCGAGTTGCAGGGGGTCGAGGGCCTGCCGACCAAGGCGCTGCCGGAGCTGAAGAAGGACAAGAACATCAGGATCCTGCTGCTGCCGAACTGGTGGATCCAGATTGCCCTGCCGAACGACTCGGCACCGCCGACCGACAACCTGGACTTCCGCAAGGCCGTCCAGGCGGTGCTGAACATGGACGACATCATGGATGCGGCAACCGACGGCAACTACCGCCTCAATGTCGGCTTCCTGTATCCGGGCCAATCCGGCTACAGCGACGTCGGCAAGGACACCTACAACCTGCACGACGCCAGGCTGGCCAAGGAGTATCTGGCCAAGGCCGGCTACAAGGGCGAACCGGTGGTGCTGCTGACCAACAAGGAATATCCGTCGATGTACAACGCGGCCCTGGTGATGGCCGAACAGATGAAGGCGATCGGCATCGCGGCCGAGTTGAAGGTGCTGGACTGGCCCTCCACCGGGCAGATGCGGCAGAAAACCACCAAGGGCTGGAACTTCTACTTCACCGGCTTCGGCACCGGGCCTTCGGTCGGTGCGCTGTCGGTGATGCAGTTCTTCATCCCGCCCAATGACGGCTACAAGTCCAAGGACCCGGCCGGCGACCCCGATCTGGCGGCGGCGTGGAAGGACATGAACGAGCAGCCGGAGGCCAAGGATCGCCAAGCCGCCTTCGCCCGGATGCAGCAGGTGGTGCTCGACCGCGCCTATGCCTTCCCGTTCGGCTCGCTGACCACGGAGCAGGGCGTCCGCGCCAATGTCGGCGGGTTCGTGCCGTTCCGGATTCCGCGCATGTCCAACGTCTGGTTCAACAATTGACCGCGAAAGGGGGCGATCGGCGGGCATGGCTGGCATCATAGTACGCCGACTGCTTGGCGCGTTGCCGGTCCTGCTGCTCGTCAGCCTGATCACCTTCGGCCTGTTGCGGCTGATCCCGGGCGACCCCTCCTCGGTGATCGGCGGCCCGTCCGCCACCGCCGAGCAGCTCGCCCAGATTCGCGCCAATCTGGGCCTGGACGAGCCACTGCCGATGCAGCTGGTGCACTGGTACGAGGGGCTGCTGCGCGGCGATCTCGGCCGCTCGCTGCTGCTCGGCCAGCCGGTGGTGCAGGCCACCTTCCAGCGGCTGCCGGTCACCCTCGGGCTGGCATTCTACGCGCTGATCATCACGCTGATCGCCGGCCTGGCCAGCGGCATCATCGCCGCCTTGCGGCAGAACACCTGGATCGACCAGTTGAGCATGATGACCGCGATGCTGGGCATCTCGGTGCCCAATTTCTTCCTCGGCCTGCTCGGCATCATCTTCTTCGCGGTGAAGCTGGGCTGGCTGCCCACCGGCGGCTATGTGCCGTTCAGCCAGGACCCGTGGCAGTGGTTCCGCAGCGTCACCATGCCGGCGGTGTCGCTGGCGATGCTGCAGATGGGGCTGCTGGCCCGCATCACCCGCTCGACCATGCTGGAAGTGCTGCGCCAGGACTATATCCGCACCGCCCGCGCCAAGGGGCTGCCAGGCCGCCAGGTGGTGGTGAAGCACGCGCTGGCCAACGCGCTGATCCCGATCACCACCATCATCGGCATCATCGTCAGCCTGCTGATCTCCGGCTCGGTGGTCATCGAATTGCTGTTCTCGATCCCTGGCATCGGCCAGCTGCTCACCCAGGCGGTGTTGAACCGCGACTACCCGATGGTGCAGGGCGGCCTGCTGATCACCACCGTGTTCCTGGTGCTGGTCAATATCTTCGTCGATATCCTCTACGCCTTCCTCGACCCGCGGGTGCGCTATGACAGCAAGTGACGCCACCACCGAGGAGCCACTCGACATCGCCGAGTTGGAGGAGGAACTGGAGATCGCCGACGCGCGGCAATCGCCGTGGCGCCTGACGGTGGTGCGGCTGTTCCGCCATCGGCTGTTCCGCTGGGGCATGTTCCTGTTCGGGATCATCATCATCGCCGGCCTGCTGGCGCCGCTGCTCACCGATGCCGACCCCAACAAGATCACCATGCGCGCCAAGTTCCTGACGCCGAGCTCCAGCCACCTGTTCGGCACCGATAATTTCGGCCGCTCGCTGTGGTCGCGGGTGCTGTGGGGGGCGCAGCTTTCGCTGATCATCGGCGCCTCGGTGGTCGGGCTGAACGCCATCTTCGGCACCCTGCTGGGTGCTGTGTCCGGCTATTTCCGCCGGCTCGACAACCCGCTGATGCGGATGAACGACGCGCTGATGGCCTTCCCCGCCATCCTGCTGGCGATCGCCGTCACCGCGGTGCTCGGGCCGTCCACCATCAATGTCATCCTGGCGCTGTCCATCGTCTATATCCCGCGCACCGCACGCATCGTGCGCGCCAGCGTGATCGTGCTGCGTGAGCTGGAGTATGTGCAGGCCGCCATCGCCGCCGGCGCCGGGCATACCCGCATCCTGTGCCGCCACATCATGCCCAACGCGCTGGCGCCGCTGATCGTGCAGTTGAGTTTCCTGTTCGCCTACGCCGTGTTGGCCGAGGCGACGCTGTCGTTCCTCGGCCTCGGCGCCGTGCCGCCGACGCCGACCTGGGGCAACATCATGGCCGAGGGCCGGCAATACATGGTGGAGGCGCCGTGGATCATCAGCATTCCCGGCGTGGCGCTGATGATCACCGTGATGGGCCTCAACCTGCTCGGCGACGGGCTGCGCGACGTGCTTGACCCGCGGCTGAGGATTCAGCAGTGAGCCTGCTCGAAGTCCGCGACCTCACCACCGCCTTCCAGACCGAGCGCGGCGAGATCACCGCCGTCGAGGAGGTCAACTTCGACCTCAATGAGGGCGAAATCCTCGGCATCGTCGGCGAATCCGGCAGCGGCAAGAGCGTCACCGCGCTGACCATCATGGGCCTGCTGCCGCAGCCGCCGGCCCGGGTCGCCGCCGGCAGCGTGCGGTTCGGCGGCACCGAGTTGATCGGCATGAGCGCGCCGCGGCTGGAACGCATCCGCGGCTCCGGCATCTCGATGGTGTTCCAGGAGCCGATGACCTCGCTCAATCCGGTGTTCACCATCGGCGAGCAGATCATGGAGACGGTGCGCGCCCATGAGCGGGTCTCGCAGCGTGCCCAGCGCGACCGCGCCATCGAGATGCTGACCAAGGTCGGCATCCCCTCGCCCGAGTTGCGGATGTCCGACTATCCGCACCAGATTTCCGGCGGCCAGCGCCAGCGGGTGATGCTGGCGATCGCGCTGGCCTGCCGCCCGAAGCTGCTGATCGCCGACGAACCCACCACGGCCCTGGATGTCACCATCCAGGCCCAGGTGCTCGACCTGATGATGGATCTGCGCGACGAGTTCGGCACCGCGATCATGATCATCACCCACAATATGGGGGTGATCGCCGAGACCGCCGACCGGGTGATGGTGATGTATGCCGGCCGGGTGGTGGAGCACGCCCCGGTCAACACGCTGTTCGAACAGCCGGGCCACCCCTACACGCGCGGCCTGCTGCAATGCGTGCCGACCCTGGAGCAGGACACCAGCCGGCTGTCGGCGATCCCCGGCTCGCTGCCCGAGCCTGGCCGCCGGCCGAGTGGCTGCCGCTTCGCCCCACGCTGCCGCTGGCGGATCGAGGCCTGCCGCGCCGCACTCCCGCCGCTGCTGGAACAGGCGCCCGGCCACGCCACCGCCTGCATCCGCATCGCCGAAGTGGCCAAGACCCCGTTCTCCATCCCATGAGCGCCACCGTCCCCCTGCTCAGGCCGGCCCCCTTGCTGAAATTGCAAGGCCTGACCAAGCATTTCCCGATCCGCACCGGCGGCATCTTCCGCCGCGTCACCACGCCGCTGCGCGCGGTGGACGGCATCGACCTGACCATCCAGGCCGGCGAAACTCTCGGCCTGGTCGGCGAATCCGGCTGCGGCAAAAGCACCCTCGGCCGCATGATCATCCGGCTGATCGAGCCCACCGAGGGCCGCATCATCTTCAACGGCGTCGACATCACCCGGCTCGACATGAAGGCGATGCGCGAGCACCGCCGCGGCATGCAGATCGTCTTCCAGGACCCGTTCGGCGCGCTCAACCCGCGCATGACGGTGGAAGACATCATCATGGAGCCGCTGCTGATCCACGGCGCCCGCGCCGACGCCGCCGCCCGCCAGCGGGTGTCCGACATGCTCGGCCTGGTCGGCCTGCCGCAGCGCGCCCGCACCCGCTTCCCGCATGAATTCTCCGGCGGCCAGCGCCAGCGCGTCGGCATCGCCCGCGCCCTGGTGCTGAACCCGAGCCTGCTGGTCTGCGACGAGCCGGTATCGGCGCTGGATGTCTCGGTGCAGGCGCAGATCGTCAACCTGCTGCAGGACCTGCAACGCGATCTCGGCCTCACCTATCTGTTCATCGCCCACGATCTCAGCGTGGTGAAGCACATCTCCGACCGGGTGGCGGTGATGTATCTCGGCCGCATCGCCGAAATTGCCGACAAGCGCGCCATCTACGCCAACCCGCAGCACCCCTACACCCAGGCGCTGATCGCCGCGGTGCCGGTGCTGAACCCGCGCCAGCGCAGCCGTGGCCGCCGTGTCCGCATCGCCGGCGACATCCCGAGTGCCTTGAACCCGCCGCCCGGCTGCCGCTTCCACACCCGCTGCCCCTATGTGATGCCGGTCTGCCGCAGCGTCGAACCGCCGCTCGACCCCACCGCCACCGGGCATCTGGTCGCCTGCCACCTGATGGACCCACGCCACGCCGGCGAAGATGCGACAATCCGCTACCAGGCGGCCGCCCGCGCCAGAAAAACCTGATCCAAAAAGCCTGATCCACCGCCGCCAACAAGGATGAGTCCATCGATGTCCGAGCCCCGTCGCTCCCGCCTGGTTTCCGAGGTCGATTTCAGCAAGGACGGCCGCCAACACGGCTTCATCCGGCTGTTCCACTCGGTGCACGCCTCGGCCTACGGCTTCATCCCGATCCCGATCGTGGTGCTGAAGAACGGCCCTGGCCCCACCGCGCTGTTCGTCTCGGGCAACCACGGCGACGAATACGAGGGCCAGGTGGCGCTGTGCAACCTGACCAAGTCGCTCGATCCGGCACAAATCCGCGGCCGCGTCATCATCCTGCCGATGGCCAACTTCCCCGCCGGCATGGCCGGCCGCCGCACCTCGCCGATCGATGACGGCAACCTCAACCGCAACTTCCCCGGCGACCCCGACGGCACCGTCACCCAGCAGATCGCCTATTACATCGAGAGCGAACTGATCCCGCTGGCCGACCTGGTCTGCGACCTGCATTCCGGTGGCTCGTCGCTGATGTACCTGCCGACCGCGCTGATCGGCCGCACGCCCGATACCGCGCTCTACCAAAAGCAACTCGCCGCCCTGCGCGCCTTCGGGGCGCCGAACGCCTACATCACCGGCGGCGGCAACGGCACCGGTGCGGACCACACCCTCTCCGCCGGCGCCGCGCGGGCCGGCATCCCCGCCATCGGCACCGAGATGGCCGGCTCCGGCACCGTCACCCAGGAAGCCCTGCGCATCGCCGAACGCGGCCTGCGCAACCTGCTGGTGCATCTCGGCATTCTGCCCGAAGCAATGCGCATCGCGGTGGACGGCCCCGGCCGCATCGTCGAGGTCGGCGGCGCCGACTACTTCATCTATGCGCCGGAAAGCGGGGTGTTCGAGCCGATCGCCAAACTCGGTGCCGAGGTGAAAGCCGGCCAACTCGCCGGCCGGGTGCATTTCCCGGAAACCCCCTGGGCGCCGGCAGTCGACCTGCGCTTCGCCCGCGACGGGCTGCTGCTGTGCAAGCGCATCCCCGGCCGCACCATGCGCGGCGACTGCCTGTTTCATCTGGGATCGGATACCCAGGTGTAATCTAAGGGAAGCGCGCAGGGAGGAGTCTTCCTTTTGTGAACAAAAAGAAGCAAAAAAACTTTTCATCCTCGCTGCGCGGCTTCATGGTGCCAGCGCGGGCGAAGCCCCGGACGAAAGTTTTTTGGTTCTTTTTTTCAAAAAAGAACATCCCTTGCTTCTTTCCACATCTATCCCGCGCCAGGCGGTTTTGCGGGGCGGAGATTGGGGACGCGCAGGCGCAGGCGTTGCGGGACGAAGGGCCAGCGATA
>JBEPTZ010000180.1:0-6943 GCA_041691815.1 Rhodospirillales bacterium | reverse complement strand
ACGGCGGCGCTGGGGGCTGATGGGGTTGCTTACGGCATAGAAGGCTGCGCCCCCGTCCGCCCTATGCGGCGCACCGCAGCGGCCGGGACGAGGCGTGCAGGTCAGCCGACCTTGCGCAGCGGTTCGACCGCCGGTTCGGCCTTCTTTGCCTCGGCGGCGGCTTCACCCATGATGCCGCGCAGGTCGCGCAGGAAGGCGGTGCCTTTCAGCGTACGCTGCACCAGAACCGAGCGGCGGTCCATCGGGTCCACCTTGCGGCGGGCCAGGTCGAGTTCGCCCAGGCGATCGAGTGCCCGGGTGATCGCCGGCTTGGAGACGTTCAGTTCGGCGGCCAGACCGCGCACGGTATGGGCGCCGTCGATCAGATAGCAGGTGAGAAACACGCCGAGCTGACGGGCCGACAGGTCGGGGCCGTCGCGACGAACCAGCGCGACCACGGTGTCGCGCAGGATGCCTACCAGATGCTCGGTAGCGGGGTTGGTTGCCATAGGCTGGTCCTTTCTTGTGCAGATAGATGCCGTCGCAGCGCCGGGGCGCGGCGGCGGCCGGCTAGGCGAGCCGGCTTTCCACGGCGGCGCAGACGGCTCGCATCGCCTGCGCCTCTCCTCCCTCAGGCCGGCCTGGGCGCGTGGAGTCGTTCCAGGCGTAAAGGTCCAGATGCACCCAGGATGTGTCTGGGGCCAGGAAGCGGCGCATGAACAGCGCCGCCACCACCGCGCCCGCGAACGGGCGGCTGGAGACGTTGTTGAGATCGGCCACCGGGCTGTCGAGCCAGGGGTCGTAGCCATCCCAGAGCGGCAGCCGCCAGACCGGGTCGCTCACCGTGCGGCCGGCGGCGGCAATGGCGTCCGCCCAGGCGTCATCGGTGGCGAACAGCGCCGGCAGGTCGGGGCCGACGGCGACGCGGGCGGCGCCGGTCAGCGTGGCGCAGTTCAGCAGCAGCGCCGGCGCCTCGTCGGACGCCTCGGCCAGCAGGTCGCACAGCACCAGCCGGCCCTCGGCGTCGGTGTTGCCGACCTCAACCGATAGCCCGCGGCGGGTGCGGATGATGTCGCCCGGCCGCATCGCGTGGCCGGAGACCGAGTTCTCGACGCAGCCGATGCGCACCGCGAGACGGATCGGCAGGTCGGCTTCCATCAGGATGCGGGCGATGCCGAGGATGGTGGCGGCGCCGCCCATGTCCTTTTTCATGCGCAGCATGCCGGGCGGCGATTTGAGGTCGTAGCCGCCGGTGTCGAAGCAGACGCCCTTGCCGCACAGCGAGACCAGCGGCGCGGCGGCATGCGTCTTGCTGCCCTGCCAGGTGAAGGCGGCAACCACCGGCTTGCGCTGGGAGCCGTTGCCGACCGCGGCGATGGTGGGATAGGCGACATCCAGTGCGGCACCCTCGGTGCGGCTCCAGGCGGCGTTGTGGGCCTTGGCGAGGGCGATGGCGGCATCGGCCAGTTCGGCCGGGCCGAGCAGGTTGGCCGGGGTGTTGATCAGGTCGCGCACCATCCAGGCGGCGCGCGCCTCGGACAGCGCACGTTCGCAGCCAGCGGGCACCAGCAGCGTCGCCGGCTGGCGTTTGGCGGGTTTGAACGCGGTGTAGCGATAGGCGCCGAGGCAGAAACCCAGCACCGCGGCGGCGGGCTGGTAGTCGCCGGGTTGCAGATACCAGGCGCCCTCCGGCAGGCGGAATGCCAGGCTGCCAAAGGCGTGCGGCGCGCGGTCGGCGCCCAGGCCGAGCACCGCGCCGGCGACGCCCTGGGCCGCCGGCAGCAGCACCAGTTCGTCGGCCTTGGCGGCGAAGCCGGCGGCACGCAGGAACTGCGCCTGCGCTGCCGGCAGGGTGGCCAGCAGGTCGTCGAGCCCGGCGGGACGCACCGCATGCACCGGGCGGGCATGATTGCCGCGTGCGGCCTCGGTATCGGCGATGCAGGGCAGGCTCTGGTCGATCATTCGATTCTCCATCGGGTTGGGCGCGATTCCGGCAGCGGATCAACTCCGCTGTCGGACTGGCCTGTCCCGACTCGCAGCGCGAATGTTACAGCGCGTGACATTCCGCCGTCGCAAATACAACCTCGTTTCGGGATCGCCAAGCCGTTCCTACAGCAATTTAATCGGTTCTGACAAAATTTGACAGATTGCGGCATCTCTTTGACGCAACCGGGGCAATAAGGTTGCGGCTCGGACAAGCAAATCCGCCCGCGTTTCGACCGCGGCGGGCCGGGGAACACGGTATACCATTTCAGATTCGGATAAACGTTTCGTACACGGCTGCCGTGATGGCAGGATCGGGCCGGCCGGGGCGGCGCGACGCAATATTGTTGCCGAGGCGGCGAAACCGTGCGTCTGGTCCCGTCGCCCCGGCGGGGGAAGCGCAGATTCAGCCCAGCCCGGCGGCCAGTCGTCGCTCGACTCGCCGGGCGAAGGCGGCTGGGTCTTTCGGCAGTTCGCCATCCTGGATGCGCGCGAGGTCCAGCAGCATCGCCGCTGCCTCGGCCAGATCGGCCTCGCCGGCGGTGGCCCCGTCTCCGGCAGTCGCCCCGTCGCCGGCAGCAGCCTGGGCGGCCAGGGCGGCGATCAGCTTGTGGCGCGGGTTCAGCTCCAGGATCGGCGCGCTGGGGAAGGCGGCGCGGCCGGCGCGGCGCAGCAGGCGCTGCATCTGCAGGTCCGGGCCGGACGCCGATGCCGCCAGCACCACCGCGCTGTCCACCAGCCGGTCGGTGGCGCGCACCTCGCCGACCGCCTCGCCGAGGGCGGCCTTGATCGCGGCGGCCAGGGCGGTGATGTCGGCGGCCTCGGCCTGCTCGCCCTCCGGCGCCAGCTTGGACAGGTCGGCGGTACCCTGGGTGACGCTGCGGAGTTTTTTGCCCTCGAACTCGGTGAGGCGTTCCGGCCAGAAGGCGTCGATCGAATCGGCCAGCAGCAGCACCTCCAGGCCACGGGCGCGGAAGCCCTCCAGCTGGGCGGAGCCGGCCAGCGCATCGATATTGTCGCCGGCCAGGTAATAGATCGCCTCCTGGCCGTCCTTCATGCGGGCGAGGTAGTCGGGCAGGCTGGTCAGGCCCTCCTGGGCGCTGCTGCGGAAGCGGAGCAGCGGCGCCAGCTCCTTGCGGTGCTCGCTGTCCTCCCAGACGCCCTCCTTGATGATGGCGCCGAAATTCTCCCAGATCTTACCGTAGGCCTCGGCGTCCTTGGCCTGGGATTTCAGCTCGGTCAGCACCCGGTTGGTCACCGCCTTGCGGATGCGCGCCAGCACCGGGGTGGATTGCAGCATCTCGCGCGAGACGTTGAGCGGCAGGTCCTCGGTGTCCACCACGCCCTGCACGAAGCGCAGCCAGGGCGGCAGCAGTTCGGCCTGGTCGGTGATGAACATGCGGCGGACATGCAGGCGCACCCGGCTCACCCGCTCCTGCTCGGCCATCGGCTCGAACGGGCGCCTGCCGGGGATGAACAGCAGCGCGTAGAACTCCATGGTGCCCTCGGCGCGCCAGTGCAGCGTGGCGGCCGGGCTGTCGAACATGTTGCCGAGATGGTGGTAGAAGTCGGTGGCCTGCTCGGCGGTGACCTCGGATTTCGCCCTGCGCCACAGCGCGGTGCCTTCGTTGGCCGGCTCGTCCTTGCCATCACGCGCGATGGTGATCGGGATGGTGATGTGGTCGGCCCATTTGCGCACCACCGCTTCCAGACGGGTCGGGTCGAGGTATTCGTCGGCATCGGGCTTGATATGCAGCACGATCTCGGTGCCGGCACTGTCCTTTTCCGCAGGTGCGAGGGTGAATTCGCCGCGGCCATCGCTGGCCCAGGTCCAGGCGGCGTCGCTGCCGGCGCGGCGGCTGGTGACCTCGACCCGGTCGGCGACCATGAAGGCGGAGTAGAAGCCGACGCCGAACTGGCCGATCAGGCTCGGCTTGTCCTCGGGCTTGGCGGCGTCCAGGCTGGCGCCGAAGGCGCGGGTGCCGGAGCGGGCGATGGTGCCGAGATTGCTGATCAGCTCCTCGCGGGTCATGCCGATGCCCTCGTCGGCGATGGTCAGCGTGCGGGCCGGCTTGTCGGGGATGATCCGCAGCTTGGCGCCCTCGGGCGGCGCCAGGGTGCTGTCGGTCAGGCTCTCGAAACGGCGGCGATCGGTGGCGTCGGCGGCGTTGGCGACCAGTTCGCGCAGGAAGATCTCCCGCTCGGAATACAGCGAGTGGACCACCAGATCGAGCAATCGCCCGACCTCGGCGCCGAAGCCGTGATGTTCCAACTGGTCGGGCGAAGCTGTTTCGGCCATAGATCAATCCTCCATCTCGGCCGCCATATGCGCAGGCTTGCGACGGATTTCAACATCCGGCGCGATGCTTGCAATTCAGCGGCGCACACCCGACCATATGGGCATGTCGGGATACGACTCGTCGCTTTTTTCGCCGCCCGCTTTCTCGCCACGGGTGAAGGCCGTGCTGGGCCCCACCAACACCGGCAAGACCCATCTGGCGATGGAACGGCTGCTCGCGCATAGCTCGGGCATCATCGGCTTCCCGCTGCGGCTGCTGGCGCGGGAGAACTACGACCGCATGGTGGCCCGCAAAGGCGCCAAGCACGTCGCGCTGATCACCGGCGAGGAGAAGATCGTGCCGGCCGGGGCGCGCTGGTATTCCTGCACCGCCGAAGCCATGCCGCTGGATCGGGCCGCCGAATTCGTCGCGGTCGACGAAATCCAGCTCTGCGCCGACCCCGATCGCGGCCATGTGTTCACCGAGCGGCTGCTGCACGCCCGCGGCCTGGTGGAGACCATGTTCCTCGGCGCCGAGACCATCCGGCCGCTGCTGCACAAGCTGATCCCCGGCGTGCAGGTGGAAACCCGCCCGCGGCTGTCGCAATTGCTGCACGCCGGCCCGGCCAAGCTCACCCGCCTGCCGCCGCGCAGCGCCGTGGTCGCCTTCAGCGCCGCCGAGGTCTACGCCATCGCCGAGCAGATCCGCCGGCGTCGCGGTGGCTGTGCGGTGGTGATGGGCCGGCTCAGCCCGCGCACCCGCAACGCCCAGGTGGCGCTGTACCAGGACAAGGAAGTCGATTTCCTGGTGGCGACCGACGCCATCGGCATGGGGCTGAACATGGACGTCGACCATGTCGCCTTCGCCCGGCTCTCGAAGTTCGACGGCCACCGCCCGCGCGGCCTGCTGGCGCCGGAAGTCGCCCAGATCGCCGGCCGCGCCGGGCGTGGCATGCGCGACGGCACGTTTGGCTCCACCGCCGACTGCCCGCCGCTCGATGACGAACTGGTGCGCGCGGTGGAGACTCACAGCTTCGAGCCGCTGTCGCAACTGGTCTGGCGCAACGCCGAGCTGGATTTCAGCCATCTCGATACCCTGCTGGCCACCCTGCAGGCGCCGCCACCGCGCCCCGGCCTGGTGCGTGGCCACGACGCCACCGACCTGGAAACCCTGTCCGCCCTGGCCCGCGATCCGGATATCCGCGCCCTGGCCCAGGGCCGCCGCCGGGTGCGACTGCTGTGGGAGGTCTGCCAGATCCCGGATTTCCGCAAACTGGCCGACGAGACCCATAACCGCCTGTGCGCCCGCATCTTCGGCCACCTGATGCAGGACGGCAGGGTGCCGACCGACTGGCTGGCCGCGCAGATCGCCGGCATCTCGCGCGCCGACGGCGATATCGACACGCTGATGCAGCGCCTGGCCGGCGTCCGCGTCTGGTCGTACATCGCCGCGCGGTCGGACTGGGTGCAGGATTCGCCGCACTGGCAGGCCGAGGCCCGCGCCGTCGAGGAGCAACTCTCCGACGCGCTGCACGAGCGCCTGACCGCCCGCTTCGTCGACCGCCGGGCAGCGATGCTGATGCGCCGGCTGGATGGCGGTTCGCCGGAAGCGCTGCTCTCCGCGGTGACGCGGCGCGGCGAGGTGGTGGTGGAAGGCCACCCGGTCGGCCGGATCGCCGGTTTCGCCTTCCTGCCCGACCCGGAAGCCGGCAGCGAGGAACGCAAGCTGGTGCTGCGCGCCGCCCGCCGCGCGCTGGGCCAGGAGATGCCGCGCCGGGTCGCCGCCCTGGAAGCCGCCGCCGACGCCGCCTTCACCCTGGCCGCGGTGCCGGGTGCGGCGCTCGGCGTGCTGTGGGACGGCGTCGCGGTCGCCCGGCTGCGCCCCGGCGCCACTGCGCTGCGTCCGCTGGTGGAGATCGCCGACAGCGAGTTCCTCGACGGCGCCCAGCGCGAGCGGCTGCGCCAGCGGTTGCAACGCTTCGTCGACGACCGGCTGGCCCACGACCTGGCGCCGCTGTTCGCCCTCACCGCCGCCGCGGCGCGCGAGCCGGCGCTGCGCGGCCCGGTGCACCGGCTGGCCGAGGCGCTGGGGGTCGACGCCGGCGACACAGATACGCTGGCACCGCCGCTGCGCGCCCGGCTGAAGGTGCTGGGGGTGCGTGCCGGCCGCCACGCGCTGTTCGTCCCGGCCTTGCTGAAACCCCGCCCGGCGGCGCTGCGTGCGGCGCTGCTGGTGCTGCGTGACGGCGGCCCGCTGCCTTCGCTGCCGCCCCCCGGCACGGTCTCGCTACCGCAGCCGGAGGACTGGCCGGACGGCTTCGCGACGGCGCTCGGCTGGTTGCCGGCCGGCCCGGTGCTGCTGCGGCTGGACGTCGCCGAGCAGGTCACCGCCGAGCTGGAATGGGCCAACCGCCGCCGCCCGGTGCCGCTGCCGGCCGGCCTCGCCTCCCGCCTGTCGGTGAAGCTGGACCTGGTGCCGGCGGTGCTGCGCCGCCTCGGTTTTCGCATCTTTCCCAGCGCGCCGCTGCCCGACGGCCAGTGCGGCCCGCCGGCCCCGGCGATGCTGGCGCCGCTGCGCCGCCACGCCGAGACCCCCGCGGGGGGGGCGGCCCCCCCCCCCGCCGCCGGGCGGGGGGGGGGGGGGGGGGGGGGGGGGGGGGGGGCCGGCCCCCCCGCCCCCCCGGGGGGGGGCGGGGGGGGGGG
>JBEPTZ010000179.1:0-7016 GCA_041691815.1 Rhodospirillales bacterium | reverse complement strand
GTTCTTGTTTCGTACAACTTTCCAAACGGCTGAGCAAGGTGGGTAAGCAGGAAAAGTTTTCCTGCTTCTTTTTGTTCACACAAAGAAGAGCTTGCCTTCCCCCGCCGCTACCGCACCAGCCGCGCGGTCGCACTCCCGGTCACGCTGCCATATTGCGGCAGGCCATAGGCGGCGCAGTTCGCCTCAGTAGAGGATGACCCGCTCACGGTGATCCTGGATGCCACCAGCTCGGTGCAGCCATTGATTCCCGATGAACCGGAAAATGTCAGCGCGGCGTTCGGCGTGTAGATAAGCCCGGTGATCGGCAGCGAGCTGCTTCCAGACATGCTGCTGCTGCTGGTTGAGGTGCTGGCAAACAGCACGCCGGCCACGCCGCCGCCGGTGGTGGTGGTGCTGTTTGGCGCACTCAGGTTCACCTGGTTGGAGCCGCTGAAGTTGATCGTCCCCGTGGAGATGATGGTCACCCCGGTGCCGGTGACCTGCGACGATCCCGAGAACGAGATGTTGCCATTCACCACATAAAGGCCGGGGTTGAGGGTCAGCCGCGTCGAGCCGCTCAGATTGATGCTGGAGTAGGTGCCGGGATTGATGGTCGCCGTGTTGCTTCCGCTCAGGCTGTATGCGGTGCCGCTGCCTGCATGCAGGCCGGCCAGGGCCGCCTGCAACGGCGCATAGCCCAGGAAGGGATCGGTGATGGTGCCGGCATTCTGGTTCTGTGAGCCGGTGATGCTGATCGACCCGGATGTATTGATCGTACCGCCGGCATAGATCCCGGCGACATTGATATTGGCGGAGCCGGACATCGATACGTTAGAATTGGAGCGCATCGTGCAGTTGGTCCCGGTCACCTGCGTCGACCCGCTCATGCCGATGCCGGTCCCGGTGGTGGCCAGCGCCAGCAGGCAAGGCTGGCCGCCACTCGCGCCCGGCGACGAATCGGCGGTCGAGCTTGAGGTGATGGTCTGCGTCGCGGTGCCGCCCAACATCATGGCGAAGGCGCCGTTGAGGCTGCGCGACGCGGTCACCGTCACTGCGGTGTTGGCCGAACTGGTCACCCCCGGCCCGACCGTGACGGTCACATTGCTGTCGGTCAGCGTCTTGCTGGCGGACGACCAGACCCGTTGCCCGCTGCCGGAAATCCCGTTCAACTCGGCGACATTGGCCGCGACATTGGCCGCCGCCTGCATGTTGCCCGAGGCGCCGAGTGCGGTGGCCCCGGCGAATGCCGCGGCGTCGGAGGCAATCTGCAATTCGCTGCGCGCCACCGCATACTGGCCGGCCTGCACACCCGCGCCGATGCTGATCATCAGCGCCGGCGCCGACACGGTCAGCCAGACCGCCACGACGCCTTTCCGATTACCGAGCAGGGAACGAATATACCCATACATGTTGTATGACCCGAAATAAGAATAGTGCGCATTACGATATTCACGGTGCAAGAAGCAAAGGAAATCACGGACTAATCCATTTGGGTTGTGTTGAAAGAAACTTGAAATAAACGACAGAAGTATTACTGTGGGCCAATCCATGCTTCCCCCGTGCGGCATGCCGATCCAGGCGACCCTGATCGTCCTGCCCGGAGCGTGATGACCGTAGGTGGAATCACACGCAGGTCTGAATCACGCGACAAAACAAAGTGTTACAGCGTGATGACCGTAGGTGGAATCACACGCAGGTCTGAATCACGCGACAAAGCAGAGAGCTGGACCGCGATGCCTTCGCCTGCCGGAAGCCGTCGCAGTCTAGGCGCCGCGACTGATGATCGAGGCCGTTGCCAGCAATTCCTCCAGCAGCGACATCGTCGAGCAGCCGGGGGTGTCGAACGGATTGATCTTCGCCCGGGCGGAGTATTTCAGCAGCAGCGCATGGTTGACGCGGGCGAAGTCCACCTGGCCCATCGACCAATGGCCGAACCGCCGTTCGGGGATTTCCTCATAGGTCAGGATGCGCAGCCCGGTATGCCGGTCGTCGCGCAGGATGGTGGCGAACAGGTCGCCCACCTCGTCGCGCCCGCCTTCCAGCACCTGGATGAAGATATCGTCGGTGTGGCACAATATGCCGGTGATGCCCTGCGCGGTGTTGTTGCGGCGGGACTGGGTCAGGATGGAGTCGACCACCGGCCGCTCCACCGGGGCGGCGGCATGGCTGGCATACAGGCAGCGAACGAGCATCTTCGCCTCAATCCTTCAAATCGATCAGCGAGAGAAATTCCCGGCGCAGCGCCGCGTCTTTCAGGAACGCGCCGCGCATCACGCTGTTGACCATCTTGGCGGCGGAATCCTTCACGCCGCGCCAGTGCATGCAGAAATGGTCGGCCTGCATCACCACCGCCAGGCCGTCCGGCGCCACCTTGCTCATCAGCAGGTCGGCCAGCTGGGTGATCGCCTCCTCCTGGATCTGCGGCCGGCTCATCACCCACTCCGCCAGCCGCACGTATTTCGACAGCCCGATCAGGTTGGAATGGCCGTTCGGGATCAGCCCCACCCAGATCCGCCCCATGATCGGGCAGAAATGATGGCTGCAAGCACTGCGCACGGTGATCGGGCCGACAATCATCAGCTCGCTCAACGCTTCCACATTGGGGAATTCGGTGACCGGCGGCGGCGGCGCGTAGCGGCCGTGGAACACCTCGGTCAGATACATCTTGGCCATGCGGTGCGCGGTTTCGTGGGTGTTGTGGTCGGTGCTGGTGTCGATCACCAGGCTCTCCAGCACCCCCTGCATCCGGCCGGCGACCTCGTCCAGCAGCGCTTCCAGGTCGCCCGGCAGCAGAAATTCGGCAATGTTATCATTGGCATTGAACCGCCGCCGCGCCCTGCGGAGGCGGCTGCGGATGCGCGCCGAGACCGGCTGGTCGACATCGTCGTCGGAAGTGTGAAGATCGTTCGGCATCGGCCTTGCTGCTATACGGATGAAAAGCGCGTCATGTCCTAGGTTGGGCGTCGCGGCGGCACGGCAAGGGCGGCTACCAGCGCCAGATCCATTGATAGCCCTGGTAGATCATCGGCTTGCCGATCCGCGCCAGGCATTCGGCGACATAGGTGCCCTTGCCGACATGTTGCCCGTCGATCAGCAGGTTGTCATCCACCGCCAGCAGCGCACCGGGGCGCAGGGCGGCCTTGATGCTGAGCAACTCGTAGATGTGATGCAGCGCCGAGGGCTGCCAGTCGGCCACGTCGAGATCAAAACTATCCAGGTATAACAAGTCGATACGCCGCCCCTCGGCCAGCAATGCGGCCTCCTGGGCGGCCAGCCAGGGCACGCTGTCGGCGCACTCCACCGTGGTCCGCGGCCCCAGTTTGCCACGCGCGAAGGCGACGTTGGCCGGGTCGAGGTCCACCGAACGCACCTGGCCGGCGTACAATTCGGCGGCGGCGTCCCAGATCAGCGTGCTCATGCCGTCGCCGGTGAAATTGTCTTCCACCCTGGCGCAGCCGGTTTCGACGATCAGCGGTGCGGTGCAGGCGGCCAGGTGTTGCAGCATCACGGCGAATCCCTCGCGCCGCACGCCGAGCCGGTCCTGCATCGCCGGGAGAGTCATGCCGCTGGTCGGGGTGGGGATCTGGGCCATCTGGGGCAGTGTAAAGTGCTTCTGCGGGCGCGGAAACCGTGCGATTCTGGGTCAAAACCGGGTGCGCGGCGGGGGCTGAATTGCCGCTTGCAGGGGGTGTCCAGGCGGGTGTTCTGGGTCGTTAGGTATGCGGTATACCTATGTCTATACCGCAATCAACTTGCTTAGCCAGGCGGCCAGGCGGGATCGCACTGGGCGACCCCGGCAGGGCTCAGCACGGTCCACGGATCGGCCGCACCCGCGGTGCTGTCGTGCAGCAGGATGGCGCCGCTGTCGGTGAGGCCGGCGAAGCTCCGGCCTTGGGTCAGCTGGCCGATCTCGGTGACGCCGTGCGGGGTCGCTATGTCGAGCGCGCCGGAGGCGGTTTGCAGCAACTGGTCGGGCTGGCCGTCGCCGTTGAAATCGACGCTGGCCAGGAAGGTCATGCCGGGTGCGGGAAACGCGTCGGCGGCCAGCGGTGCGCTGTCGTCGTTGAGGATTTCGGCGCTGGCGCTGCCGGTGGTGACGGTGACGCCGGGGCTGGGGGCGAGCAGCAGCACGCGGAAGCCTTCGTCCGGTTCTACCGTGGTGTCGCCGGCGACATCGAGCGTGATGCTGCGGTTGGCCTCGCCGGCGGCGAAGGTGATGTTGCCGCTGGGGGCAATGCCGCCGGTGAAATCGGCCGGGTTGGCGCTGTGCGGGCCGAGGCCGACGGTGGTCCAGCGGACGCTGTCGCCGGCGGCGAGCAGGCCGGTGCGGCTGATGGTGAAGGTGTAGGGGGTGGCGCCGCTGTTGCCTTCGTTCTGGCGCGGGGTGTCGGCGGCGATCGACAGACCGGTGTCGTCGTTGGTGATCACCGCCTGGGCGGCGCCGGTGGTGATGCGGGTGCCGGCGGAGGGGTGCAGCAGCAGCACCTGGAAGGCTTCGTCGGGTTCCACCTGGGTGTCGCCGGCGACCATGACGGTGACAGTCTGCGTGGTCTGGCCGGGGGCGAAGGTGACGGTGCCGGAGGGTGGGGCGCCGCCCAGCAGGTCGGACGCGCCGGCGGAATGGGCGGTGGCGCCGATGGTGGTCCAGTACACGCTGTCGGTCGCGGTGCCGCCGGTGCGGGTGATGGTGAAGACGAACGGGGTGGCGCCGGTGTTGCCCTCGTTCTGGCTTGGGGTGTTGGCGGCGATGGCGAAGCTGGTGATGTCGTCGTTGCGGATGGTGCCATAGGCGATCGAGGCGCCGTCGGTGTTGATGATTTCGCCCGGGCTGGCGCCGGTCAGCAGCACACCGAAGGCTTCATCCGGCTCGGGCGTGAGGTCGCCGGCGATGGCGACGGTGATGGTCTGGCTGAGGACGCCGGGGGCGAAGGTCAGTGTGCCGTAGGGGACGAAGCCGGGGGCGAGATCGGATGCGTCGATGCCGATGCTGTCGACCGCCCATTGCACGGTGTCGGTGGTGCCGGGGTCGACGGCGAGGGCGGTGCGGGTAACCAGGAAGGTGAACGGGGTGGGGCCGCTGTTGCCTTCCGGCTTGTCGGCATCCAGCGCGGTGATGGTGACGTTGCGGTCGACGTTCAGCAGCAGGCCGGTGACCGAGGATTCGCGGCCGAGGGCGGGCGAGACCGGGGCGGGGGCGCCGATGCTGACGCCGGAACTAGTCGTGGCGAGGGTGATGCGGAAGCCTTCGTCCGGCCCGACCGTGTCGTCGTCGGCGAAGTTGAGGGTGATGGTCTGGTCGGTGACGCCGGCGGCGAAGGTGACGGTGCCGGTGGGCAGGCCATCGTTGTTGACGCCGGGATTGCCGGTGGGCGGTGGCGCGCCGGGACCAAGGCTTAGCGGATCGACCCCGGTGGCCGGTCCTAGCCGGGAGAAACCCGCGAAATCGACCGGATTGGGGCCATCCCCGGCGGCCTGCCAGGTGACGGTGGCAGGTGCCGCGGTGGCGCCGGTGCGGTGCAGCGTGTAGCTGACCTGGCTGCCCTCGAAGATCGGGCCGGGGGTGGCCTGGGCTATGGTGACGTAGGAATCGTCGTTGGTGATCACCGCCTGGGCGGCGTCGGTGGTGATTTGGGTGCCGGGGGAAGGGCCGAGCAGCACCACCTGGAAGCCTTCGTCGGGTTCCACCTGGGTGTCGCCGGCGACCATCACGGTGACGGTCTGGGTGGTCTGGCCAGGGGCGAAGGTGACGAAGCCGGAGGGTGGCACGCCGCCGAGCAGGTCGCTCGGGCCGGCGGAATGGGCGGTGGCGCCGATGGTGGTCCAGTACACGCTGTCGGTCGCGGTACCGCCGGTGCGGGTGATGGTGAAGACGAACGGGGTGGCGCCGCTGTTGCCTTCGTTCTGGCTCGGGGTGTTGGCGGCGACGGCGAAATTGATGTCGTCGTTGCGGACGGTGCCGTAGGCCTGCGGCTGGGCGATGCTCTCGCCGGGCGAAGCGCCGGTCAGCAGCACCGTAAACTGCTGGTCCGGTTCGGCGATGGTGTCGCCGCCGATGGCGATGGTCAGGGCCTGGCTGAGTTCGCCGGGAGCGAAGGTGATTGTGCCGGTCTGGGCGAAGCCGGGAGCGAACACGGTGGCAGGATCGGGTTGCGGGTCGTCGATGGTGACGACCTTCCAGGTGACCGTCTCGCTGGCGGCGGGCTCGGGGCTGAGGGCGGAGCGCGTGACAGTGAAGACGAACGGGGTGCTGCCGCTGTTGCCCTCGGGCTTGTCAGCGTCGGTGGCGGTGATGGCGATGTAGCGGCTGCGATGGACCAGCAGGCCGGCGAGGCTCGACTGGTCGCCCTGGTCCGGGGTGGGGGCGCCGATGGTGACATCGGGCGCGGTGGTGGCGAGGCTGATCAGGTAGCCGCCGTCGGGCTTGGCCGAGGTGTCGCCGGTGAAGTTGACGGTGATGTACTGGTTGCTGTAGCCGGGGGCGAAGGTGATTGTGCCGGAGGGCAGCACGCCGCCGGTGAAATCGGTGCCGTCGACCGGGGTGGCGCCGGTGCCGGTGAGTTGCCAGGTGACGACCGCCTCGGCGCCGAGATGGCCGGTGCGCTCGACCATGTAGGTCATGGTCTGAGGGTAGCCGTTGTCGCCGTCGTAGAGGATGCCGGCCAAAGCCTGATCGATCGTGATGTAGGAGGCGCCGGTGGTGCGGTCGCCGGTGTCAAACACGATGGGGACGAACGGGAAAAATACCTGGAAATAGCTGCCGTCGGTCGACGAACCGGCGCTGGCGGTGTCGTCGTTGATGATGGCGCCGTAGGCGGTGATTGTGTCGCCGAGGGTGATGCCGCCGCCGGGGATGAAATCGGGCAGGTTGGCCAGGGTGACGGCGAAGGCTTCGTCGGGTTCGGGCTGGGTGTCGCCGGCGACCGGGATGGTGACGGTCTGGGTGAACTGGCCGGGGGCGAAGCTGATGGTGCCGGTGGGCAGCACGCCGCCGGCGAAATCGGCGGCGGCGGCGGCGCTGTCACCGGGCAGGCTGGTGC
>JBEPTZ010000178.1:0-7102 GCA_041691815.1 Rhodospirillales bacterium | reverse complement strand
GCGCGATACCCATTTCATGGTGCGCGGGCCGGTGGTGGCGCAGATGATGGCGGATTTCGCCGAGGACTGGGCGTTCGTGACCGGCGAATTGCTGGCCGGGCCTGAATGGTTCCCGCCGCTGGAGGCGGCCGGTGACGCCACCGCCCGGGTGGTGACCTCCGGCCCCGATGCCGAGCTGGAGCGGATCCGCACGGTGATGCTGTCGGCACTGGGCGTCGCGCGCGAGAAGGTGTGGCTGGCGACGCCGTATTTCGTGCCCGATGAGGCGATGGAGTCCGCCCTGTCGCTGGCCGCGTTGCGCGGCGTGCGGGTGGATATCCTGCTGCCGGGGCAGAGCGATCACCGGCTGCTGGACTGGAGTGCCAGGGCCAGTGTGCAGCCGCTGCTGGAGGCGGGCTGCCGGGTGTGGCTGGGGGCGCCGCCGTTCGATCACTCCAAGCTGATGGTGGTGGATGACGCATGGTCGCTGGTTGGCAGCGCCAACTGGGACATGCGCAGCCTGCGGCTGAATTTCGAGCTGAACATGGAGGTCTACGACAGCGGGCTGGCGGCGGCGCTGAATGCCCATATGAGCGGCGTCAGCGCCCAGCGGCTGACGCTGCGTGAGATCGATGCACGCAGCCTGCCGGTGCGGCTGCGCGATGCGGCGGCGCGGCTGCTTCTGCCGTATCTGTAGTCCGAACGGCGGTCATCCGGGGCAGTCTGCCGCGAGACAGGCTTGCGGGGCCCGGTGGAACACCAGATGGAAGGCAGCGCCTTCCGGGGTATTGCGGGCGGTGATGGTGCCGCCCATCTCGCGCATCGCGGCATGGCAGATCGACAGCCCGAGCCCGGTGCCGTGGCCGGCGCCCTTGGTGGTGAAGAACGGCTCGAATATCCGCGACAGCACCGCCTCCGGGATGCCCGGCCCGGTATCGGCGACCTCCAGCGTGACATGGGTTTCGTCATGCGTTGCGCTGAGCCGCAGGCGGCGGGCGTCGGGCGGGCGGGCGGAGAGGGCGTCGCGCGCATTGCTGAACAGGTTGACCAGCACCCGCTCGATGCCGATCGCCTGGCCCAGCACCGGCGGCAGGTCGGCGGGAACCTGATCGTCCAGTGCCACATGCGCCTGGCGCAGCGCACCGCCGGCCAGGGTCAGGGCACCCTCGATCGCGCCGGGCAGCGCGACCTCCTCCTGCGGCTCGTTCTCCGGGCGGCTGAGCGCCTGCAGATGGTGGATGATGCGGTTGGCGCGCACCCCGTGCTCGGCGATGCGGTCCAGCCGGTTGTGCAACTGGTCGAGGTCGGGGGCGCCTTCGTCCAGCGCCGCCAGCGCGTTGTGGGCGGCCATCACCATCACCGCCAGCGGGCGGTTCAGTTCGTGGGCGATGCCGCCGGCCATCTCGCCGAGGGTGGCCAGTTGCGAGGAGATCGCTGCCTGGGCGCGCAGTGCACGCTCCTCGGTGATGTCGGCCAGGCTGCCGATCACCTCGCCGCCGTTGTGGTGGCGGGCCACCAGGCGGGCGTGGTGGCGCAGCCAGACCCAGCTGCCGTCCGGGCGGGCCATGCGGTATTCCAGCGTGTCGGGGCCGCCCTTAAGCAGGCCGGCGAAGAATTCCGCGACCTCGTGGCCCAGCCCGGGGTCGACATGGGCGAGGAAGGTGTCGCGCGGCGGCAGCCGGTCATGCGGCCAGCCGATCACCCGGGCGGCGTTGGTGGTGATGTAGCGGCTGGTCAGCGTGCCGTCGGCGGCGAGGTCGCCGTGGTAGACCATCGCCGGCAGGCTGGCGACCAGCCGCTCAAGCTCGGTGCGGGCGGCCTCGGTGGCGCTCTGGGCACGCTGGGCCTCGCGCAGCGCCTCGGCGGCGCGGTGGCGGGCGCGCAGCAGCAGCAGGCCGATGGCGCCCATGATCACCAGCAGCGACAGCGCGGTGGCAACGGCGCGGATGCTGGTCGCCTCGCGGCGGGTGCCGGCGAGGGCGATGTCGGCATTGGCGACGATCGCCACCAGCAGCCGGGTGGGGTCCACCTGGCTCCAGCCGGCGAGGAAGCGACGCTGCGAGGGCGCGTCGGTCAGCATCGCGCTGCCATCCGGCGTTGCCGCGGCCAGCGTCAGCAGGCGGTGCAGCACAGCTTCGGGCAGGGCGGCGTGCGGTTGGCCAGGACGGCCGCCATAGGCCAGCACCGCGGCGTCGGCAGTGGCGTCGGCCGGCCGCAGCAGCATCGCCAGGCCGTCGCGCCTGATGTCGGGCTGGGTGATCTGGCGCGCCAGGGCGGTGATATCCAGGGTGGTCACCGAGATGCCGGCGAACCGGCGGTCACCGTCGATCAGCGCGCGGGCCACCGGGATCCCCGGCCGGCTGGCGTCGCGTGGCATGCCGATGGCCGGGCTCGCGGCGCCGTCGCGCAGCCGCTTGAAATAGCCGGTGCCGGCCAGCGAGGCCGATCCGGCGCCGCCGTTGCTGGACCAGGTGACCAGGCCGTCAGGGTCGGCCACCACCATGGCGGCAATGCCCAGCGCCGGCCGACGCGCCAGGGTCTCTAACTGGCGGCCGATCGCCACCGCGCCGGCGGCGTCGCCGCGCTCCAGCAGGGTGGTGCGGGCCTGGGCCAGGATGTTCAGCCCGGCGGTGCTCTCCAGCGTCCGCTCCAGGTCGCCGGCGGCGGCGCTGGCGCGCAGGGCGGCACCCATCAGCGCGCTGTCCTGCGCCTGCTGGGCGAGATGGCGGATGGTGGCCTCGGCGGAGATCCAGATCAGCCCGGAGAACGCGGCGGCACCGAGCCAGACCACGACGAGGACCCGGCGACGGATGCGCCTGCTCACCGATTGGTCAGCCGCAATTCGATGCGGCGGTTCTTGGCGTAGGCATCCGGGGTGTCGGCCGCGTCGAGCGGCTCGGTGTCGCCGAAGGCGGTGGCGGCCAGCCGGTCGGCCGGCACGCCGGCGACGATCAGCAGCTTCACCACGTTGATCGCGCGTTGCGCCGAGAGCTCCCAGTTGGAGGTGAATTTGCCGCCCTGCACCGGCGCCTTGTCGGCATGGCCGTCCACCCGCAGCAGCCAGTTCACCTCCGGTGGGATTTCCTTGGCCAGGGAGTTGATGGTGTCGGCGAGGCGGAAGATCTGCTCGGCGCCGCCCGGCGACAGATCGGCACTGCCGGATGGGAACAGCACCTCGCTCTGGAACACGAAGCGGTCGCCGACCACCTGGATGCCCGGCCGGCCGGCCAGCACCTCGCGCAGCTTGCCGAAGAATTCGCTGCGGTATTTCTGCAACTCCTCCACCTTCTGCGCCAGCGCGGCGTTCAGCCGGGAGCCGAGATTGGCGATCTGCGCGTCCTTGTCCTGGCTCGACGCCTCCGAGAGGTCCAGCGCCTTGCCGATCTGGGCCAGTTGCGTCTTCAACTGCTCTACCTGCTGGTTGAGCAGCGCGATCTGGGCGCGGGCGGAGTCGCCGAGTTTCTTCTCTTCGGCCAGTTGGTCTGCCACCGCTTGGCGCCGCTGCTGCTCGGTGACGGTGCGGGCGGCGGCGTCGGCGGCCTGGCGCTCCAACTCGTCGCGCAGCGCGGTGAGCGCCCGCATCTGCTCGGCCATCTTGGCCATTTCCGACAGCTTGGCCTGGATGGTGGCCTGGCCGACGGTGACGGTCTTATCCAGTTCGGCGGCCTGGCGCTTCATTTCGGCGATCTGCTGCTGGGCGGCGTCGAGGTCTTTCTGCGCCTGGGCCTGGGCCAGTTGCAGCATCGCCAGTTGCTTGCCCTGCGCCTCAAGCTGGGCCTGGGTGGCGGTCAGGGTTTTGCCGGTTTCCTCCAGCGATTTGCTGCGCGCCGCCAGTTGCTCGGCGGCGGTTTGCGCCAGTCTGGCGTTGGCGTCGGCGCGCTGCTGGGCGGCGGCCAATTGGCGCTGGGTCTCGGTCAGTTGCGCCGCGGTGGTGGCGGCGTCGGCGGCGACGGTGTCGTTGCGGCTGGCGGCGTCGGCGGCCTGCTTCTGCAACTGGTCGGCCCGGGTTTGCAGCGATCGCAGTTGCAGCGTGCTGTCGGCCAGCTTGGCGGTCAGGGTGTCACGCTCGGTGCGCAGCGAGTCGCGGTCGGCCAGGGTTTTCGCCTGTTCGGTGCGCAGGGCGGCCAGTTGCTGCGCCAGTGTGTCGCGCGCAGTGGTGGCGGCCTGCAGGTCGCGGTTGATCTGGGACATGGACAGCCGCAATTCGGCGGTGCGGCCGCGCTCCAGCGACAGCATGTCGGTGAGCTGGGCCATCTGCCGGTTGACCCGGTCCAGCGCCCGGTCGCGCCCGGTGAGCGCCACCGACAGGAAGGCCTGCGCCAGCACGAACACCAGCAGCACGAAGATGATCACCATCAGCAGCGTGGACAGCGCGTCCACGTAGCCGGGCCAGGCACTCATGCCCTCGTCGCCGCCGCGGCGCCTGCGCATCGCCATCGGGCTTTACCCGCCGGTCACGCGCGAGGCTCGCCTTCGGCGAGCGCCGCGATGGTGCGGGTGAGGATCTTGATCTCGTTGCGCAATTCGGCGGTGCTCTGGGCGCGGCCCTGCTCGCTCTCGGTCAGCAGGCGTTGCAGATAGAGCTCGATGTTGCGCAGATGCGCCCGTGCCGCATCCTCGTTGCCGGTGTCCCGGCGTTCGCCGAGGCGCTGCAATGCCGGGCCGAGCGCCTGCTGGCTTTCGGCGATCCGCAGCATCAACTGCTGGCTGGCGCGCATGGTGTCCGACAGCGCGCCGAGCCGCTCGGTGAGGCTCAATATCGCCTGGGTGCCCTCGCGCCGGTCGTCCTCGCCGCGCGCCAGGGTGCGTTGCAGGCCTTCCATGTTCTCGGCGGTCTGTTCGAGCAGCGCCTGCACATAGACCGGCACCGAGCCGCCCTCGGCGTCGCCGCCCAGCACGCCGGAGGACAGCCGGGTGAGCCCGGCCAGCCATTCCTCCAGCTCGTTGTAGAAGCGGTTCTGCGCCTGCCCGGCGGTGAGGTCGAGGAAGCCCAGCACCAGCGCCCCGGCGAGCCCGAGCATCGAGGAGGAGAACGCCGTGCCCATGCCGAGCAGCGGCTTGGCCAGCCCGGCCTTGAGCTGCTCGAACAGCGCGTTGATGTCGCCCGAGCCGACCGACATGCCGGAGATCACCTCGCTCACCGAACTCACCGTCAGCAGCAGGCCCCAGAAGGTGCCGAGCAGGCCGAGGAAGATCAGCAGGCCGGTCATGTAGCGCGACAATTCGCGGCTTTCGTCCAGCCGCGAGGCGATGGTGTCGAGCATCGAGCGGGTGGCGGGGGCGGAGAGGGTGAAGCGCCCCCCGCTGCCCGAGGGGTCGCCGCCGGGATGGCCATCGCCCTTCTTGGCACTGCGGCTGGCCAGCATGCTGGCCATCGGCGCCAGCAGCTTGGGCGTCGGCAGGGCGGCCAGGCTCGGGCGGCTGCGCTGGAAGGTCTCCACCCAGTACACCTCGGGGGTCAGCCGCAGCACCTGGCGAATGTTCCAGCCGATGCCGATGAACAGCACCAGCACGATCAGGCTGTTCAGCATCGGGTTGGCGTCGAACGCCACCATCAGCCGGCCGATCAGCAGCGCCACCAGTGCCGCGACCGCCAGCAGGAAGCCGATCATGCGGATCAGGTAGGTGGTCGGGCGGGTCATCGTTCGGTTCTCTGCATGCCGGGAATCCTGCCGCTACGCCTCCTGATAACACTGCCCGCCGCGTCGCCGCGAGAGTGCCGGCGATTATCCCGGATTCCGATCACTTGGCGGCGGCGGGGATGGTCACGTCCACCCGATCCGGCGGGCCGGCGGCGATCGCCGGCGTGCTGGCGCCGAGCGAGCGGACCAGGATGCGGGCCGAGGCGATGCCCTCGCCCAGCAGGATGCCGCGCACCGCCAGTGCGCGGGACAGCGACAGCCGGCGCGGCGTGGAGGGGTCGTCAGGTGTGCCGGCGGCGAAGGCGCTGACGGTGAACACCGCTTCGGGCGGCGCCGCGCGGGCGAAATCACGCAGGGCGTCGGCGCTGGCCGGGTTCAGCTTGTCGGCCGCGCTGCCGAAGGTCAGCCGCAGCCCGGTCTCGTGCGGCCCAGCTTTCTGCGAGAGCGCCAGCGGGGTGGCGGTGCCGGCGGCGTCGGCGGCGAGCTGCGGCGGGCCGGGCGGCGGCGACGGGCGAACCGGGACCAGGATCGGCAGCGGCGGAATGGCCGGTTTCGGCGGCACCGGGCCGGGTACCGGCAGCAGTGCGGGTGCGGTTGGTGGCACCGGGGCGGAGGGGGCGAGGCCGTGCGCGGCGGCGGGCGGCGCGGCGCCTGGATGCGGCAGGGCCTCCGGCGCCGGCGGGCCGGGCGGCTCCGGCGGCGGCAATGGCAGGCCGCTCGCCGTCAATGCGTCCAGCGCGCGGGGGTCCAGGATGGTCCGGGCGAAGCTGGGGGCGGTTATCGCCGAGGCTGCCAGCATGATGCCGAACAGCAGCGTGGCGGCACGGCGCAGATGCGGGAGGCAGCGGGGCGGCTCGATCATCGCCGCACCCTACAAGGCCGGGTCGCCCGGCTCAAATGCGGCGTTATCGGCCGGTGGCCTCATCTTACCGTCTGGCGGCTGGCCGCCGCGGCGACGCCATCGGCCACCGCGTCGCGCAGCATCGGGTGCATATGCGGATTGGCGGCCACCACGTCGCCCTCGGCCATCGGGTCGCCGTCATGCGGGTCGGTGACGTAGCCGCCGGCCTCGCGCACGATCAGCACACCGGCGGCGATGTCCCACCGCTTCAGGCCAAGCTCCCAGAAGCCCTCGTAGCGGCCGGCGGCCACCCAGGCGAGGTCTAGCGCGGCGGCGCCGAAGCGGCGGATGCCGGCCACCTGCGGCATCAGCGTGCCGAGCGTGCGGGCGAACGCCAGCCGGCGCGAGGGCGCGACCGCGGCAAACGGGATGCCGGTGGCGAACATCGATTCCTTCGGGTCGCGTCGGGCGGAGACGCGCAGCCGCCGCTCGTTGAGATAGGCGCCGGCGCCCTTCTCGGCCCAGAACATCTCGTCGACGGCCGGGGCATAGATCACCCCGGCGGCCAGTTCGCTGGAACCGTCCTCCAGCCGCCGCTCCAGGCCGATGCTGATCGCCCAGTGCGGGATGCCTGTCTCTT
>JBEPTZ010000177.1:0-7352 GCA_041691815.1 Rhodospirillales bacterium | reverse complement strand
GACACGGTCGATGGCGCTGTCGCGGCTGGGGTGTTCCAGGTTCAGGGTCGGCGGTGCGATGCCGTCGCGCACCGCCAGGATCGAGAAGATCGCCTCCACCGCGCCGGCCGCACCGAGCAGGTGGCCGGTGGCGGATTTGGTCGACGACATCGCCAGCCCCTTGGTCGCGTCACCGAAGAAGCGTTCGACCGCCTCCAGCTCCAGGTCGTCGCCGAGCGGGGTGGAGGTGCCGTGGGCGTTCACGTACTGGATCTGGTCCGGCGTGATGCCGCCGTTGCGCAGGGCGGCACCCATGGCGCGGAAGGCGCCGTCATGGCCCTCGGCCGGGGCGGTGATGTGGTAGGCGTCGCCGGACATGCCGTAGCCGGCGAACTCGCCGTAGATCTTGGCGCCGCGCGCCTTGGCGTGTTGGTATTCCTCCAGCACCAGCATGCCGGCGCCCTCGCCCATCACGAAGCCGTCGCGGTCGCGGTCCCACGGGCGGGAGGCGGCAGTTGGCGTGTCGTTGAAGGCGGTGGACAGCGCGCGGGCGGCGCAGAAACCGGCCATGCCGAGCTTGTTGACCGCCGATTCGGCGCCGCCGGCGACCATCACATCGGCGTCGCCATACTGGATCAGCCTTGCGGCATCGCCGATGGCGTGCACGCCGGTGGCGCAGGCGGTGACCACGGCGTGGTTGGGACCCTTGAAGCCGTATTTGATCGAGACATGGCCGGCCGCCAGATTGATCAGCGCCGAGGGGATGAAGAACGGCGACAGCCGCCGCGCCTTGCCTTCCAGCACCAGCTTGCTGGCTTCGTAGATGGTCTCCAGGCCGCCGATGCCAGAGCCGATCATCACCCCGGTGGTGCAGCGGTCGGCCTCGCCCTCGGGCATCCAGCCGGAATCCTCGACCGCTTCGGTGGCCGCTACCAGCGCATACTGGATGAAGCGGTCCATCTTCTTGAGGTCCTTGACCGGAATCCACTCGGCGATGTCGAGCTCGCCTGCGGTCTTCGGTCCCAGCGGGATTTCGCCGGCGATCTTGACCGGCAGGTCGGCGGGGTCGAAGGCGCGGATCGGGCCGAGGCCCGAGTCGCCCGCCAGCAGGCGCTTCCAGACATGCGCCACGCCGAGCCCGAGCGGACAGGCGATGCCCATACCCGTCACCACCACACGCCGTTTGGCTGTCATCCGTCGTTCCCTCTGGGCTGGCCGCTGGCGGGTCTGCTTGGTCGCACGACAGCACCTGCATTCAGGCCGGGCATAGGCCCGCCTTCGCATCCGCCAGCGCGGACGGCTCGCGGCGGCTGGCCGGGCACCGTGGCCCGGCCGGACCGCATCAGGCCGCTTTCTGCTTCTCGATATACTCGATCGCATCCTTGACGGTGCTGATCTTCTCGGCGGCGTCTTCGGGGATTTCGACGCTGAACGCCTCCTCGAAAGCCATCACCAGCTCGACCGTGTCCAGGCTGTCCGCACCCAGGTCGTCGATGAACGACGCCTCGGAGGTCACCTTGCTCTCCTCGACGCCGAGGTGCTCGACCACGATCTTTTTCACCCTATCGGCGATATCGCTCATCGGAATTCCAATCTCCTGCCTGCCGGTTCTGGTTATCGTCTCGTATCGGCGCCATCGCTCCGCCACGGGCAATCGACCCGGACGGCCGGCCCCAGCGGGACCGGCGGCGCTTAGCATGGTTCCGTCGTGCTCGCCAAGCCAAAGCGAGGCGGGACGAATCGGGGCGGTATTACAGCATGGCCATGCCGCCGTTGACATGCAACGTCGCACCGGTGACCCAGGCGGCCTCGTCGCTGGCCAGGTAGGTGACGGCGGCGGCGATGTCGGCGGGCTGGCCCATGCGGCCGAGTGGGATCGACTGCATCAGGCGGGCGCGCTGGGCGTCGTTCAGCGCCTCGGTCATCGCGGTGGCGACGAAGCCGGGGGCGACCACGTTCAGGGTGACACCGCGCGGCGCCACCTCCTGCGCCAGCGCCTTGGTCATGCCGACCAGCCCGGCCTTGGCGGCGGCGTAGTTGGCCTGGCCGGCATTGCCGGTGGCGCCGACGATCGACGAGATGTTGATGACCCGCCCTGCGCGGCGGCGCAGCATGCCGCGCAGGGCGGCGCGGGTGAGGCGGAACGGGGCGTTGAGATCGACCTCCAGCACCGCCTGCCAGTCCTCGTCCTTCATGCGCAGCGCCAGCATGTCGCGGGTGAGGCCGGCATTGTTGACCAGGATGTGCAGCGGGCCGGCGCCGGTGTTCTCCGCCAACGCCTCGACCTCGGCGACCAGCGCGTCCGGCGCTGCGGGATCGCTGAGATCGGCGGGGCAGGCATGCGCGCGCTCCCCCAGTTCGGCGGCCAGCGCATCCAGCGCGTCCCTGCGGGTGCCGGAGAGGGCGACGGTGGCGCCCTGCTGGTGCAACGCACGGGCGATGGCGGCGCCGATGCCGCCCGAGGCGCCGGTGACCAGGGCGGTCTTGCCGTCCAGACGGAACATCGGGTTCTCCTTAGAGCGCGTTAAGCAGGGTGGGGAAGGCAAGCGCTTCTTTTTCTGAAGAAAAAGAAGCAAAAAGACTTTTTATCCGCCTTGCAGCATCGCGTTTGTGGAGACTCTGGAGTCTCCATGCGCTCGGCGTTGCAAGGCGGATAAAAGTTTTTTGGTTCTTTTTTGCAAAAAAGAACATCCCTCACGTCCTGCCTACAACAGCTTCAGCATCGCCTCGATTTCGGCCGGGGTGCCGGCGGCGCTGGCGGTGGCGTCGGGGAGGATGCGTTTGGCCAATCCGGTAAGTACCTTGCCGGCGCCGAGTTCCAGGAAGCTGTCGACGCCGAGGGCTGCCATCGCCTGCATGCATTCGCGCCAGCGCACCGTGGCGGTGACCTGTTCGACCAGCAGGCGGGCGATCTCGGCGGGGTCGGTGGCCTTGGCGGCGGAGACGTTGGCGATCACCGGGACCATCGGGGCGGCCGGCGGGCTGTGCCGCAGGGCTTCGGCCATCGCCTCGGCGGCGGGGGCCATCAGGGCGCAGTGGAACGGGGCGGAGACCGGCAGCAGCATGGCGCGGCGGACGCCACGGGTTTTGGCGATCTCGATGGCGCGCTCGATCGCGGTGCGGTGGCCGGAGATGACCACCTGGCCGCCGCCGTTGTCGTTGGCCGGCTGGATCACCTCGGTGTCGCCTTCCGGGGTGGTGGCGGCGGCGGTGCAGATTTCGCCGGCGAGCTCCATCTCGGCGCCGAGCAGGGCGGCCATGGCGCCGAGGCCGGCGGGGGTCGCCTTTTGCATCGCGGTGCCACGCAGCCGCAGCAGGCTGGCGGCCTGGGAGGCGGTGAAGGCGCCGGCGGCGGCGAGCGCCGAGTATTCGCCGAGCGAGTGGCCGGCGACCACCACGGCGCGGTCGGCGAGGCGGAAATTGCCCTCGCGCTCCAGCACCCGCAGCACGGCGAGGGAGTGCGCCATCAGGGCGGGCTGGGCGTTCTCGGTGAGGGTGAGTTCCTCGGCCGGGCCTTCGAACATCAGCTTGGAGAGCTTTTGACCCAGCGTGTCGTCGACTTCCTGGAACACCTCGCGGGCGGCGGCGAAGGCGGCGGCGAGGTCGCGGCCCATGCCGGGGGCCTGGCTGCCCTGGCCGGGGAAGATGAAGGCGTGAACGGACATGCGGGGGGTCTTTATTCTGAATGAACGCCTTTCGGCGTGGTGCGGGTTTCACCCTGTGATTGTCCGGATGTCAATCTTGAGGCCGCACGCTATGGTGGGTGGCGGGCCAACGGGAGGGGTGCATGTGCCGGTTTCTCTGTTATCGCGGGGATGCCATTCTGCTGGAGGCGCTGGTGGCGGCGCCGGCGCATTCGCTGATTGACCAGTCGCTGCATGCGCGCGAGGGCAAGACGGCGACCAATGGCGACGGATTCGGGGTGGGGTGGTACGGCGAGCGGCAGGAGCCGGGGCTGTATCGCGAGGTGCATCCGGCGTGGTCGGATGAGAATCTGCGATCGATCTGCGCGCAGGTGCGGTCCAGGTTGTTCTTTGCGCATATCCGGGCTGCGACCGGGACGGCGACGACGCGGTCGAACTGCCATCCGTTCTCGGCCGGGCGGTTCATGTTCATGCATAACGGCCAGGTGGGCGGCTGGGCGGCGTTGCGGCGGCGGGTGGAGGCGATGATCCCGGATGCGCTGTACGACATGCGGCAGGGCAGCACCGATTCCGAGGCGATTCTGCTGGTGGCGATGGCCGATGGGCTGAAGGAGGACCCGGCGGCGGCGATCGGGCGGACGCTGGGGCGGCTGTACGGGATGATGCAGGAGGCCGGGGTGACGGCGGCGTTGCGGTTTACCGCGGCGTTGACCGATGGGGCGTCGATCTGGGCGTTCCGCTGGGCGTCCGATGACCGGCCGCCGACGCTGTACTGGCGCGAGGATGCGCGGGGGCTGATCGTGGTGTCCGAGCCGATCGATACCGAGACGGCGGACTGGCATGCGATTCCGGCCGGGCATTACGTGGTGGCCGAGCCGGGCGAGCCGGTGCGGGTGGCCGGGATGCGGGTGCCGGTGCCGGTGCCGGAAGTGGCGTGAGTCGGGGGTTCCAAGGGCTATACCCCAATGCTTCAAGAACGGGGCGGGGTGCGGGGCAGCGCCCCGGCCTTTCTCGTCAGGCTGCGCGCCGAGCCGGTGAGGGCAGGCTGTCGCGGGTGCTGACGTCCAGCACCTCGATGCCGATCAGGCGGCCGGTGTCGTCGTAATCCAGCAGCACGCCGGGGGAAATTTCGCGGGTTTCGGCCGATTTCGCGCCTTCGGGGCCGAGCCAGACGAACAGTGCGTCGGCCTTGGGGTCGTAGCTGGTCTTGATCATGATCGGCTCCTTTGCCTGAGCGCGTCGCGGTCGAGCATGGCGGTGAGGACAACCACGTCCTCGCCGTCGGTCCAGTGCACCACTCGTAGCACACGGTCGCCGGCCGCTTCGAGCAGTTTGAACGACCGGGTGCGATCCGCGTGGCCGGGGTCGGGGGTGGTCCAGTCCGGCGCGGAGATGGTGTCCTCGATCCAGGCCGGCGGCAGGCCGCGTCGGCGCATGGCTTCCTGGGCGTGGGCCAGGTAGCGGATCACTTGGCGGCGGGCGGCACGAAATGGAACCGGCAGACCGGGTCGCCGCGCACCATGCAGGCCTGGTGTTCGACCTCGCGGCCGGCGGCCTGGGCGGCGAGGGCGACGTCGAAGCGGCAGACTTCGGGGATTTCGGCGGCGAGCTTGTGGAACACGCAGTTGCGCGCCTCGATGGCGGCGGGCTCGGGCGGCAGGGTGTCGTAGCCGAGGTCGCCCATCAACTGGTTGAGCGCGGCGATGCGGGTGGCGAGCGGCGCGTCGGGTGCGGCGCCCAGCATGTGGTCGGCGACGGCGCGGCCCATTGCTTCCATGCTGGCGGCCAGGCCTTCGGGGCCGAGTTGGTCGCGCAGGGTGCGCAGCATCACCTCCGAGAGCCAGGTGTATTGCCGGGGGAAGCGCTCGCGGCCGGCGTTGGTGAGGACGTAGAGTTGCTCCGGGCGGCCGCCGGTGGGTTGGGTGGGGCCGCGGGCGAGCAGGCCGTCGCGCTCGAGTGCGGTGATGTGCTGGCGGACGGCGTTGCGGCTGATCGACAGGGTTTCGGCCAGGGCGTCGATGGTGAGGCCGGGCTGGTTGTGCAGCAGGGCGCGCAGCAGGGTGCGCTGGGTGGTGCCGAGGGGTTCGGTGGTGGGCTGCATGGGCTGCGTCCGGAGTTGCGAGGGCGGAGTATGGCGGTTTGGCGGGGGGATGTCCATATTTGCATCTTATAACATATATAGCTTGTATTAAAGCCAATACGGGGTATGTTCGGGCTCGCCATCAACCAAGGGAGCAACGACCATGCCTCAAATTCTCTCCACCGCGCTGTGTCTCACCCTGACCGGGATGCTGGCGGCGGCGCCATTGCCGGCGGCGGCGCACGGCACGCATCAGATGAGCGGGGTGACGCTGATCGCCGCCAAGACCGCGGTCGATTCGGCGAAGCTGACCGCCACCAAAATGGCGCTGCGCGATCTGTGGATCGGGCATGTGTTCTGGGTGCGCAACGTGGTCACCGCCGGGCTGGCGGGCAATGCCGCTGAGGAGGCCGCCGCCGAGCAGCAGGTGGTGGCCAACGCCAAGGCGATCGCCGCCGCGATCGAGCCGTTCTATGGCGTGGCCGGGCGGGACGGGCTGTTCAAGCTGCTGGCCGGGCATTACGGCGCGATCAAGGGCTATCTGGACGCCACCATCGCCAAGAACGCCACGGCGCAGAGTGCGGCGATCACCGATCTGATGACCAATGCCGAGCAGATCGCGGTGTTCCTGTCGCATGCCAACCCGAATATTCCGAAAGACGCGGCGTTCGGGCTGTTCCAGGCGCATGCCGGGCATCACATCAGCCAGATCCAGGAGCTGATGGCCAAGGATTACGCCGGTGAGGCGGACACCTGGGCGGCGATGACGCAGCATATGTATATGATCTCGGACGTGCTGGCCGATGCGCTGGCCAAGCAGTTTCCGCAGAAGTTCTGAGCGGCCGGCGCGGGCGGCGCCTTGCGTCCCTGGCGCATGTGTGTATAAGCCCGCGCCTTCCCTGCCGGGGGATCGGCGTCCTCCGGCTATGCTCGCGCGCCATGGTGGCGTTGGGCCCATATCCGGGTCCGGGGCAGAGACAAGCCAGAGGGAGTGCACATGCCGCTCTATGAATGCGTGTTTATCGCACGCAATGACGTGACCCAGCAGCAGGTCGAGGCGGTCGCCGATCAGATCGCCGCATTGGTCGACACCGATAACGGTATCGTGCCGGGCACCGAGGGCGTGACCTCGGTGCAGAAGCGCGAGTATTGGGGCCTGCGCAGTCTGGCCTACCGGATTAAGAAGAACCGCAAGGGCCATTACATGCTGATGGGCCTGGACGCCAAGCCGGCGTCGATCGTGGAGATGGAGCGTCAGCTTCGCCTCAACGAGGACGTGCTGCGGTTCATGACCATCCGGGTGGAGGCGATCGACGAGGCGCCGAGTGCGATCCTGTCGCGCAAGTCCGACGACCGCGAGCGCGGGTTCCGTGGGCCGAAGCCGGCCGGGCGGTTCGAATCCGGACGCAAGCGCGGCTTTGACGACCGCGAGGAGTTCCGCGCCCGCGATGACGGGCCGCGCGATGAGCGCGACGGCGGCCGCGACGACCACCGTGGCGGGCGCGATGAGCGTGACAACCGCCGTGGCGGCGAGGAGTAGCACCAGATGTCCGATACCACCGATGTGAACCCCGCCGCACGGCGCTCCGCCGTGGGCGCCCGCCGGCCGTTCTACCGCCGCCGCAAGTCCTGCCCGTTCTCCGGCCCGA
>JBEPTZ010000176.1:0-7520 GCA_041691815.1 Rhodospirillales bacterium | reverse complement strand
GGACGCCGCCAACGTATCCCTTCCTATTCCTGATATGATTTTCAATGAACAATCCAAACACCGACGCCTGCGTATCGCAGGCACCGACCCTTGGGCCGACTCGCGCTCTCAGCGCAAGGCCGGGAGTTATATCTGAACCGCGGCGGCGATGCAAGCACCGATCCGCTTCGGTGAGCCGGGGTTTACGGGAGACCTCGGGGGCGGTCAACCCCCTTTCTTCGCCGTGGCGTCAGATAGCCGCGTTGCTCGCCCGCCAGCGCAGGAACCACGCGACGAAACGTGGGATTCCAACGGCCAGCGGCGTGCTCGGCAGATAGCCGGTCAGCGCGTTGATCGCGCCCAGATCGGCGCAGGTTTCCTCGACATCGGCCAGCGGCCGCGGCACATCCTGTAGAATCGCCTGGCGCCCAAGCCCGGCCTCCAGCAGCCGGACCAGGGTTTCCACCGCCTCGCTCTGGTGATTGCCGATATTCAGCACCCTGGCCGGCAGCCCGCTCGCCGGCGGCCGATCCAGGCAGCCGAGCACGCCGGCGACGATGTCGTCGATATAGGTGAAATCCCGCCGCAGCCGCCCGCCGTCGTAGATGGTGATCGGGCGGCCGGCCAGAATCGCCTCGGCGAAGCTGAAATACGCCATGTCCGGCCGGCCCCACGGGCCATAGACGGTGAAGAACCGCAGCCCGGTCTGCGGCACGCCGTATTGGTGCGCGTAGGCGTAGCTCATCAGCTCGTCGGCCAGCTTGGTGGCGGCGTAGAGCGACAGCGGCGTCTCCACCCGGTCGCTTTCGGCGAACGGCAGCTTGCGGTTGGCGCCATACACCGAGGACGAGCTGGCATAGACCAGGTGTTCCAGGCGCGGCAGATTCCGGGCGATCTCCAGGATCACCAGGTGGCCCAGCAGGTTGCTGCTGGCATAGGCGAACGGTTCGCTGATCGAATAGCGCACCCCGGCCTGGGCGGCCAGGTGGATGATCCGGGTGATCGCCGGCTGCGCCGCCACGACCTCGGCCATCGCTGCGCGGTCGGCGATATCGGCCTGCTGGAACCGGAAGCCGGGCAGGTCCGCCAACTGGCGCAACCGCGCCTGTTTCAGCCCCACATCATAATACGCGTTGAGGTTGTCGACGCCGACCACCTGCTCGCCGCGCGCCAGCAACGCCTGTGCGACATGAGAACCGATGAAGCCGGCCGCCCCGGTGAGCAGAATGGTCATGGTCGCTCCGCTTTGCGAGCGGCATCTACAACCGGCGTCTCGCCGGCCGCAAGCCGGGCCGGCTACAGCCCGGCGAACAGCGCGGTGGACAAATAACGCTCGGCGAAGGACGGGGCGATGGCGACGATCAACTGGCCGGCGTTTTCCGGCTGGCGCGCCAGTTCCATGCCGGCATGCAGCGCCGCCCCCGAGGAGATGCCGATTGGCAGCCCCTCGATCAGCGCGCTCAGCCGGGCGGCGGCGATCGCCTCGGGCTCGCTGACCTGGATGATGCCGGCCATCAGCGTCATGTCCAGCACCGCCGGATGGAAGCCGGCGCCGATGCCCTGCACGCCGTGAGGCCCCGGCTCGTCGCCGGACAGCACGGCACTTTCCGTCGGCTCCACCACGAAAACCCGCAGCCCCGGCCGGCGCGGCAGCAGCGCCCGGGCGATGCCGGTCAGCGTGCCGCCGGTGCCGACGCCGCCGACCACGATATCCACCGCGCCGGCGGTATCGGCCCAGATTTCCTCCGCCGTGGTGGCGGCATGGATCGCGGGATTGGCCGGATTGTCGAACTGACGCGGCATCCAGGCATCCGGCGTGGCGGCCACCACCGCCTCGGCGCGGGCAATCGCCCCGGCCATGCCAGCGCCGGACGGCGTCAGCTGCAGCTCCGCCCCCAGCAGCCGCATCATCTTGCGCCGCTCGATCGAGGCACCTTCCGGCATGCAGACGATCAGCCGGTAGCCGCGCGCGGCGGCGACGAAGGCCAGCGCGATGCCGGTATTGCCCGAGGTCGGCTCCACCAGCACCGAGTGGCCAGGGCGGATCAGCCCCTCGGCCTCGGCGGCGTCGACCATCGCCAGGCCGATGCGGTCCTTGACCGAGCCCAGCGGGTTGAAAAACTCCAGTTTCAGCACGAGATCGGCAACGTGGTGGTCCTGTGCCGCGATGCGCGGCAGCCGAACCAGCGGCGTGGCGCCGATCGTCGCCAGTACGCTGTCGTAGATGCGGCCCCGATTCGGAGGCGGTGGGCTGGGTTTGGCTGTCATGGTGCCACCTTATCACAAGACAGCGTCGTGGTTTAGTGTTATTGCACGCCACGGAATTGGTTATAGCGAATACCGAAGGGGGCGCGATGCTGATCCGCAGGGATCGGGCGATGCTGGCGGTGACCGTGATGCTGGACGTCGCCTTCCACGGCGGCCGCGGCGCCACGGTCAGCGCCGCCGATATCGCTGAGCGGCTGGGCCAGGCGCGGCGCGGCATGGAGCCGCTGCTGCAGGCACTGTCGCGCGCCGGCCTGCTGGAAAGCGTGCGCGGGCCACGCGGCGGCTACCGGCTTGGCAGACCGCGGCGCGATATCCATATTTCGCAGATCACCACGGCGGTGCGCGGCGCAGAGCCGCCCGCCGACGCCGTGGCGACGCCACCGCCCCCCGCCGATACACTGCAGGAGGCCGGCACTCTGCAGGAGGCGGTGACCGACCGGCTCTGGGATGAGTTGGAAGCCGCCGCCGAAGCCAGGCTGGCGGCCCTGACGCTGGACGACCTGCTGCGCCGTGCCCAGGCCGCCGGCATGCGCCGGCCGCCCACCCAGCCGATCAACTTCACCATCTGAAGGACACCGATCATGAGCTTGCAGCTTGGCCAAATCGCGCCGGACTTCCAGCAGGACAGCACCATGGGGCAGATCAGCTTCCATAGCTGGCTCGGCAATTCCTGGGGGGTCCTGTTCAGCCACCCGAAGGACTACACCCCGGTCTGCACCACCGAACTCGGCGAGGTCGCCCGCCTGAAGCCGGAATGGGACAAGCGGCACGTGAAGCCGCTCGGCCTGTCCGTCGATTCGGCCGAGAGCCATCGCGGCTGGGACAAGGACATCGAGGAAACCCAGCACGTCAAGATGAACTTCCCGGTGCTGGCCGACCCCGACCGCAAGGTGGCCAACCTCTACGACATGGTGCACCCCGAAGCCGACCCGACCATCACCGTGCGCTGCGTGTTCATCGTCGACCCGAACAAGAAAATCCGCCTGATGCTCACCTACCCGCCGAGCACCGGGCGCAATTTCGACGAGATCCTGCGCGTCATCGACAGCCTGCAACTGACTGACGCGCATAAGGTGGCAACGCCGGTGAACTGGACCGACGGCAAGGACGTGATCATCTCGCCGAGCATGTCCGAGGCCGACGCCAAGGCACGCTTCCCCGCCGGCTGGAAGACGCTGAAGCCGTATCTGCGGGTGGTGGCACAGCCGCCGTTGCCGCGGTAAGGCGGGAGCAAGGCCTTCTTTTTGTGAACAAAAAGAAGCAAAAAAACTTTTTATCCCCTGGAGTCTGGACAAGCCGCCCTTGCTCCAGGGGCACCTTGCTGGTGTCATAAAAGCTTCATTGAAACGCAACAGGGCTGTCGCCGAGGCCGGCTACGGTTTCCCCGACGAAACCTGAGGAGCGACGATGAAGTTCACTACCACCGCCCTGGCGATCGTCCTGGCCAGCAGCAGCATCGCGGCCCCAGGCGCAGCACAGCAGATCACCGGCGCCGGCTCCAGCTTCGGGGCGCCGATCTACGGCAAATGGGCCGAGGCGGCCGCCCCCGCCACCGGCATCAAGCTGAACTACCAGGGCGTCGGCTCCGGCGCCGGCATCAACCAGATCAACGGTCGAACCGTCGATTTCGGCGCCTCCGACATGCCGCTTTCGGCGGAAAAACTCGCCGAACACCGCCTGATGCAGTTTCCCACCGTGATCGGCGGCGTGGTGGCGGTGGTCAATCTGCCCGGCATCAAGGCCGATGAAATCAAGCTGACCGGCGAGGTGCTGGCCGATATCTACCTGGGCAAGATCACCAAATGGAACGATCCGCAACTTGCCGCACTGAACCCGGACCTGAAACTGCCGGGTTTTGCCATCGCGCCGGTCTATCGGGCCGACGGCTCCGGCACCACCTTCGTGTTCACCGACTACCTATCGCTCAAGAGCGCCGCCTGGAAAACCAAGGTCGGCTCGGCGACCAGCGTGCGCTGGCCGTATGGCAACGGCGCCAAGGGCAATGACGGCATCGCCGCCACGGTCAAGCAGGTGCGCGGCGCCATCGGCTACGTCGAAAGCGCCTATGCCAGCCAGGGCAAGCTGACCACCACCATGCTGCGCAACAAAGACGGTCGCTTCGTCGCACCCTCGATGGCCAGCTACGCGGCGGCGGCGGCCAGCGCCGACTGGGGCGCGGTGCAGAACTTCGCCATCGACCTCAACGACCAGCCCGGTGCCGAAAGCTGGCCGATCGAGTCGGCGACCTTCGTCCTGCTGCCGACCGACCCCGCCGATCCGGCCCGCAGTGCCGCCGTGCGCCGGTTCTTCGACTGGAGCTTTGCCAATGGCGGCGCGCTCGCCACCGAGTTGCGTTACGTGTCGCTGCCGAAAGCGGTGCAGGACGCGGTGCGGGCGGCCTGGGCCTCGGCGTTCAAGGGCTGAGGCGAGCGGTGCCGCCGATGTCCCACAGCCTCGCCGCCGCCCGGCCGGCGATCAGCGCGCGCGGCGAGGCGTGGGGCGACCGGGTGTTCGCGGGCCTCGCCTATGGCGCCGGCATCCTGGTGCTGCTGCTGCTCGGGGCCATCATCCTGTCATTGCTGATCGGCGGGCTGCCGGCGTTGCGCGCCTTCGGCTGGCATTTCCTGATCGATGCCGACTGGGACCCCGTGCACCAGCATTTCGGCGCCCTGGTGCCGATCTATGGCACGCTGGTCACCTCGCTGCTGGCCCTGCTGTTCGCGGTGCCGCTGGCGTTCGGCATCGCCTTCTGGCTGACCGAACTGGCGCCGGACTGGCTGCGGCGGCCGGTGGGCACCGCGGTGGAATTGCTGGCGGCGATCCCGTCGATCATCTACGGCATGTGGGGCTTCTTCGTCATCGTGCCGTTCATGTCCGCCCATGTGCAGCCGCTGGTGATCGACGCGCTCGATGGCGTGCCGGTGCTCGGCGCACTGTTCGCCGGGCCGCCATTCGGCACCGGGCTGCTGACCGCAGCGCTGATCCTGGCGGTGATGATCCTGCCGTTCATCGCCGCCGTGATGCGTGACGTGTTTCTCACCGTGCCGGCGGTATTCAAGGAATCCGCCTACGGCGTCGGCTGCACCACCTGGGAGGTGATGCGCTCGATCGTGCTGCCCTATACCCGCGTCTCGGTGATGGGCGGCATCATGCTCGGCCTCGGCCGGGCGCTGGGCGAGACCATGGCGGTGACCTTCGTGATCGGCAACACCAACCGGCTGTCGGCCAGCCTGTTCGGGCCGGGCAACACCATCGCCTCGCTGGTGGCGCTGGAATTCCCCGAGGCCGGGCCGGGCAGCCTGAAACTCTCGGCGCTGCTGGCGCTGGGGTTCCTGCTGTTCGTGATCTCGTTCATCGTGCTGGCGATCTCGCGGCTGCTGGTGCGCAGCGGGAGCCGGGGATGAGTGCCGCGATGCGCGGCACGCTGTCCCGCCGCCGGCAGCGGCGCAACCGGGTGGTGGCGGCGCTGTGCGTGCTGGCCACCGGCATCGCGCTGGCCTTCCTGGCGCTGATCCTGCTGACCCTGCTGTGGCTCGGCGCCGCCGGGCTCGGCGCCACCGTATTCACCACCTCGACCAGGCCGCCCGGCTCCGGTGGCGGGCTGGCCAACGCCATCGTCGGCAGCCTGATCCAGACCGCCGTCGGCACCGCCATCGGCACCCCGATCGGGCTGCTGGTCGGCACCTACCTCGCCGAATACGCCGGCCGCTCGGCGCTCGGCAGTGCCGTGCGCTTCGTCTCCGACGTGCTGCTGTCGGCGCCCTCGATCCTGATCGGCCTGTTCGTCTACGCCATCCTGGTGGCGCCGTTCGGCGGCTTCTCCGGCATTGCCGGCGCGGTGGCGCTGGCGGTGATCGTGATCCCGATCGTGGTCCGCACCACCGAGGACATGCTGCGGCTGATCCCGGTGGCACTGCGCGAGGCGGCGGTGGCGCTGGGGGCGCCGAAATGGAAAGCGATCGTCTTCGTCTGCTATCCGGCGGCCCGCCAGGGCATCGCCACCGGCATCTTGCTGGCGATCGCAAGGGTGGCCGGCGAGACCGCGCCGCTGCTGTTCACCTCGCTCGGCAATCTCAACTGGTCGACCAGCCTGGCCAAGCCGATGGCCAGCCTGCCGCTGGTGATCTACCAGTATGCCGGCTCGGCGTTCGACGACTGGGTGCAATTGGCCTGGGTGGCGGCCTTGCTGATCACCATGGGCGTGCTGGCGATCAACCTCTTGGCGCGCGCCGCCCTGAGGCCCGGAAAATGACCCCCTTCCCTGCCGGAGCCATTCCATGGTGACACTGATGAACGCGGCTGAACTGACGCTGGCCACCCCGCCCGCCGAGGCGCCTTCGGCGCGGATCGCCATCCGCAACCTCGACTTTTTCTACGGCGCCAACCGGGCGCTGAAGGCGATCGACCTGGATTTTGCCGCTGGCGAGGTGACCGGCATGATCGGCCCCTCCGGCTGCGGCAAATCGACGCTGCTACGGGTGCTGAACCGGATGTATGACCTGTATCCCGGCCAGCGCGCCACCGGCCAGGTGATGATGGACGGCCAGAACATCCTGGCGCCGCATATCGACCTGATCCAGCTACGCAGCCGGATCGGCATGGTGTTCCAGAAGCCGACGCCGTTCCCGATGAGCGTCGAGGACAACATCACCTTCGGCGTCAAGCTGCATGAGCGGCTGTCGCGCGCCGAGCTGGCCGAGCGGGTGGAATGGTCGCTGACCCGCGCCGCGCTGTGGGACGAGGTGAAGGACCGGCTGGGCACCCAGGCCGCAGCACTCTCCGGCGGCCAGCAGCAGCGGCTGTGCATCGCCCGCACCATCGCGGTGCGCCCGGAGGTGATCCTGCTCGACGAACCGACCAGTGCGCTCGACCCGATCAGCACGCTGAAGATCGAGGAGCTGATCGACGAGTTGAAGGGCGACTTCACCATCGTCATCGTCACCCACAACATGCAGCAGGCGGCGCGCATCGCCGACCGGGTGGCGTTCTTCTATCTCGGCGAGATGGTCGAGATCGGCCCGGCGGCGGAGATGTTCACCGCCCCGCGCCAGCGCCGCACCCAGGAATACATCACCGGCCGGTTCGGCTAGCGCGTGTCATGAACTTGCCTGGTGCAGGATCGAAGGGGAAGGAAGAAAAGAATGTTCTTTTTTGCAAAAAAGAACCAAAAAACTCTCATCCTTGGCTTCGTCGGCGCTGGCACCATGATGCCAGCGCGCGAAGCCGCGCAGCGCGGATGAAAAGTTTTTTTGCTTCTTTTTGTTCACAAAAAG
>JBEPTZ010000175.1:0-7551 GCA_041691815.1 Rhodospirillales bacterium | reverse complement strand
GAGACAGTGTCTGCCCCGAGCTCGACCCGCCCACCACCCCCAGCTTCCACGCCTTCAGCTACGCGCGCCCCGCCGACGCCGCACCGCCCTCCTTCGTGATCGCCGGCAGCGGCGAAACCCAGGAAGGCCGCGGCCCCTATCGCGACCACACCGTGGCGCTGGGCGACATCAGCCCCCAGGGCCTGCGCGCCAAGGCGCAATTTGTGCTGGGCGAAATGGAGCGCCGCATGGCAGCCCTCGGCTTCGCCTGGCCCGACACCACAGGCGTGCAGGTCTACACCATCCACGACATCACGCCGTTCCTCGGCGACGAGATCGTCCGACGCGGCGCGGCGCGGCATGGCGCCACCTGGCAGTATTGTCGGCCGCCGGTGGTCGATCTGGAATTCGAGATGGATTGCCGTGGGGTGCATCATGAATTGGTGCTGACGACGTAGCTTGGTTTTAACAAAGCGAGGAAGATTCACATGGAGGCGGAGAGACGAGGAGAAGCGGCGTTTGCACGAGGCGATGGAGCCGGCGCGGCTGGGGTCGCCCACTAAAACCTAAAATGAAGAATCATGACTATGGCTATGCCGATGACCACAGCGATGAGGACATTGATCTGCTTCCGAAGGCCAACTATGGCCGCATTCATGGCAGCTTGGCCGTAACACAGCAATTGTATATCCTCTCGTGAATGTAAAATTGCTTCTTTTAGCTTGGTAATTTCCTCGGCATCATTTTCTTCGTCCCTCTCTGTCTTCTTTATTCCTACCCCTACACGGGGCAAGTCCGTCGAAAACGCCAAGCCAAACTCAACTATGGTTGCGAATGTGCCGTGCACATCCGAGACCGCCCACACTTTGTCGCTGCCGTCCGGCGCGACACCGTGTTCGACGTCTGGCGTCCAGATTGTAATTGACGTTGGCGGTTTTCCGGCGAGGAAGATATCGCGGATATACCTGAACTCGTTTTCCGGCAGGCCGATCTCAATACAGTAGAATTCGGCATGCCCGTTGTCACCGCTTGAGTATTCTGGGATATGGGAAAGTTCACCGATGGGCGCTTTTGCGCCGTCCGTGACCTCCTGCTCCGGAAGCGACCGCATATTAAATTGAAGCGATCCCTCGATCTCAGCCGTCAGCTGTCGCAATTTTTTTGTGGCGTATTCTATTGGCATAGCACCGCCCGTATCTTCTCCCGTTGGCGCCAAATAGATGTTTTGGCGACTTGAGAATTTCGACGGGCAAACCGAGAAGTTTAGAGAATACGAAGCACCTACCGATTCTTCTCGCCCCGTGCTCCCTTTCGATAAGCCCATACCAAGAGGGGCAGTAATTTCAAACATCAGAGGTTTAGCTATCTTCATGCGCGTGGCGACCATAGCTTCCTCCCGAGTCGTGACGTCCAATCGAATATCCTAGAACGGAGGTAATTTCTTCATCTCAGACCATATGATGTCATCTTTCAGGGTCGGCGCATAATGCGCAGCTATCTCTGTTACTGTTTCCTTGAATGAAAAATCTGCATCAGGATGGATATATATTGAATTCAAATTAATCTCTGGATCCCATTCGATGGCATACCCTAATCGTTCTTGGTCTGCGGGTTGATCATCGGATACTTGTCGCACAATCCGCACTTCCTGCTCGTAAGCAAACATCGGACGCTTCTTTGTTACAAGGTCAATCAGGTTAGGAGTCTGCCTTCGGCTCCCAGGTATTTCATAGCTAACCTTATAGACGGGAAGTTCACCAACGGACTGCCGGAGCCTCCCAAGCGTGCTTTGTATCGCGACTCCATCGGTAGAACCGCAGTAGATGCGCCACAGTGCATGAGATTCGTGATGCGATAGACTCCAGCAATTAACAAATGTCTCTTTTCTCCATCGTTTAATGATCCTGGCGGATCGCCGCATCGCGGTTTCCATTCTTGGGCCTCCAATTGGCGAAATCGGATGGCGGGCAATCACATGTTGGAGTTGTTCGCCCGCAAGAGATACCTCCCATGAGTCACCAAGACGATCCGCACGTGACAGCCAAAGCTGCTTTTTCTGAAGCAGCCATACAAACCGCGAAAAACTCATGTAACGCCAGACTCTGTCGGCGTTATTCGGTTCAGGATCATTTGGCGTCATCGTCAGGTCGCACACTGTCTAGAGTTGGCTGGGCCGCTGCAGTCACCCTTCACAGCCTATCATTCGCGGCTGAACGCGGGCGATCATGCTTGCAGAGGCATGACCATCGCATTTTCGAAATAATGAGGTTTGGCGAATCCCTCAAGCGCCGTAATGTCGCCCCACCGCCGCCGCGCTCGCTCCCGCCGCCCCCCTACCCCGGCAACTCATTCTCCGCCCGCAGCATCCGCAGCGCCTCGCGCCACACCGCCACCGTCTCGCCCACATCCTGCTCGGTATGCGTGCAAGACGTCAGCCCGCCCAGCCTCGGATTGGTGTCCACCCCGTTGGCCAGCAGCGCCAGCCGCATCCGCCCGTTGACCTGCGCCGGCTGCGCCTTCAGCTCCTCCATGCTGCACGCGAACGGATCGAAGCTGTGCGGCGTGATGTCCCGCCCCTCAGGGTTCATGAACAGATGGAACCCCGACGAGGTGCCATAAACCGCCCATTTCAGCCCCGCCTCGGCCAGCACCTCGTTCAACCCGGCCCGCAGCTTCGCCGCCGTATCGGCCGCCTTCTGCACCGCATCGGTCTCGGCAATCACGGTGAGGCAGGCGATCCCCGCCGCCGCCGAAACCGGATTGGCGTTGAACGTGCCGGGATGGCCGATCTTCTCCCGCCCGGCCTTGGCGGTGGCCGCGAAGTCCAGCAGATCGAGCACATCCTTCCGCCCGGTCACGCAGCCGCCCGGCATGCCGCCGGCCAGAATCTTCGCCCACGACGACAGATCGGGCTTCACATCCCACGCCCCCTGCGCGCCGCCCGGCGACACCCGGAACCCGGTCACCACCTCGTCCATGATCAGCAGCGCGCCATACTGCGTGGTCAGCCGCCGCAGCGCCTGGGTGAACTCCGCCCGCAACGGCACCTGGCCGAAGCTCGACCCGGTCGGCTCCAGAATAATCGCCGCGATGTCCGGGTTGCTCTTCAGCACCGCCTCCACCGCCGCGATATCGCCAGGCGCCACCAGCACATTGCGATCGGTCACCCCCGGCAGCACCCCTGGCGTCGGCGAGCCGTCATAGTGGTTGGAGTAGCCGCTGGTCATCTGGTCGTGCCAGCCGTGGAAATGCCCCTTGAACCGCAGCAGCGTCTGCCGCCCGGTAAACGCCCGCGCCAACCGCACCGCCATCAGCGTCGCCTCGGTGCCCGACGAGGTGAAGCGGATGCGCTCGGCACCCGGCACCAGCCGCCGCACCGCCTTCGCCCAACCGACCTCGCGCGGATGATTGGCGCCGAACTGGCTGCCCTCGGCCACCGCCGCCTCCACCGCCGCGGTCACCACCGGATGGCAATGCCCGAGGATCAGCGCGCCATGCCCGCCGAAATAATCGATGTAGCGGTTGCCATCCACATCCCATTTATGCGGCCCGGCGGCGCGCTCGATATACACGCTGTACGGGTCCAGATGCCGCGCATCATGGGCGATCCCGCTGGGAAACAGGTCCGCCGCCTCCGCCGCCAACGCCGCCGAGCCCGGCGTGCGCCCGCGATAGGCAGCCACAATCCGCGAATTGGTTCTGGTATCGTCCATGGCGGCGGAACTCGGCATCGCACTCTCCTGCTGCGCATTCTTGCGGAACTGCCCGCATACTGCGACGCTTCGCGCCTCTTGGGGAGGGGCCGGTTATGTACGATCTCATTCTACGCGGCGGCCGGGTGATCGACCCGGCGCAGAACGTCGACGACACCGTCGATATCGCCTTCGCCGAGGGCCGCGTCGCCGCCATCGGCCACGACCTCGGCGAGGCCGCCGACACCCGCGACGTCTCCGGCAAGCTGGTGGTGCCCGGCCTCATCGACCTGCACACCCATGTCTACTGGGGCGGCACCTCGCTCGGCGTTGACCCCGACGAATACGCCCGCTTCAGCGGCTGCACCACGCTGATCGACGCCGGTTCCGCCGGCCCCGGCAACATCCACGGCTTCCGCGCCCATGTCATCGAGCGCTCGGAGGTGCGCATCCTGCCGTTCCTCAACGTCTCGTTCGCCGGCATCTTCGGCTTCCACCACGAGCTCAACGTCGGCGAATGCACCGATGTCCGCCTGCTGAACTCGCGCGTGGCGCTGGAAGTCTGCAAACAGCAATCCGACCTGGTGGTCGGCATCAAGGTCCGCATCGGCGCCGGCACCTCCGCCGGCCTCGGCATCCTGCCAATGCAGATCGCCATGGAAGTCGCCGAATACGCCGGCCTGCCGCTGATGGGCCACCTCGACAACCCGCCGCCGCCGCGCCACGAGGTGATGGCGATGCTGCGCCGTGGCGACATCCTCACCCACTGCTTCCGCCCGTTCCCCAACGCCCCAGCCGCACCCGACGGCAGTGTGCAGGCCGACGTGCTGGCCGCCCGCGAGCGCGGCGTGATCTTCGATATCGGCCACGGCCGCGGCAGCTTCGGCTTCGAAACCGCGATGGCGATGCTGAAATCCGGCTTCCTGCCCGACGTCATCAGCAGCGACGTCCACCTCACCTCGATCGGCGGCCCCGCCTACAACCTGCTGGTCACCATGTCGAAATTCCTCGCCCTCGGCGTACCGCTGAAAGAAATCATCCGCGCCAGCACCATCAACCCCGCCCGCGCCGTGCGCCTGGACGACCGCGGCACCCTCGGCCAGGGCCTGCTCGGCGACGCCACCATCCTGGAAATCGCCAAAGGCCCAATCACCCTCATGGACTCACTCGGCGAAACCATAAAAGCCGACCAGCAAATTGCCTGCCGAGGCATCGTGCTCGGCGGCAAGTGGTGGCACAGCGCGTAAGCAAGGAAGCAGCGCTTTTTTGTTTTTTTATCCGGCTTGCAACAGGTGTGAGGTGGAGACTCCGGCGTCTCCACCTCACACCTGTTGCAAGGCAAATGAAAAGTTTTTTTGCTTCTTTTTGTTCACAAAAAGAAGACCTTACCTGATCTCCTTTAGCCTTCTCTCCACCCGCCCATAGAGAAACTCCACCTCGGAAATTTCTTCCGGGGAGAGCGAACTCCCCGGCCTTCGCTGCGCCGCACTGGCAATCGCGCCGCGCTTGTGCAGCACGTATTTGCGCACCGCCAGCCCCGGCCCCGGCTGTAGCTCGTAGCGCGCCAGCGGCAGGTAGGCGTCGAACAGGTCGCTCGCCCGTGTCTCGTTCCCCGCTTTGTGCGCCGCGTAGACGCCGGCCATCATCTCGGGAAACGCGAACCCGGTCATCGCCCCGTCCGCCCCGCGCCGCAGTTCCTCCGGCAGGAACAGCCCGCCATTGCCGACCAAAATCGAGATCCGCCGCATCCCCACCATCGCGCGCACCGCCGACAGCTTGCCCAGCCCCGGCCAGTCCTCATGCTTCAGCATCACGCAGGACGGATCGGCATCCACCACCCGGCGGATCACCGAGGCCGCGATATGCACCCCCGTGGATTGCGGAAAATCCTGCAACACCCACGGGATGCCGCCCAGCGTCTCGGCCGCCTGGGCGAAATAGCGAAACACCGCGTCATCGGTTTTCAGCCCGCCGGCCGGCGCCACCATCACCCCCGCCGCGCCATCATCCATCACCGCCCGCGCCAGTTCGCGCATCGCGGCAAACCCGGGGCTGGAGACGCCGACCACCACCGGCACCCGTCCTGCCACCCGGCGCACCACATGCCGCGCGAAGCCCACCGATTCCGCCACCGACAGCTTCGGCGCCTCGCCCATCATGCCCAGGATGGTCAGCCCGGTGGCGCCGCGCTGCAGATAGAACTCCACCATGCTGTCGGCGCTGGCGAAATCGATTTCGCCCGCCTCGGTGAACGGCGTCACCGCGATGATGTAGACCCCGGACGCCGATTCATCGAGCAATGCCATGCCTCACGCCCTCCGGTGGCTGCCGTCGCAGATCGGCGCGTTGCCCGACTGCTTGCAGGCGCAGAACCAGGCCTCGCCATCCGTCTCGGCGGTATGTTTCACCGGCACCAGGCCGCTGCCGCGGTGCGAGCCGTCGCAGAACGGCTGATTGGCGCTCTTGCCGCAGGCGCACCACCAGTAATCCCGGCCGGCGACCACCGCCACCTTGATCGGCGCGCGCCCCGCAACCACTGGAACCTTGTCCGACATGCCGGCACTCCCTGCTTGTCCGCCGATGCTAGCTGCCAACCGCCGCCCTTGCCATCCCGCCCGGCAGAAGCTGAACTGGCCCGGATCGCAAAACCGGGGACGCCAGCAATGCACCGCCTCCTGCCCCTCCTGCTGCTCTCGGCCTGCGCCTATCCGGTCGCCAGCCAGGCGCCGCCAACCGCCGGCTGCCCCGCCGGCGCCCCCTCGCTCACCGCGCAACTGTTCTTCGGTCGCAGCATCAACGGCGGCGGCACCGTCACCGACGCCGCCTGGCAGGACTTCCTGGCCAATTCGGTTACCCCGCGCTTTCCCGACGGCCTCACCGTGCTGGCCGCCACCGGCCAGTGGCGCGACCGCACCACCAACCGCATCAGCCACGAACCCTCCATCGTGGTCGAAATCGTCACCGACGACCGCCCGGACACCCTGGCCAAGCTGCAAGCCATCCGCGCCGCCTACCGCGCCGCCTTCCACCAGGACTCGGTCGGCCTGGTGCTCAATGAAAGCTGCGCCTCGTTCTGAGCGCGATGCTGCTGGTCTGCCGGGACCGGTCGGCACGAATATCATTTACATTCCGCCATCGTCGCGCCCATCGTCACCGCCCGGTTGATCCCCCGCAGGTGGAGCCCATGCGGCTGAGCACAGATGACTGGCTGACCGTCGAAGGGTTCTTCCTCGTCCTGGCGATCGCCTGGCTCTTCACCCTGCCAACGCTCATCGCGGCGTTCCGGCACAACAACCTGGTGCCGGTGATGATCCTGAATTTCCTCGCCGGCCCGCTGGTGTTCGGCTGGGTCATCGGCCTGGTGCTGGCACTGCAGCCGCTGCCGCCCTGGCACCCCAATTTCGGCCGAAGCCGCCCGCCACCGCCCAAGCCACGCGTGGAACCAGCGATGGCACGACGCGCCGACCTTCGCACCGGGATGGTCGCCGGTCCGCGCTACCCAAGCAGCACGCGCCGGTAACGCCTACCCGAGCCGCTTCACAAAAAACACCTCGTTCTCGAACCCCCCGGCCGCGTTCAGCGCGAACCCGGCGATCCGGCCGCACTCCACCCACCCCAGCGCCCGATACAGCGCCTCCGCCGGGTCGCCGGCCCGCCCGCTGAGCGTCAGCAGCGACCGCCCCGCCGCCCGCGCCTCCGCCTCCACCGCCAGCATCAGCCGCCGCCCCACCCCATGCCGACGCAACCCCGGCGCCACCATCAACTTCTGCACATGCGCCGCATGCGACTCGTCCGGCATCGTCTCCAGCCGCAGCATCACGCTGCCCGCCAACTCCCCCGCCCCCCCGCCGGCCAGCCGCCCCCCCCCGCCCCGCGCCCC
>JBEPTZ010000174.1:0-7581 GCA_041691815.1 Rhodospirillales bacterium | reverse complement strand
GACATCCAAGACCACAACCTGGCGCTCTACCAACTGAGCTACGTCCGCCATCGAGGGAAGCCCCCGGTCCAGTGCGGCGCGTTTAGGCCGAACCGGCGGCACTCGTCAACGCCTCGCGCGCCGGTGGCTGCGTTGTGCCGGCAAAAAGCCGCGCCAGCCGGTCCACCGCCTCGCGCAGCACCTCCGGCCGCTTGCAGAACGCGAAGCGGGCGAAATATTTCGGCCCGCCGCCATCATAGAACGCCGTCACCGGAATCGCCGTCACCTTGGCATGCTCGGTGATGTAGCGGCAGAACGCCACGTCATCGCCATTGAACCCCAGCGGCCGGAAATCCGCGGTGATGAAATAGCTGCCCTGGGTCGGGATCACCGCGAACCCCACCCGGCTCAGCCCCTCGGCCATGATGTCGCGCTGCGCCTGCAAATCCCCGGCCAGCTTGGCGAAATAGGCGTCGTCCTTGCCCAGCCCCAGCGCCACCGCCCGTTGCAGGTTGGGCGGCGTGGTGAAGATCAGGTTCTGATGCGCTTTCACCACCACGCTGGCCAGCCTGGCGCAGGTGGTGATGTAGCCCACCTTCCAGCCGGTCAGCGAGAACGTCTTGCCGGCGCTGCCGATCCGCAGGCAGCGCTCGCGCATCCCCGGCAGCGTCATCAGCGGAATATGCTTCAGCCCGTCAAACACCAGGTGCTCATACACCTCGTCGCAAATCGCATAGGCGTCGTGCTTCTGCAGCAACCCGGCGATGAACCCCAGTTCATCGGCGCTGAACACCTTGCTCGCCGGGTTCATCGGGGTGTTGAACAGGATCGCCTTGGTCTTCGGCCCGAAGGCTGCGGCCAGTTCGGCGCGCGGCAATTCCCAGTGCGGCGGCTGCAGACGCACCAGCTTCGCCACGCCGCCCAGCATCCGCACCATCGGCAGGTAGGTGTCATACAGCGGCTCGATCAGCACCACCTCGTCGCCGGGGTCGATCAGCCCCATCAGGCAGGCCGCCAGCGCCTCGGTGGCGCCCGAGGTCACCAGCACCTCGGTCGCCGGATCGACCTCCAGCCCGTAGAACCGCCGATTGGTCGCCGCCACCGCCGCGCGCAGTTCCGGCACCCCGGTCATCGGCGGATACTGGTTGCGCCCGTCCATCAGCGCCGCCGCGGCTGCCTGCAACACGTCCTCCGGCCCGTCGGTGTCCGGAAACCCCTGCCCGAGATTGATCGAGCCATGCTGTGCCGCCAGCACCGACATCACCGTGAAAATCGTGGTGCCGGCAGCCGAAAGCTGCGTGTTCAGCGTCTTCACGTCGCGCTATCCTCCAGAGAACCCAGCCTGCCGATCCGGCGCGAGTATGGGTCCGAAGGTCCGGGCGTTCAACCTGCGCAGCATCCGCCGCAAAAACAGGCGTCCTGCTCAAAAAACAGGCAACCCGCCGCGCCCGCCATCCAGCCATCCCGCGCCCACCCCTGCTTTGCCATTGCATTCTCCGCTGGCACGCCGCATGCAACCCTCCTGCTGCGCGCCCCGACAACGGGATGCGCGGGGCTGAGCAGGAAGGAGGCGTCCGGGCGGTCGGACGCGCACACGGATGAAGAAGATCGAAGCCATCATCAAGCCGTTCAAGCTCGACGAGGTGAAGGAGGCGTTGCACGAGATCGGCCTGCAAGGCATCACCGTGGTCGAGGCCAAGGGCTTTGGCCGCCAGAAGGGCCATACCGAGCTGTATCGCGGCGCCGAATACGTGGTGGATTTCCTGCCCAAGGTGAAAATCCTGGTGGTCTGCGAGGACGACGTGGTGGAACGCGCGGTGGAAGCCATCGTCAACGCCGCCCGCACCGGCCGCATCGGCGACGGCAAGATCTTCGTCAGCCCGGTCGAGGAAGTCGTGCGCATCCGCACCGGCGAACGCGGCCCCGACGCAATCTGACGGCACCGCGCTCCGACGCGCCAGGCCAAACATTGTTGAACCAGCGCCGCGGCACGCCCGCCGGCGCCCCCTACGAGGAACAGAATACCATGGCAAAGAAAGCCGCGGCTGCACCGGATGCAGGCAAGGGCAGCGTCGAGCACGTGCTCGACATGATCCGCGACAACTCGGTCGAATTCGTCGACCTGCGCTTCACCGACCCGCGCGGCAAGTGGCAGCACACCGCTCAGCACATCTCCACGATGGACGAGGCCGCCTTCCGCGACGGCATCATGTTCGACGGCTCCTCGATCGTCGGCTGGAAGGCGATCAACGAGTCCGACATGATCCTGATGCCCGACCCCGACACCGCGGTGCTCGACCCGTTCTCGGCCAAGCCGTCGCTGATCCTGTTCTGCGACATCTTCGAGCCCTCCACCGGCCAGGCCTATAACCGCGACCCGCGCAGCACCGCCAAGAAGGTGGAAGCCTACGTGAAGTCCACCGGCCTGGCCGACAGCATCTCGATCGGCGCCGAGGCCGAGTTCTTCATCTTCGACAGCGTCCGCTTCGGCACCGGCGGCAATTACGGCACCTACCAGATCGACAGCATCGAAGGCCCGCAGGCCTCGATGAAAGACTACCCGGAAGGCAACATGGGCCACCGCCCCGGCGTCAAGGGCGGCTATTTCCCGGTCCCGCCGGTCGACAGCGAAAGCGATTTGCGCGCCGAAATGCTGTCCACCATGGGCGAGATGGGCCTGCCGATCGAGAAGCACCATCACGAGGTGGCGCAGTCCCAGCACGAACTCGGCACCAAGTTCGGCACCCTCACCACGATGGCCGACCAGATGCAGATCTACAAATACTGCGTCCACAACGTCGCCCACAGCTACGGCAAGACCGCGACCTTCATGCCCAAGCCGATCTACGGCGACAACGGCACCGGCATGCACACCCATCTGTCGCTGTGGAAGGGGGGCAAGCCGCTGTTCGCCGGCAACGGCTATGCCGACCTGTCGGAGATGTGCCTCTACTTCATCGGCGGCATCATCAAGCACGCCAAGGCGCTGAACGCCTTCACCAACCCCAGCACCAACAGTTACAAGCGGCTGATCCCGGGCTTCGAGGCGCCGGTGCTGCTGGCCTACTCGGCGCGCAACCGCTCCGCCTCCTGCCGCATCCCGTACACCACCAACCCGAAGGCCAAGCGCGTCGAGGTCCGCTTCCCCGACCCCTCGGCCAACCCCTACCTGGCCTATTCGGCGATCACCATGGCCGGCCTGGACGGCATCAAGAACAAGATCCACCCCGGCGACCCGATGGACAAGGACCTCTACGACCTGCCGCCCGAGGAGCTGAAGGGCATCCCCACGGTCTGCGGCAGCCTGCGCGAGGCGCTCGGCGCGCTGGAAGCCGACCACGACTTCCTGCTGGCCGGCGACGTGTTCAGCACCGACCAGATCGCCAGCTATATCGAACTGAAATGGGGCGAGGTGTTCCGCTTCGAACACACCCCGCATCCGGTCGAGTTCGAGATGTACTACTCGGTCTGACCGCCGACCCGGTCTGACAGCCCACGGGGCGACAAACGCCTGCGGCCCCACCGGGCCGCGGGCGTTTTCGTGCCGAAGCTATCCTTCCCCCCCGCTCCCGCCATAGCATCGCACGCAGAACGCGGCGCCAGTGCGCCAGGGGGAGCAATGCCCATCGCCTCGCGCGCCTACATCGCCTGCATCATGGCCCTGGCGCTGCTATGCTTCAGCCTCGCCCTGTTCGCGCCGGCGATCCTGAACGACGGCGACACCTTCATGCACATCGCCGCCGGTCAATGGATGCTCGATCACCACCAGCTGGCGACCACCGATCCGTTCTCCTTCACCGCCGCCGGCCATCCCTGGGTCTCGCATGAATGGCTGTCCGAGGTGCTGATGGCGCTCGCCTGGCGCAGCGCCGGCTGGCCCGGCCTGCTGCTGCTGTTCGCCTGCGCCGTGGCCTCCAGCGTCTTCCTGCTGGCCCGGGCGGCCTCCCGCTGGCTCGACCCGTTCCCGGCCGGTTTGCTGGTGCTCGGCGCCATCTACAGCCTGTTCCCGTCCTTCCTGGCCCGGCCGCACCTGCTGGTGCTGCCGATCATGGTGGCCTGGGCGACCACCGTGCTCACCGCGCGCAGCCGGCACCGGGCGCCGCATCCGGCCATCGCCCTGCTGATGATCCCGTGGGTGAACCTGCACGGCAGCTTCCTGGTCGGCCCGGCCTTCGCCGCCGCCGCCGCCATCGAGGCCTGCTACCTCTCTCCCGGCAACCGCGCCCGGCTGGCACGCGGCTGGGGCGTCTTCCTGCTGGCCAGCATCGCCGCCATGTTCGCCACCCCGCACGGCCTCGCCGGCGTGCTGCTGCCGCTGCACCTGCTCGCCATGCCGGCGCTGCAGAACGTCACCGAGTGGCGGCCGGTCAACTTCGCCGAATGGCCGCCGATCATGCTGCTGCTGCTCGGGCTGCTGTATTTCGGCCTGACCCACGGCCCCCGCCTGCCCAGGCTGCGCGTCGCCCTGGTCGTGGTGCTGGCCTATCAGGCACTGGCGCATGGCCGCAACCAGATCCTGTTCGCGGTGTTCGGGCTGCTGCTGCTGGCCGGACCGCTGGGCCGCTATTTCCGCGCCGGCAGCACCGAACCGCCGGCGCAATTCCGCCCGCCGGCCCGCGCCTGGGCGGTCTGGATGGTGGCGGCCATCGCACTGACCGTGGTTCGCGTCGAACGCCCGGTGCCAATCGGCGACACCCCCACCCGCCCGGTCACCGCACTGGCCGCCCTGCCGCCGGGGCTGGCGGCGCAGCCGGTGCTCAACGGCTATAATTTCGGCGGCTATCTCATCTTTCGCGGCATCCGGCCATATATCGATGGCCGGGTCGAACTCTACGGCAACGCCTTCGTGCAGCATTACCTCGACATGACGCATCCCTCGCACGCGCTGCTGACGCAAACCCTGGCGCAGGACCATATCGCCTGGACGCTGTTCAGCACCGGTTCCGCCACCGCCGACATGATGGACCTGCTGCCAGGCTGGAAGCGCCTCTACGCCGACAAGACCGCCGTCATCCACGTCCGCACAGGCGACTGATCCTGCGGCCGGGCTGCTCTGCCACCCGGCGGCGAACCAGCCGCAACCGGCGTCACACCGGCCGGATATTCCACGGCACCATGGTCGGGCACTGCAGTATCCCGGTGATGCTCTTGCGGAACGCGGTCTGCAGGAAGAACTGCCCCAGCGGCACCGTCGCCACCTGGTCCAGCGCCAGCCGCCCGGCCGCCACCGCCAGCTTCTTCTGCTCGGCCGGATCGGTCGCGGCGAGCCACTGGCCGGCCAGCTGCTCGGCCTCGTCGTTCTTCCACCAGCCGAACCAGCCCTTCTCCCCCTGCCCGCCGACCAGCGGCGACACCGCCGGGTTGCCCCACCCGACCACCGGCCCGGTGGTGTGGAAGATGCTCCAGCCGCCCTCGCCGATCGCCGCCCGCTTCGCCCGGCGCTGCACCACGGTGCCCCAGTCGCTCTCCTGCAAATCGACGTTCATGCCGATCTGCTTCAGCGTCTGCGCCGTCATCTGCCCCAGCGGGCCGATATCGGGGAAGTCGGTGGGGTTGATGATCACCAGCTTCTCGTTGCCATAGCCGGCCTCCTTCAGCATCGCCATCGCCACCTTCGGGTCGGCCGGCATCAGCGCCGCCTGGTCCTGGAAATACGGCGTGCCCTTGCCGAACAGGCTGCGGCACACCGTCCACAGGCTGGCGTCGTCGCCGCGTGAGGCGCGCATATAGTCTTCCTGGTTCACCGCCAGCCGCACCGCCTGGCGCAGCTTCACGTCCTTGAACGGCGTCTGCAGGCAGTTCAGCCGCATGATCGCCATGCGCCCGCCGGGGTCGGCGATCTGCACCCCCACCCCGTCGGTCTTCTTCAGCATCGGGATCAGGTCGACCAGCGGGCGCTCCCACCAGTCCACTTCATTGTTCTGCAACGCCGCCGCCGCGGTCGCCGGATCGGGGATGATGTTCCACTCAACGCGCGGGAAATGCGCCACCTTGCCGCCCGACATCCAGTCCGGCGCCTCGCTGCGCGGCCGGTAGCCGTCGAATTTCTCATACGCCGCCCGGCTGCCGGAATTATACTCCTTGGCCAGGAACTTGTACGGCCCGGAGCCGATCATCTCGGTCACCGCCTTGTTGGCGTCGGTCTTGGCCAGCCGCTCCGGCATGATGAAGGCGATGTTGCCGCCACTGGCGCACAGCGCATCCAGCAGATGCGGGAACTTGCTGGAGAGCCGAATCTCCACCGTGCGGTCATCCGGCGCGCTCCATTTCTCCACCGCGCGGCCAAGCAACTGGCCGAACGGATCGCGCTTGCTCCAGCGCTCCAGGCTGGCGGCGCAATCGATGCCGCGCACCTTCTCGCCATCATGGAATACCAGCCCGTCGCGCAGCTTGAAGGTCCACACCAGCCCGTTATCCGAAACGCTGTGCCCCTCGGCCATCTGCGGCTGCGGCTCGCCCTTGGTGTTGGCGCCATACAACGTGTCGAACACGTAGAACCCATGCTCGCCGGTCACCGTGGCGGTGGTCCAGATCGGGTCGAGCACGCTGAGATTGGCCTGCGGAACGAAGCGCAGCGTCGCGGTCTTGGCCGGCTGCGCGATCGCCGGCGCCGCCAGCGGACTGGCCAGCAACGAAGCGGCAGCGCCTTGCAGCAATGTTCTGCGATGCATCCGAAAAACCCTTTCTGAATCGACGTTGTCGTGGTGATAGCCTCCCGCCGCCTACCGGTGCAACCATCACCGCGACCTGGCTCTGGGGTTCCCGTCGCCGCCGGCACGCCGCAAGATGCCGCTTCACCCAGCCGGATGCCCCGCATGCCCCACCTCCCCGCCCATCCCGCCCCCTGGCCGCAGATCGCCCCCAGCGCAGCCGGGTTCGACCCGGTCCGCCTCGGCGCCGCCGTCGAATTCGCCGAGGCGCACGAAACCCTGTGGCGCCGCGACATCCTGGCCCAGCTCGAAGCCGGCAATTTCGAGCCGCCGCCGGACAACGCCATCATCGGCCGCACCGCCCCGCGCGGCGCCCCCAACGGCCTGATCCTGCGCGGCGGTCAGCTGGTCGCCAGCTGGGGCGACACCCGCCAGGTCGACATGACCTTCAGCGTCGCCAAAAGCTACCTGTCCATCCTCGCCGGCCTCGCAGTGCAGGATGGCCTGATCGCCGATCTTGACGAGAAGGTCGGCCGCACCGTCGACGACGGCGGCTTCGACGGCCCGCATAACGGCGCCATCACCTGGCGCCAGCTGCTGCAGCAGACCTCCGAATGGGAGGGCAGCCTGTTCGGCAAATCCGAGATGATCGACCGCTACCGCCAACTCGCCACCGAATTCGCCGGCCAGCCCGGCCACACCAAGGGCAGCGCCCGCCCGCTGCAAACCCCCGGAACCTACTGGGAATACAACGATGTCCGGGTCAACCGCCTCAGCCTGGCGCTGTTGCGCCGCTTCGGCCGCGCCCTGCCGGAGATATTCGCCGAACGCATCCTCACCCCGCTCGGCGGCTCGCGCGACTGGCGCTGGGAAGGCTACACCACGTCCGACGTAGAAATCGCCGGCCGCAGCATCCGCTCGGTCTCTGGCGGCGGCCACTGGGGCGGCGGCG
>JBEPTZ010000173.1:0-7685 GCA_041691815.1 Rhodospirillales bacterium | reverse complement strand
AGCGGGTGATGCCGAGCGTGGTCAATATCGCGGTCACCGAGACCACCGGCGGCGCCGACCCGTTCGCCGGATTGTCGCCGGAACTGCGCCGGCGCTTCCGCGAGCGGTTCGGCGTGGAGCGCGAGCAGGTCAGTGGCGCCGGTTCCGGCTTCATCATCGACCCGTCGGGCGTGATCGTCACCAACAACCACGTGATCGCCAATGCCGACAGCATCATCGTCAGCCTGTCCAACGGCACCCAGCTTCGCGCCAAGCTGATCGGCGCCGACGAACTCACCGATGTGGCGGTCATCCAGGTTACCCCCGCCGCGCCACTGCCGGCGGCCCAATGGGGCGATAGCCGGACGGTGGAGGTGGGCGATTGGGTGATCGCCTGCGGCAACCCGTTCGGCCTCGGCGGCTCGGTCGCCGCCGGCATCATCTCGGCGCGCGGACGTGATCTCGGTGCCGGGCCATTCGACGATTTCATCCAGATCGACGCGCCGATCAATCCGGGCAATTCCGGCGGCCCGCTGTTCGACACCGATGGCAAGGTGATCGGCATGAACTCGGCGATCTTCTCGCCGACCGGCAGTTCGGTCGGCATCGGTTTCGCTATCCCGAGCGAACTGGTCGCCCATATCGCCGCCGAGTTGCGCGCCCATGGCTCGATTGCGCGCGGCTGGCTCGGCGTTTCGCTGCAGGACCAGCAAGCTGCCGCGCGCCATGCCCCCGGGGTGCGCGTGGTTGCTGTGCAGCGCGGCGGCCCGGCCTGGGCAGCCGGATTGCGGCCGGGTGATCTGGTGACCAAGGTGGCCGGCGATCCTGTTCAGACCGCTCGCGCGCTGATCCGCGCCGTTGCAGCGGCGCCGCCTGGCCGGGTGCTGCCGGTGGTGATCGAGCGCCAGGCGCGCGACCTTACTTTATCCGTTACCGTCGGCCGCCGGCCGAAAACCGAGGAGAACTAGCCATGCGCATCCTGGTGGTCGAAGACGACAAGGACGTCGCCGGCTTCGTCGTCAAGGGCCTCAAGGAGGCCGGTCACGTGGTCGAGCACGCAAATAATGGCCGCGACGGCCTGTTCCTCGGCGCCAGCGAGGGCTTCGACGCGATCATCCTCGACCGCATGCTGCCCGGCGGGGTGGACGGGCTGCGCCTGCTGGAGACCCTGCGCAGCCAGGGCAACAACACCCCGGTGATGTTCCTCTCCGCCCTGGCCCAGGTCGATGACCGGGTGCGCGGCCTGCGCGCCGGCGGCGACGACTACATGACCAAGCCGTTCGTGTTCGCCGAACTGCTGGCCCGCGTCGAGGCGCTGGCCCGCCGCAGCAAGGGCGAGGGGCCGGTGACCAAGCTGCTGGTCGCCGACCTGGAGATGGACCTGCTGTCCCGCCAGGTGAAGCGCGCCGGCCAGAAGGTCGATCTGCAACCGCGCGAGTTCCGCCTGCTGGAATTCCTGATGCGCCATGCCGGCCAGGTGGTCACCCGCACCATGCTGCTGGAAGGCGTGTGGGACTACCATTTCGACCCGCAGACCAACGTCATCGACGTGCATGTCTCGCGCCTGCGGCAGAAGGTGGACAAGCCGTTCCCGGTGCCGCTGATCCACACCGTGCGTAACGCCGGCTATATGCTGCGTGCCGAGGCGCCGTGACCGAGGGCGTGCCTTCCGAGCCGGAGCTGTACGGCCCGCCGCCTCCGCCGTCCTCCGGCACGCTCGCCGCCCCGCCGCCGCCGCGGCCGTTTCCGGCCCACGGCATCCGCCCGCCGCCGCTGCCGCGCGACCTGGCGGCGCGGGCTAGGCGCGCCAAACGGTCCGGCAACAGCTTCGTCAACTCGGCCGGGTTCCGCTTCGGGCTGATCTATGTCGCCCTATTCGGCGCCAGCGCCCTGGCATTGGCCGCCTTCCTGTGGTGGTCCACCGCCGGCGTGCTCGACCGCCAGACCGACGCCGCGATCGACGCCGACTCGCAGGGCCTGGCCGAGCGCTATGCCGATGGCGGGCTGCCGGCGCTGATCGACACCATCGACCAGCGCATCGCCGGCAATGTCGACGACGATGCGATCTACCTGCTGATCGGCCCCGGCTTCCAGCGCCTCAGCGGCAATCTGGACGGCTGGCCGGCCGGCGTCACCATGGACATGACCTGGTTCAACCTGCGCATCGACCGCGCCGGGCGCCGCAGCCTCGCCAGGGTGCATCATTTCGACATTCCGGGCGGCTTCCATCTGCTGGTCGGGCGCGACGTGGAGGCGCGGCTGCAATTGCGTAGCCTGTTGACCGACGCGATGCTGTGGTCGGCGATCATCGCCATCATCCTGGGGAGTTCGGGCGCCTGGGCGGTGCGCGGCCTGTTCCGCGCCACCCTGGCCGACGTGGCGGCCACCGCGGCGGCAATCGGTGTCGGCGACCTGTCGCGCCGGGTGCGGGTGACCGGGGTCGGCGACGAATTCGACCTGCTGGCGGAAACCATCAATGACATGCTGGACCGCATCACCCGGCTGATGGATGGCGTGCGCCAGGTCTCCAACGCCATCGCCCACGACCTGCGCACGCCGATCACCCGCGCCCGCGTGCGGCTGGAGGATGCGGCCAACCACGCCACCACCGAGGCCGATCTGCGCGCCGCCATCGAGCGCGCCCAGGCCGACCTGGATGGTATCGTCAAGGTGTTCCAGGCCTTGCTGCGCATCGCCGAGATCGAGGCCGGCGCCCGCCGCTCGGCCTTCGCGCCGGTCGATGCCGCGCCGCTGCTGCAGGACCTCGCCGAGTTGTACGATGCGGTCGCCGAGGAGGGTGGCCAGAAACTGGTGGCTGAGATTCCCGCGACGCTGCCCGCGTTCGGGGACCGCGACATGATCCAGCAGGCGGTCGCCAACCTGATGGACAACGCGGTCAAATTCTCGCCGCCGGACGGCACCATCGAATTGCGTGCCAGCACCGACTCCAACGGCCTGCGCATCGCTGTTTCCGACCAGGGGCCGGGAATCCGCGAGGAAGACCGGCAGCGCGCCACCGAGCGGTTTTTCCGTGGCGAGGCCGCGCGCTCCACACCCGGCTCCGGCCTCGGCCTGGCACTGGTCCAGGCGGTTGCCGCACTGCACGGCGGCACGCTGTCGTTGGACGACAACCACCCCGGCCTGCGCGCCGAACTGCACCTGCCGCCGCCCGACTCGCGTCGCCGGGCGGCGGCTGGCCCGACCGCCAACATAACGGACAGTTCATGATCGTACCAGCGTGCGGTCACCGTGCCGGGTACATGATGCGCGGCATGAGAATGCGCGCATGACGGGCGAGTCTGACGATCCGCCGACATATCTGCTGTTCACCGATGTCGGCCGGATGGGTCGGCGAGCCTGCCAGAACAACTGTCCGGTACCGCCGTGCGCGCAAGCATGATCCCAGTCGGCCTGATCGCCGCCTGCTGCCTCTGCTTCAGTGTCTCAATCGCTGCCGCGCAAGGGATATGGCCGGAGCGGGCGCCCTATTCCGCCCGGGTCACCACCGATACGCCGGAATACTGCGCCCACCTGCTGAGCCGCATCGATCAGGTGCGTGCCCAGGTGGACGAGCCGGCGCGGCGGGCGGATATCCTTACCGCCGAAGGTCGCTATATGTGCGCCAACGGCCATGTCCGTCCCGGTATTGCCCGGCTGCGCCGCGCCCTGCTGCTGCTGGAGAATCTGCGGTAGCAGGTGCGCCCCGTCTATGGCCCCCGTCTATGGAGTCGTGGCCGGTGGCGTGGTGGCTGGCGGCGTGGTGACTGGTGCGGACAGATCCTCGCTCTGCACCGGCGGTGGCGGCGGTGCGGCGGGATCGGTGGATTCCAGACGATCTGCCATCACCCGCCGGAGCTGGTATTCGAACTCCACGTTCATGTCGCGCATCATCCCCTTGACCAGGGCGTAGAGGTCGGCGCGCACCGCCTCCGGGTCGTCACTGCTCATCTCGCGGGTCTGCGCCACGCGGGCGGTGACGTGCGCCACGTCGCTGCCCTCGGCATCGATCACATCCAGCCGTACCGCCAGAGTACCGATGTATTGCCCGCGGGCCCGCACGATCGAGGCATCCTCGATGGTGAACCGCGCCTCGCCTTCGCTGCCAGCCGGCACCAGCCGCTGCTCGGCCATGGTGCGCAACGCGGCCCTGGGGGTGGTCGGCGCCAGATACTCAACATGCCTGGCCTCGCCGCGCGGCACCCAGTTGTCGTCGATGCTGATCTTGCCGACTTTCAGCCGCAGCTTGGTCAGATAGTCGTAATCGGGCGGCTGGTAGACCGGCGCTTCCGGGCCTTCGGTGCCGCAGGCGGCCAGCGGCAGCAGCAGCGACAACAGCAGCGCATGGCGCCGGGTCAGCCGGAGGGCAGGGGGGCGGCGAAGGATCATGGCAAGGGCGTCCCGGTCATGTGTGTCAGGGGTCTACTCGAGGCCGCGCATTTCAGCGCGCGGAAAGCGGAAATCGACATTGCAGAACTCGCAGGTCATCACGATCTCGCCGTCCACCGCCATGTGATCGAGATCGGCGGCCGGAAAGCTCTCCAGGATGCCCGACAGCCGCTGGCGCGAGCAGCGGCAGCCATAGGCCAGCACGCGCGGAAGATCGGCGGCAACCCCTTCGTTATGGAACAGCCGATAGAGCAGGTCCTCCGGCGGCAGCGTGTCGTCGAGCAGCTCCGCATCGCTGACCGTGGCAGCCAGGATCGACGCGGTGTTCCAGTCCTCGGCATAGGTCGGGTCCTCGGCGGCATCGATGCCGCCCTCAGTGGCGATCCGCTCGACGATCAACGCCGCAGCGCGCCAGCCATGCCCGGTGTGTGCGCAGGCCAGCCGGATGGTGCAGCGCAACTGCTCGCTGGTGGCGAAGTAGTGCAGCGCCATCTCGGCCAGGGTCGCGCCGCTGATCGTCACGATCCCTTGATGCCGCTCGGTCTCCGGCCCCTGGTCGACGGTGAACGCCAGATAGCCGGTGCCCAACAGCTCCGCCGCACTCGGCGCCGGATTGGTCTCCAGCAGCGCTGCCAGCCGCTCCGGCTTGCACTGGGCGTAGCCGCGCACCGCCCCGGTTTCCGTGCAGTCGGCGAGCAGCATGGTGATCGGCCCGTCGCCCTTGGCCTGCAGGCTGAACGTCCCGCGGAATTTCAACGCGGTGGCCAGTGCCGCCACCAGCGCCAGCGCTTCGCCGGTCAGCGCGGTCACTACCGGATGATTGTCATGGCGGGTGAGCAGCGCGTCGGCGAGCCTGCCGAGCCGCACCAAGCGTCCGCGCACCGGCCGGCCGGGCAGAAAGAACGGGGTAATGCCGCCTGGCACCACGAGGTCGGGCACCGGCGGGCGGACGCTGTCGAGAAAGGCAGGAGTGTCGTTCATGAGGCAAAGATAGGCGCACAGGCCGCCGCAAGCTACCGTTGCGGCGGCAAATTACGCTTGGCAGGGCCGCGACGGCGCGCCGGGTAGCCTGTGCGGAGCGCCCTGGCGGCTGCGAAGACGCTCCGCTGTGCCGGCCGCGGTTACGGAGACTGTTGGATGTGGGTGGTGGTTACCGTGGTTGGCGGCTGCATCGGTTGCACCGTCTGCGTGGTGGTGCGCTCGGTCGTCGTCGTGGTCATCGGCGGCGGCGGATCGGAGCAGGCGCTCACCACACTGGCTACACCCAGCAGCATGGCGCCGGCCAGCAGCATCCGTCCGGTATGAGATTTGGTCATTGCTCGCTCCTGTTACGGCTGTGTGGTTGTGGTGGTGCGGGTGGTGGTGCTCGTCACATTCGGCACGACCACCGGCGCCGGGGTGACCTTGGTGACGCTGTCACTGCCCGAGCCACTGCCATCGCGATAGGTGGTCTTGTGCTTCTCGATCTGCGAACCGTCCGGCAGCAGGGTTTTCTCGGTCCGCGAGGTGCTGAGCGTTCCCACCGGGGGCGGCACGACCAGCGGGACCGGGGCGGTCGGGACCACCGTCGTCGTGGTCTGGGAGGTCGTGGTCTGCGCGGTGGCAGTCCCGATGCTGGCGGCCAGAATCGCAGTCGCAAAAAAACTGAATTTCTTCATCTCGATCCTCCAATTATGCTTCAACGCTGCACAATGCAGCCGATCGAAAACATAGGTGTGGTCGGGTATCTCCTATGCCAACCCAAAATAGACCTGGATCACGAAATTGCGTTCTATATGAATACTTCAAAATTGCGCCACAGCATCGCCACATCTTGGCCTTAGTTAAAATTGGTCTGTGAATTCTCCGTTTAATCGGACCAAACCCGCGGTCCAATCCTATCGCATCATCGCGCCATGGAAACCAAGCCCCAGACCGATTTCGTCCGCGCGCGCCGCCTGCACGAACGTGGCCATTACGACGAGGCCACCATCCACGCCGTGCTGGACGCCGCGCCCTCCTGCCATGTCGGCCACATCATCGCCGGCCGCCCGGTGGTGATCCCCACCTTCCACTGGCGCCATGGCAACAGCGTCTACTGGCACGGCAGCGCCGCCAGCCGGATGCTGCGCGACAACGCTACCAGCAATGAGGTCTGCCTCACCGTCACCCTGCTCGATGGCTTCGTGCTGGCGCGCTGCGGCTTCAACCACTCGGTCAATTACCGCTCGGTGATGTGCTTTGGCCGCCCCCGGCTGATCGACGCTCCGGACGAGAAGCTGGCCTCGCTGAAGGGGTTCATGGACCGGCTGTTCCCCGGCCGCTGGGAAACCCTGCGCCCGGCCTCCGACAAGGAGATGAAGGCCACATCGGTGCTGGCGCTGACCATCTCGGAGGCTTCGGCGAAAATCCGCGCCGATGGCCCGCACGACGAACCAGGCGACGAGAGCTGGCCGATCTGGGCCGGCGTGCTGCCGCTGCGCACTGTCGCCGGCGCGCCGGAGCCGGATCAGTTCGTCACTGCCGGCCTCGCGCCGCCGCCGACGCCGTACTGCTGACGCCGGCCGCCAGCAGCGTTGGTTTATTACCAGCAAATCAACGGCGCCCGGCAGACGAGACGAGCTGTCTCAGCTATAAGTTATCAGCGTTCCTCCATGGCCGTCCGAAGCGGCCTGGAAATGATCCATCGCGTAGGAACCGACGAAAGAGAACTGGGTCGAATGGCTGCCGTCAGTCAGGGTCAATTGCCCCTCCGACGTGGTTCCCACGTATGACATGCCAAAGGTGCTCCCGCCTGGGATCAGGTCGGTGACGTCGATAGCGTTGCCTGCTGAGAACTCGTTGATGGTGTCGTTCAGGAATTCACCGGTTGCGCCGGCCAGGGTACTCCCACCGAGCGTCGAGAAATAGACCATGGCTCCTGCGGCAAGTATCGCCTCATTCCCGGAACCGCCGATGATATAAGTCGCGGTTGTGCCCACTTCGGCTGCATCGCCCGTGCCATTCATAACCACGGTCGAGCCGGCGCCGGCACTGACCGCATTGGAAGATCCACCATCGATAACGTAGGACGTGGTCCCCGAAGCTGCCGTGTCGTTCGAGCCGACGACGGTCACGGTCGATCCAGCACCTGCATTGACAGCATTGTTTGACCCGTCTTCCACGACATACGTGGTTGTTCCCGTTACCGCGGTGTTGTCGTGGCCCGTAACAGTTACATTCGAGCCGGCGCCGACGTTGACAGCGTTGCCAGAACCTGCCTCCTGGACATAGGCGGTCGTCCCCGTAAGTGTCTGACTGAGAATGGGTTGAGTGATTTCAGTGGGTTGTGATTCTATCGG
>JBEPTZ010000172.1:0-7698 GCA_041691815.1 Rhodospirillales bacterium | reverse complement strand
TCATCAAGCCCCGTTAAGAGACCATGATGCGGTTATTTCTGGGGGTCTCCTTAGCGGGCGACCAGACCCGCGGGCGAGGTGACCATATGGGTGAAGCCCCGCTCGGCGTGTGCGAGGCGCCAGATGAGCATGCGCTGGGTGGCGTGCAGCAGCAGTTCGCGGTGCGCCGGGCTGGCGGCGCGGTTGGCGCGTTCGCCGGGGTCGGCGGTGAGGTCGTAGAGCAGCGGGGCCATCCCCGCGACCTGCCGGAGCAGATTGGCGTCGTCCCCGGCTTGCTCGGCCATGCGGCGCTGGCCACCGCGGAACGGTACTATATCCATGCCGATTCCGTCAAAGCGCTGCGGCGGTTCCAAAAGCATGTCTTGGAGTTGCGCCACACGAAGACGATAGACGGCGAAGCCCACCCTGGCGCTATGCTCGGCACTTCTCGCGCCGGCACCGATTCGGCCGGGTTCGCCGACAATTTCGAGGAGCAGCCTCACGCGCGCGGTAATTTACGCCCGCTATTCGACGGATAATCAGCGTGAGGCCTCGATCGACGATCAGGTTCGGATCTGCCGGGTACGAGCGGAACGCGAAGGCTGGGGCGTCGGGGAGGTCTATGCCGACTACGCGATCAGCGGCGCCGCGGCGGGCCGGCCGCGCTTCCAGCAACTGGTCGCCGATGCCCGTGCCGGGCGCTTCGATGTCGTGCTCGCCGAGGCGCTGGACCGCATCAGCCGCGACCAGGAGCACATCGCCGGCTTCTACAAACAGCTCACCTTCGCTGGCGTGCGCGTCGTCACCCTGGCCGAGGGAGATATCTCTGAGCTGCATATCGGCCTGAAGGGCACGATGGCGGCGCTGTTCCTCAAAGATCTCGCCCTCAAGACCCATCGCGGCCTGGAAGGGCGGGTGCGCGCTGGCCATAGCGGCGGCGGGTTGAGCTTCGGCTATCACGTCCTGCGACAGATCGGCGCCGACGGCATGCCGACCACCGGCGTCATGCAGATCGTGCTGGCCGAGGCCGCGCTCATCCGGCGGGTGTTCGATGCCTATGTCGGTGGTCAGTCGCCGCGGGCGATCGGCAAGCAACTCAACGCCGAATTGGTGCCAGGTCCGCGGGGCGGTAAATGGACCGCGTCGCTGATCCTCGGTAATGCGCTGCGCGAGACCGGCCTGCTGCGCAACCGGCTCTATGCTGGCGAGCGGGTGTGGAACCGGCAGCACTTCCTGAAGGACCCAACCACCGGCAAACGGGTCGCGCGACCGAACCCGCGCGAGGCCTGGATTGTCAGCACGGTGCCGGAGTTGCGGATCATCGACCCGGTGACCTGGGAAGCGGCGCAGGCGCGTCTGGCTGTCGGGCGGGCACGGGTCATGATGAGCCGGGGATCGGCCGAGTCACCGTCGGCGGAAGGCGCGGCCGCCGATGCAAACGTCGGCAACATCGGCGCCCGGTTGGCCAGCGCACGCCGGCCGCCATGGCTGCTCTCCGGTCTGGTGCGCTGCGGGCTGTGCGGTGGCCCGATGGGGTCACGACCAGCGGTGGCCGGCTGGGCTGCGCCAACCGCCATGAACGCGGCACCTGCAGCAACCCGCGGACCATCCCGCGCGACCGGCTGCTGCCGCGGGTGCTGAACGGGTTGAAGCAGCGACTGCTGGCGCCCGATTTGGTGGCGGAGTTCGTGCGGGTGTTCGTCGCCGAAGTAAACGCCGCCAACCAGGAACGCGGGATGCGTCAGTCCCGCGTGGTGCAGGAGCGTGCCAAGGTCGAGCGGCAGATTCGCAACATGCTGGAGTTGATCAAGGACGGCCACGGCAGCGGCGCCATGGTGGCGGAACTGCGGGTATTGGAACAGCGCCGGGAGAACCTGGATGCCGAGTTCGCGGCCGCTGATGTGGCCGAGCCGGTGCCGACGCCGCACCCCAACCTGCCGGAGTTGTATCGCCGCAAGCTCGAGGCCCTGGAAGCGGCATTGCAGGACCCGGCGGCGGCGTCTGCCGCCACCGAGGCGCTGCGGAGCCTGATCGACGCGATCCTGGTCCATCCCGGCGAGAAGCGCGGCGAAGTCAGTATCACGCTGCGCGGCGATCTGGCGGCGTTCCTGTATCTCGCCGAGACGGCGCGGAGCGGCACATCTGGCGGGACGCCAGACAGCAGAACGGCCGTTGCCCTTATGGGGAACGGCCGTTCTGATGGAAGTATGGGAACGTTGGTTGCGGGGATACGCAACCAGCTTGACTTGCTGCTCACAGCTTAAAGCCATGGATGCTCCTCGCGATCGGGTGATGGTTGGCCACCTGACCGTCTTAACCGCAAAAGTCTTCGATCCACCACAACGGCCGTCGCTCGTACCACTCCGGTTTGGGGCCTGCAGCGCAATTTATACTGCCGGCGACAAATCGCCCAGCGCCTTGATTACGGCATCCGGCGTGCGGGCCGCTCTGATGCCAGCCACCACAGCCGACTGACGCAGGCGGTGCGATGCCGCTGCCAGCCAGGCGAGATGCGCTGTGTCGGCGCCATCGGGGCTCAGGAGCAGGAATATCAAGTCTACTGTATGGCCGTCGATGGCATCAAAGGCGATCGGCCGGTCGAGCCGCGCGAAAAACCCGGCCGGTTCCGCCAGCCCCGGCAGCCGCGCATGCGGCACCGCGATGCCCGCCGCCGGTGCCGGTGGAGCCCAGCGCCTCGCGCGCCGCCAGCCGGCGGCCGATCTCCGCACCGTCGCGGCCCAGCGCCGCCGCCGCATGGCGGGCGAGTTCGGCCAGCAGTGCGGCCTTGTCAGCGGCGCGCAGGCCGGTCAGCAACTGGGTCATGGCGGTGGTCCATCATGCAGCGCCAGCCGGTAGCCGACGCCGGTTTCGGTGAGGATATGCCGGGGACGCTCGGGGTCGGCCTCGAGCTTCTGGCGGAGTTGGCGGACATAGACGCGCAGTTGCTGAACGTCGCCGCCAGCGCCCCATAATTTGCCCAGCACCATCCGATGCGTCAGCACCTTGCCGACGGCGACGCCGGGCTCGTAGCGCACCACGTCGGACGGGCGCAGCGCCGATTGGCGTTCGAGTTGCACGTCGTCGGTGATGGTGACGGTGGCGGGCACCTCGTCGATTGGCCTGGCGCCGCGGGTGGCGGTGACGCCGACTGCTGGCGGGGTGGGGGCTGGCGGGAGGGTGGGGGCGGCCGGTTGCGCCAGGGCGGCGGCGGGCAGCGTCAACAGGGCAGCGGTGAGGAGATGGCGGGAGGCCATCCCAGGTGTGGTCCTTCAAACGGGAAGGCCTGGCTGGCGGTGCCTGCGCTGGGCAGGACGGGCTGGCTCGGCGGGTGGAGAGGCGGGCGGGTGAGGCGGGGTACTTGGTCAGGATCAGCTTGTTGCTGCTGGTGGGTTTCAGCCGGTAGGTGTCTTCGACATGGCGGATCAGCATTTCGCGTCCGCCGGCCAGCAACGCGGCGCTGCTGATGGCGGGGAAGCTGGTGGCGCCGGGGTGGATTGCCGGGGGGCCGGTGCCGAGGCCAGAGGCCGGGTTGGCGGGCGGGGCAGGCTGGTTCATGACGGCTCCATCGCTGGGCGGATCGATCGGCTGGTGGCGTAAGGGTTGGGGATAGTGCAATTGCGAGTTACTTATAATTGCTATTTGTCCGCGGCGGTGTCCCGTCGCCGCATGCTCCCAGGCAGGGGTCGCCACTGCCGACAGGGGTAGGGGCCCACAGCGCGCCGCCGCCGGCAACGGCGCCAGCATTGCTGGTCAATTTGACAGTATCGATACGATTGCTGTTGCAACGCGTCACATTGCGCTACAACCACGGGCGAAAGACGGTGCGGTTTCGACCTCAGCGATGATCCGGTGTGGGTGCCGCTCGCTGGTTTCCATAGCAACGATCATAACAACCGTTCGTTGGTAAGAGGTATCGACATGGCCAGGACGATAAATGGCGCGATCAAAGGTCCTCTGGTCCTCGAGCTTTCGGACAATCCGTTGACGATCGGCGGTTCGGGACGAGTTTCGTCGGTGGACGGTGACGGCATCGATGGGGCGGCGGGCACGGCTTGGCATATCACCAATCGCGGGATTGTCTCATCGGCTGCTCAATCCGGAATTTCGCTCGCCGGTGCAGGCTCGCTCAACAACGTAGGGAAAACCTCAGGGTATTATGCCGGGCTGCAAACTGGCGGTGCCGGGGCGGTGCAGAATCAGGGCAAGATTATCGCCACCTGGGGCGACGGCGTTGAGCTTGACGGTGGTGGTACCGTGACGAACAAAGCGAGCGGCGTCGTCAGTGGTGGCCGCCACGGCGCGGGCGTTGCGATCTCTGGCGGAGCTGGTACGGTTGTCAATCAGGGCAAGATCACGGGCATCTATGGCGGCGTCTCGCTCAATTCGGGCGGCGCAGTGACGAACGCGGGGAGTGGCGTCATCACGTCCGATCTCCGCAGTTCCGCGGTCGAAATCAGCGGCGGCGGCGTCGTTACGAATTACGGCGAAATTTCTGGCGGCGCCGGCGGCGTATACCTCTTCGACGGTGGCAGCGTCACCAATACAGGCACGATCGCCGCAACCTCCGGGCTCGTCGCTTCCGGCGTTTGGCTCGCGAGCGGAGGCGTGGTCACGAACGGAAAAAACGGCTCCATCTCCGGATGTGGAGACGGCATTCGAACGCTCAGCGGGTCCGCGACGATCGTCAATGCGGGCACGATTTCTGGCGGCACCAACAGCGTGGTGTTCGACCCGGGGACGAGCGGTAATCGCCTCGTCATCGAGCCCGGCGCCGTCTTCAAGGGAGCCGCGGATGCGACCGGCACGTCCGGGAGTACGATCGAGCTTGCCGGAGGTAAGGGCGCGATCAGTGGCATCAACAGCGGCCAGTTTCTCGGGTTCGATAGGCTCGCTGTTGATGGCGACGCGAATTGGAGCGTCGCGGGCAGCGACACGATCGCCGCGGTGCTGAATGACGGCGTGCTCAGCGTCTCCGGTGGGTTGGTGGTGAGCGGCGCGATCGATCCCGACAGCTCGGGTGTGTTCAAGCTCGATAGCGGCTCGACCTTCAATGTTGCAAATGCGATCGGGTCGGACACCAAGATAAGTTTTGCGGCGGGAAGCGAGCTTGTGATCGATCACTTCGGAATGTTCGGGCAGAACGTCGGCAACGGCGAATATGCCGGCTCGCTCCTCGACAAGTTTCGCAACGCCACAATTGATCTGAAGGATTTCGGCTTTGGCGATGTGAAATCGATGTTCTCCGCCGCCTCCGGCCTGCTGCAGTTGACCAACGACGCAGCGCAGGCGGCAACGCTCGACTTCAATGCATCCAATTTCGGCGCGGGTGCTTTCCATTTCGCCAGCGATGGGACTGGAGGGACGCTCATCACCCATCATGCATGATGATGGCCGGGTCGGGTCTCAACGGAAACCGACAGATCTCCATTAATCTAGTTCGATTCTTATCGGGATCGAATTAGGCGGCGGCGCCAGCAGGAGCTGCGTCTGCCCGTGTAGATTATGGGATGGGCGCGGGCGCGGGATGAGTGTGCTCCAGGAAGAAGCGCATCATCTCATGACTGGCGTTTGGTCCGCTCGGATCGGTGTAGGAACCTGTTGGATCGCCACCGAACCAGGCATGTCCTGCACCATGCACAACCCATTGCTCGATCACCGTCTCGTCGTCCGCATCCACGCTCAGGGCGCGAGTATACGCGTAACCGCCGGGGGTTCGGCCCTGTTCGACATGCGTGCTGAGGATTGCGGAGCACGCCAACTGCGCGGCGACCGCATCGGCGTTACGGGGATTCACGGTAGCATCGCGGTCGCCGTGAAAGACGATGGCAGCTACGGTGCGTTGCTTCGCTCCAGACCGGACGGTTGCGGCACCGCCGCCCTGCATGGCCGCGAACGCCGATGGTACATCCCGCGCGGCGCCGCAGGCAAGGCCCGAATGCACACCGATTGCGGCGTAGAGATCAGGGTATGCTTCGCCCATGATCGCCGCTGCAGCGCCACCTGCTGAAAGTCCGGCGACATAAACCCGCCGCGGGTCAATCGCGAAGTCTCGCATGACCTGATGCGTAATACCGGCGATCAGCGACGGCTCCCCCTGGCCCCGACGCTGGTGGCCTTCGCTGAACCAGTTCCAGCATTTCTGCATGTTCGCCGAAGCGATCTGCCCGGGATACGCCACCAGGCAGGTGTGTTCTTCGGCCATCTCGTTCATGCGGGTGCCGGTAGCGAAATCATCGGGCGATTGGGTGCACCCGTGCAGCATGACGATCAGGGGTGCAGCATGACCAGCACGATACCGGCTGGGCAGGTAGAGCTTGTACGGGCGGCTTCCCGTCCCATTGCTGAAAGTAGCAGCCAGGAACTGCGCGCCGTCCGGAATCCGTGGTGTGAGCGGGCGCGGGCTTCCCGGACGACCGCTCGGCAAGCGGAGTTTGGCACGGCAAACTTGGTCGAGGACGCCGCGCAGCGCTTCTGACATCGCCGGCCGCATCCCCGACTTCGCGTTGAATTGGGGCGGGCGGGCACCACCTCTGGGCGCAAATGCTTCCGAGCGATCCGCCGGCCGAGAGAGAGGCTCGTGCGGGATTGTTTCGGTCGGTTCCGCTACGCCATCGATGGTCGGCGCTATGCGGCCGGTCGCCAGCGCGTCGGCGGTCGGTGCCACGCTTGACGTTGTGTGCCGATACCCAAGCATGCGTTGCAGGGCCACAGTGGCTTCGGTTAGACGTCCGCTCTTGGTCAAACGTGTTGCTTCAAGCAGGTCAGCATTCAGGATCTGGGTCATGGGCATGGCTTTCAGCGCTGGGACCCCGGTCAGGCGTCCCCGTTCGGAACCGAGATCGGTTTCCGTCGTCAGTAGATTGGCGTTGATGGTGTTCGCGGCGAACGCGGGTGTCGCCTGACGGGTGGGCTTATCCCATGCGGTCGGCCAAGGCGGCCTTGACCGCGGCGGTGGCGTGCAGCGCGCCCAACACGGTGACCGAAGCTATTGCCGCGCGCGCCAATTCGGGCGTGACGTCGCTGGCAATGGTGGCGAGGCCGAGCACGTTAATTCGCAAGACCTCGCCACGCGCCCGCGCGGCCTCCAGATCCGTCCGGCTGTAGTGCCGCAGCCCCAAGTCGAGCGTTTTGCGCACCACCGACTGCTGGACAGCATCCGAGTGCCGATCGATCTGATTGCGAATGGCGGTCCGGATGAGGTCGGTGCGATTGGAATAGAACCCCTCCCGCACGAGGAGATCGATCTGACCGAGGTCGACGTAGCCGACGTTGATCGTGATCTTCTCGCTATCAGCGCTCTTCGGTCGCAGTTCATGCACATTGTCGGACACGGTTACCATCCCTTTGCCATCCACACGGATGGTAATTGGCAGATGCTTCGGTGAATTCAAGAGGACGATGATAATCATCGTGGTCTTGGAGCGCCTCCGTGGTCGCACGCGGCCAACCAAAAGTGCGCCATGCGCGGAAGCGGTGACACGGTATCGGGTTACGAAGATGCCGTCCGCGCTCATCCGTCGTCAGAGCGTCGGTCGTGTCAGTAGGTTGCCCCCTATCAGGCGGGTCTTTTCGTGACGAAGTCGTGTCGGGAATCCGATATCTGCGGTCCCCCGTGTCAACGCCGGAGAGAAAATGCATCGGCGTGCCGGAGTAAAAATGCATCACCCCGCCCGCCAGAAGGCCCCCGCGGGGGCCGTGGGGGGGGGGGGGGTGGTTATG
>JBEPTZ010000171.1:0-7724 GCA_041691815.1 Rhodospirillales bacterium | reverse complement strand
GGATTGTTCCGTGGTGCGGCTGGACCAGGGCAAGACCTACTGCCGGCCCATTGAGCCAGAGCCCGAGCCGCCGGCGTACTGCACCCGCAGCCTGGGATCGGTGAACTGTTGGAAGGACCCCGACACCGTACCGGGTCATCCGCGCGGCGTGGCCGACGGTCCATCGCATCTGACGGCGGAGCAGGAGGCGGACCGGGTGCGAACCTGGCCGTGATGAAACCAGCAGTTCTCATCATGCCCACGCTGTGTCGCCATTCGCCTGTTTGCCACGTGTGGCGCGTCATCCGATCATAATGAGAATTGCCGCGATGAAAGCCGGCAGTTGAGGTTTGCCGGGAATGCCGCTATAGGATCGCGCGTCGCCCCGCTCGGGGTGCGCGGGACCCGTAGCTCAGTTGGATAGAGCGTCGCCCTCCGAAGGCGAAGGTCGCACGTTCGAATCGTGTCGGGTCCGCCAATCCCCTCCGTTCATCAATCCGATCGGGTGCTAAAGCGCCGGTCCGGGGCAGGGCGGGCCTGGCCCAAGGCGGCCAGCGTGCCGAGTATGGCAGCGATTCAGGCGCGCGGACGAAGCGGCGGGCGCCGGAACGGGCCAGCAGGGCGGAACGTCATCCCAGCCAGCCCTCGGCAGGGCGCGCCAGCTACATGCCGGTTGACATGATATCGGTTTTATCCAGCACCGTCTGAATCTCGCCCGAGCTCAGGTCCCGCATGCCCATGTACCCAATCATGTCGGATGGCACGAGCCTGGGAGGAGTCCCTGAAGAGCGCCAGCGGGCAGGGTAGATTATTGGCTTCGTGGTATCTGTCCAACTGGTCTGATACCGGCTGGCCAGAACGCGGATGTGGTTCTGCATCGACAGTCCGAGGCTTTGCAACAGATTTTTGCCGTCGTCGCCGTCGCCCACGCTGCATCCGGCCAAAAGCAGGTAGCCACCCTGCTTGAGCTTCTTTCGTATCACGTCAATAAACCCTGCCTGATTCGTCGAAGTGAACGACATTTTCGTCAACTTCAGGAGATACCCGATCATTGGCTCCGGCCCGGTTCCCTGGGCGCCGACCATGCCAGTCGCGCCATCCTTGAGGCCGTCATTGACGTTGATCTGTGACGCTTTGATAAACTCGGCGCTGAGATTGGTACCGACCGACAAGTCGGCAGTCTGGCCGCTCCCGACGCCCTGCACGCCTGACGCGCCGTGATCGGCTATGATGAGTGTCTGGACAGAGTGGTCGGGGAGGTTGCCAAGTTTCTCTGCCATCTCGCGCACAGAGCCAGCGCCGATTGCGTTTCTGGCCTTCTTCGCATCTTGGATATACCCATCCGTATTCGGTGCTCTGTTGTTATAAACAACAACGATCATGATCCGACCTCCCCGTCACCGCAGCCAGTTTTGAGTGCGTTAAGTCAACAATAGTCGCTGTGCCGAGCCAAATCAATATCGAGATCGGATGTACAATCAACACATTGATCACAAAAATGATACATGTCGATGAGCGTCTACCGGAGCGCCACTGCCCGCCGCGCCACATCGTGCTGCCGCCATCCTAGTGCGTGGACCGTCATCAGGGCGCGGAACAGCCGGCCGTGGTTCGGCACTTTCAGATGAAGCAGCTCATGCACGATGACGAAATCCTGGAACCCGGACTCCTGGTCATCGAGGTCGGCGGCGAGCGAAATGGTCCCGCTGTTCAACCGCCGCTTCATGGTGCTGGCCAACCATTATCTGTTCGAGCCGGTTGCCTGCACGCCGGTGTCAGGCTGGGGTTCGGGCGAACCGTGGCCGAAGGCCGCGTAAGTCGCCCGGACGGACAGGTCGAGAACCAGGTCGGCAACATTCGCGAGTGGCTCTTCACCCCGCTGGCCCGCTTTGCCAACTTTGATGCGTTGAGCCAATGGCTCGCCACGCGCTGCACGGAACTCGCGCAGCGCAAGCATCCGGTCACGCCGGCGCGTTCAATTGCCGCCTGCTTCGCCGAAGAGCAGGCGGCCTTGCGGCGGATCAGCGCGAATTCCGACGGCTATGTCGAGCACATGCTGCGCGTGTCCAGCACCTGCCTCGTCGTGCTGGATCGCAATCGCTACAGCGTGCCAGCGGCGTTTGCCGGTCGCGCAGTCTCGGTGCGCAGCACAGCCACCGACGTGCGCGTGGTGGCGGATGGCGCGGTGATCGACGAACACGCTCGCCGGTTTGGACGCGACCAGCTTGTCTGCGATCCCTGGCACTACCTGCCATTGTTGGAACGTAAACCAGGTGCGCTGCGCAATGGCGTGCCGTTCCGGGAATGGGATTTGCCGACCGCCATCTGGCCGGTGCGCGACCGTATCCTCAAACAGCCGAAAGGCGACCGGGCCTTCGTTGAACTGCTGATGCTGGCCCGCGAGTTTGGGTTGGAGCCGCCGCAGGTGGCCTGCGAACTGGTGCTGGACGGCAATGTCGTCACCGCGGCCGTCGTGATGAACGAGATGCGCCGGCTGATCGCACCCACCCAGCCGAGCGCCCTCACTGTGCCCGACATGCTGTAGCTGCAAACCGAGCCACTCGCTGATTGCGGCCACTACGATCATTTGCGCGAGGTGGGCTATGCCGTCCATTAACCACGCCGGCACGGACCGCCTGGGCCAGCTCAACGCGCTGCATCTCTACGGCATGGCCACGGCCTGGACCGAGCTGCTGGCTGAGGTATACGTCCCCGCCTCCTTGTCATGGTGCACTCGGCCGCCGGCGCTCTCATCGACGCAGTACTGGCCAATTGCCCAGGTGAGGATCGAAATGTATCGAGCGCGGATTGAGATCGTGGTGATCCCGTTCGCCAGAGAAGCCTCGATGTTCTGGTCGAGCGCCCGGATGCCCATAACGTCGAGCCCCTTGGTCTCGCCGCTGAGGCGAGACCCCCAAGCGCCTGAACGGCGAGTTCGGCGGCGGCCTGCTGGAAGCGATCCGCTGGGAACGCTCCTATTACACCGCCGCGAAGGCCTTCCAGGACCAGATACCGCTGCCGTCGGAGACCGACCTGGTGGTGTGCATCCTGTGGAAGCGGCTGGGTTTCGAATTGCCGCCCGACTACCGCCGGGCCGACGGGACGACACCGACCGGAACCGAATACGAGTTCGAGGACGCGATGCAGGCGGCCCGGAGCAAGGGGTCGCCGGACGTGCTGGTGTACCGCAAGGTGGCACCGGTGCTGTTGGATGCGGAGCAGGTGGAGACCGAGCGGGCGCAGTTCGAGGCGCTGAAGCAGTTCTGGACCCGCTGGTTCCGTACTGAAACCGGCCATTTCACTGCCGCGTACCAGAGTTTCGAGACCACCGACCAGCTTGAGACCCAGGTCGAAGACCACATCCGCCTGTGGCTGGCACGCCGCAAGGTCGCGGCCGTCGGGCTGACCTGGCCGATCGAGCAGCTCGGCTCGCCGTTCCGCGGATTACAGCCGTTCGACGCTGAGCATGCCGCGGTATTCTTCGGGCGCCGGCGGATTGTGGAGCGCGCGCGCGAGCGGCTGACCGAGGCGGCGCAGCGGGGCGGCGGGTTCCTTCTGATCCTGTGCACCAGCGGGTCCGGGAAGTCCTCTCTTGCGCGGGCCGGGCTGGTGCCCCGCCTGTCCCAGCCGGGGGCGGTCTCCGGCGTGGATGTGTGGCGCTGTTGCGTGATGCGCCCGAGTGAAGGCGAGACGCCGATCCATGCGCTGGCCCGCGTCCTCTACCGGCCGGAGGCGGTGGCCGAGCTGGCGTCGGGCGACACGCCGTCGCCGGCGGATCTTGCCCAACTGCTTGCCGGCGCACCGGAGGCGGCGGCCCGTGCGGTGCGGCTGGCGCTGGCGCGCGGCACGGCTGCGCTGGCGGCGCGCGAGGGGTTCGTGCGGGCTGTGGAGGCGCGGCTGTTGCTGGTGGTCGACCAGTTCGAGGAGGCGCTGGCGCCACCGGATGCACGGGATGCATTCGCGCGAACGCTGGCAGCGCTGGTGGCGACCGGCGTGGTGTGGGTGATCGCGACCCTGCGCAGCGACCTGTACGCGGCGTTTCAGGCCAGCCCACCCTTGATGGCCCTGCGCGATGGCGGCGCACAACTCGACCTGGGGGCGCCTGGGGCGGCGGAGCTGGCGGAGATCATTGCCGGGCCGGCGGCTGCGGCAGGGCTGCGCTTCGATACCCGGCCCGATGGTGCCGCGCTCGACGAGGAACTTGCCGCGGCGGCAGACCAGCCGGGGGCGTTGCCACTGCTGCAACTGACGCTCGACGCGCTGTTCGAGGCACGCGATCCGGCAGAAAACCTGCTGACCTTCACTGCCTACGACGCGCTGGGCGGGCTGCCGGGGGTGGTGGAGCGGCGAGCGGAGGCGACGTTGGGGCGGCTGGATGCGGCGGCGGCCGCTGCGCTGCCCGGCGTGCTGGGGGCGCTGGTCGGAGTGACTGGCGAGGGCGTGGTCACCAGCCGCGCGGTGCCGGCACGGCAGGCGGCGACAAATGCAGATGCGGTGCGGTTGGTGGATGCGTTCGTCGCGGCGCGGCTGCTGGTGGCGGACAACAGCGAGCAGGAGACGATGCTGCGGGTGGCGCATGATGCGCTGCTGCTGGGGTGGCCGCGTGCCGCCGCGCTGATCGCGGCCGATCGGGAGGCGCTGCGGACACGGGGGCGGGTGGATGCAGCGGCGCAGCGCTGGGTGCAGGAGCAGCGCGATCGGGAATTCCTGTTGCCACCGGGCCGGCCGTTGGCGGAGGCGGTGGAATTGGCGGCGCATCGGGCGGATGCCTTGGAGCCCGCAACAGCCGCATTCATTGCCGCTTCGCGCGACGTCGATGCCGAACGGCAGGCGGTGGCGGCCGCGCATGCGCAACGGGAATTGCGGCTTGAAGTGGAAGCGCAGCAGGCGCGGGCCGATGCGGCAACGCAGGTGGTGCGGCGGACGCGGATCGCGGCAGCGGTCGTCTCGGTGCTACTGGTGGCGGCAGTAGGGGCGGCGGGGTTCGCCACGATCCAGCGCCAGGAGGCACGGCGGCAGACAGTCCAGGCCGAACAGAACTTCAAGGCGGCGCTCGATGGTGGTGCCAGCCTGATCGATGCCGTCAACGATCACCTGCGCGACGGCGGGATGACCCGCCAGGTGGCGCGGGCGTTGCTCTCCACGGCAAGCACCACGCTGGGCGGGCTGGTCGGTGCGGCCGCCGGGGCGTTGCCTCCGCTGTTGCAGGACACCCGGATCCGGTTGCAGGCGGGGTTTTCCAGTGTGCAACTGGCCTTGTGCGACAGTGCCGGGGCACGGCAACGGGCGCAGGATGCGGTGTCGATCGCCGAGGCGGTGGCGCTGCAGGCGCCGAGCGAGGCGCGCCAGCTCGCACTGGTCACGGCGCAGGACACGTTGGGGCTCGCGCTGCGGGCGGACGGCGACGCACGTGGGGCGGTGGCGGTGTACCGCGGGGCCGAGGCGGGTGCCGCGGCGCACGGCGTGGCCGCAGGCACCGGGCCATTGCGGGCGGTAAGGCGAGACCTTGCCACCGCTCTGCTCGATCTGCGCGCGTGGGAGCCCGCGCTGGCGTTGCTGCACGAAGACCTGCAATGGCAGCGTCGAGCAGTGGCGGCGAATGGACATGACGTTGCGGCCGCAGCGCTCGAGGCGAACGACCTGCGGCTCATCGCCCTCGCCGCGTTGGGTGGGCAGAACCAGGTGGCAGCCGCCGAGGCCCTGGAGCAGGAGGCGCAGATCCTGCACCGACTGTCGGTGCTGCAGCCTGCGAACGCGGAATGGCAAAGGGGCCTGTCGATCAACGCCGGTCAGGCCGCACGGCTTGCGGCGTCGCAACGGAACCTGCCGGTGGCGCTGGCCAGGGCGCGCGAGGCGGCAGACCTCGCGACCACGGTTCTGGCACATGATCCGGAGAACGCCGAATGGCAGCGCGATCTCGTCTATGCCGACATCCGGCTGGGGGGTGTTCTCGCGAGCAACGGCGATCTGGCGGCGACTGTCGGGGTGCTGCGGCCGGCCATCGCGCGGGTGAAGAGCCTGACCGGGCCGCAAAGCAGCAGCCAGCTCTGCCGCGGCGATGCGGCGACGCTGCACGGCATAGCAGGAAATGCGTTGATGCTGACGGGTGATACTGCCGCGGCGGTGGAGGAGTTGCGGGCCAGCCTGACGATTGTGAAAGCGAGCGCAGCCGCCGCCCCGGATGATATGGAGCGGCTGCATGGACTGATGGACCCCGAGGCATCGCTGGCGCGGATCTACGGCCTGGCCGACAACCACGCGGCGGCCGCCGAGCATGACCGAGCCGGCATCGAGGCGGCGCGTCTTCTGGTCGGCCGTGCGGCCGGCAATGTGGCATGGCAGGACGAACTCGCGGCGGTGCGCCTGCACCTGGGCGGGGAGTTGCAAAAGGCGGGCGATTTCGTCGGGGCGATTGCCGCCTATGACGACAACCTGACGGCCAGCGAGTCGCTTGCGGTGGATCAGCCGGAGAGATTGGAGTGGCGCAGGGAGATTGTTGCGAGCCTGCTGGGCATCGCCACCACCCAACTGCTCTCGGGCCGGCCCGATCTGCAATGGCGGGCGCTGCAGCGCTGCCTGACCGAAGCGGAGCAGCTGTTCGTCCGCCAACCCGGCAGTACGGCCTTCCGGTACAGCCTGATCGAGACACTGGATGCGGTGGCCGCGGCTGAACTGGCGCGGCGAGAGTTTGCTCCGGCGCTGACCCATTTCCGCGAGGCGCTCGGCCATGCCGAAATGCTTGTGGCCCAGGAACCGACGGTGAAACGCTGGAAGATTGAGCACGCGGTGGCACTCAATTATGTCGGCATTGCATACAAGTTCAGCGGTCAGCCTGACGAGGCGCAGGCGTATTTTTCCCGCGGCAAATCGGCAATGGAGGCGGCGCAAGCGGATGGGCGTCGCTGAGTGGTGTCCAAGATCATCTCAGGCCGCTTGACACTTCTGTGATTCGCTCGCGGCAGCCTGCGGTTCGCAGGAGCTGCCTGGGTATTCCGACGCTCGCTATGACTGCCGATCCCCAGGCCCACCGCGCAAACCCGCAGCAAACCTGCGCCTGCCATCCCCACCTCCCTGGCGAGAGAGCGCTTCCTCGAAAACCGAATGGTGCAGGGGCAACTCCTGGGTCCGAACACTCGCTGTGGTTGCGTTGGATTTTCAACGAACGGCTGGATAGGGCGTGCCTCGTGTTCGTTGGGCTGCGGATGGCGCTCGCTCGACGGACGACTGGTCCAGAAATGTACCGGTGCCGCCTGGCTATCGTGCCCCAACATCCCGGCAGAACGGGCGGAAGGTTCGCCGTCAGCTGAAGTCGAACAGCGTCCGTGGATTGTCCACCAGGATCCGCTGACGGATCGGCATATCCGGCACCCATTCCGCGAGTTTGTTGAAGAGCTCGACCGAACCGACCTTGTCGTGGAACGACAGATGCGGATAGTCGCTGCCCCAGATGATGCGGTGCGGTGCCGCCGCGATCAGCGCGCGGGCCATTGTCGTTACATTTCCGAAATCATGTGCGGTCGACAGCGGTAGGTACCGGTGAGTTTCACCCAGCAGCGACCTCCGCGCAGCAGTTCGAGAAATTCCTGGAAGCCCGGTTGTTCCGGGCCGTCCCTGGCGGGAAATAGGCCGAGATGCGCCACCGAAAAGTCGATTGGCAGCGCCCGCAGGTCAGGCAGCAATTCGCGCACCAGCCATCCCGGGGTCAAAAAATCGAGATGCCAGCCGAGCTCGTGCATCAGTGCAGC
>JBEPTZ010000170.1:0-7873 GCA_041691815.1 Rhodospirillales bacterium | reverse complement strand
AAACTATATCCGGCACGCCGGATATGAGCCAAGGTGACCCGGACATGCTCTAGAGCGTGTCCGGTGATTCTATCATCACCGGACACGCTCTAGCGGGCGCTATTCCGGCAGCAACGCGATCGCGCCGCCCATGGCGATGGCGCCGCCCTCGATCACCTCGGCGTAGACCCCGAGATTGATGTCGCCGTTCAGCGCCTTCAGTTCGGCGACCGGCTTGGCGTCGCGTTCGCAGGTCTCCGGGTTCACGTCGGTGGCCGGGCAGCGCGGGATGGCTTTCAGCACCCGCACCCGGATCTGGCCAACCAGCAATTCGCGGCCCAGCCAGTCCCGCTCGCTCCAGGCCCGCGCGCCGGAATACCAGATATTGGCGCGGAAGCGGCGCTTGTGGCGGCGGGCGCCGACCTTGGCCTCGAGGTCGGCGACGCTGGCCAGGTTGATCAGGCTGATCACCGGCGCCTTGCTGTCGCTGAACACGTGGCCGGGCAGATGCAGGAAATGCGGCGTGCCGCGCGCCGCCGCACCGAGGAAGGCGGCGAGATAGGCACCGACACGCTGCCTGCCATCGGCGCTGAGCACGTTGGCCTCGATCGAGCCTTGCGGGCCGATGATGGTCAGCATGCCGGTGCGGTCGTTGAAGCTGGCGCGCAGGGCGGCGATCGAGGCGTCGGCCATCTGGCACATGAAGTTGCGCTTGGGCAGCCAGGTCGGCGCTTCGGGGTCCAGCGGCGCGTCGCCATGGGCCAGCGCGAAGGCGCGGTCCCATGGGATGGCATGGCCGGTTTCGACGGCGATCTGTTCCAGCGCCTCGGGCGTCAGGCCTTTGACGGGGTAGCGATAAAGACGCTCGATGCGCATGGTCGGGTCCCTTGAGTTAGCCCCGATTATTCCCCATGTCTGGCGGCGATGAAAGCATGGCCGCTGCCTCCGAGAGGGGCGGCCGTGTTGGTCGCCTGAGAAAGGGGCAAAACATATGGACATCGAGAAATTCACCGAACGGTCGCGGGGCTTCATCCAGGCCGCGCAGACCATCGCGATCCGCGAATTCCACCAGCAACTGGCGCCGGAGCACCTGCTGAAGGCGCTGCTGGACGACGAGGAGGGTGCGGCCGGCGGGCTGATCCGCGCCGCCGGCGGCGACGATCGCGCCGCCCGGGTGGCGGTGGACGGCGAGGTGGCGAAGCTGCCGAAGGTGCAGGGCAGCGGCGCCCAGGGCCAGCCGCAGATCACCCCGGCGCTGGTGCGGGTGCTGGATCACGCGCAGCAGGCGGCACAGAAGGCGGGCGACGAATACGTGGCGCAGGACCGGCTGCTGGTGGCGCTGGCCAGTGCCGAGGGTGCCGCGGGGCGGGCGCTGAAGGCCGGCGGCGTCACCGCGCAGGCGCTGGAGAAGGCGGTAGCCGAGATCCGCAAGGGCCGCAAGGTGGACAGCCAGAACGCCGAGGCCAGCTTCGAAGCACTGAAGAAATACGCCCGCGACATGACCGCGCTGGCCCGCGACGGCAAGCTCGACCCGGTGATCGGCCGCGATGAGGAAATCCGCCGCACCATCCAGGTGCTGGCACGGCGCACCAAGAACAACCCGGTGCTGATCGGCGAGCCTGGCGTCGGCAAGACGGCGATCGTCGAGGGTCTGGCGCTGCGCATCGTCAACGGCGACGTGCCCGAGGCGCTCAAGGGCAAGCGGCTGATGGCGCTCGACCTCGGCGCGATGGTGGCGGGCGCCAAGTACCGCGGCGAGTTCGAGGAGCGGCTGAAAGCGGTGTTGAAGGAGATTGAGGCCGCCGCCGGGGAGATCGTGCTGTTCATCGACGAGATGCACACGCTAGTCGGCGCCGGCAAGGCCGATGGCGCGATGGACGCCTCCAACCTGCTGAAGCCGGAACTGGCGCGCGGCACGCTGCACTGCGTCGGTGCCACGACGCTCGACGAGTACCGTAAGCATGTGGAGAAGGACGCGGCGCTGGCGCGGCGGTTCCAGCCGGTGTTCGTCGGCGAGCCGAGCGTGGAGGACACCATCTCGATCCTGCGCGGCATCAAGGAGAAGTATGAACTGCACCACGGCGTGCGGATCACCGATGGCGCGCTGGTGGCGGCGGCGACCTTGTCCCATCGCTACATCACCGACCGCTTCCTGCCGGACAAGGCGATCGACCTGATGGACGAGGCCGGTTCGCGGCTGCGCATGCAGGTGGACAGCAAGCCGGAGGAACTGGATGAACTCGACCGCCGGGTGATGCAGCTGACCATGGAGCGGATGGCGCTGAAGAACGAGAAGGACGCGGCAAGCCGGGACCGGCTGGGCAAGCTGGAGGTGGAACTGGCCGGGCTGCAGGAGAAATCCGACAGCATGTCGGCTGCCTGGAAGGCCGAAAAAGAAAAGCTGGTCAGCGCGCAGAAACTGACCGAGCGGCTGGACGCGGCACGCAGCGAGATGGACGTGGCCCGCCGCAAGGGCGACCTGGCGCGGGCCTCGCAACTGCTCTACGGTGAAATCCCCGACCTCGAGCGCCAGATCGCGGCGCACCAGGATGGCGGGCAATTGGTCAACGAGGCGGTGACGGCGGAGTCGATCGCCTCGGTGGTGTCGCGCTGGACCGGCGTGCCGGTGGAAAAGATGCTGGAGGGCGAGCGCGACAAGCTGCTGCGCATGGAAGACGAACTGCGTAAGCGGGTGGTCGGCCAGGAGGACGCGCTGAAGGCGGTGGCCGATGCGGTGCGCCGGGCGCGGGCCGGCTTGCAGGACCCCAACCGGCCGATCGGCAGCTTCCTGTTCCTCGGCCCCACCGGCGTCGGCAAGACCGAGCTGACCAAGGCGCTGGCCGGCTTCCTGTTCGACGACGACCGCGCGATGGTACGCATCGACATGAGCGAGTTCATGGAGAAGCACGCCGTCTCGCGGCTGATCGGGGCGCCGCCAGGCTATGTCGGCTACGAGGAAGGCGGCATGCTGACCGAAGCAGTGCGGCGCCGCCCGTACCAGGTGATCCTATTCGACGAAGTGGAGAAGGCGCACGAGGACGTGTTCAACGTGCTGCTGCAGGTGCTCGACGACGGGCGTCTGACCGATGGCCAGGGTCGCACGGTGGACTTCAAGAACACCATCATCGTGCTGACCAGCAATCTCGGCAGCGACATCCTGGCCGCCCAGCCGGACGGCGCCGACCTCGCCATGGCCTATAAGGGCGTGATGGAGGTGGTGCGCGGGCATTTCCGGCCCGAGTTCCTCAATCGTCTCGACGAGGTAGTGCTGTTCCGCCGCCTGCAACGCACCGATATGGCGGCGATCGTCGATATCCAGCTGGCGCATCTGCGCGGGCTGCTGGCCGATCGCAAGATCGAGCTGGAGATGGATGCGGCCGCGATGGACTGGCTGAGTGCCGAGGGTTACGACCCGATCTACGGCGCCAGGCCGCTGAAGCGGGTGATCCAGCGCAGCCTGCAGAACACGCTGGCCGGGATGATCCTGGAAGGCACGGTGAAAGACGGCGAAACGGTGCATGTCTCGGCCGGGCCGGATGGGCTGGTGATCAACGGGCGGATGGCTGAGGCGACGTAAGGAAGCAGTTCTTTTTTGAAAAAAAGAACCAAAAAACTTCATCCATTTGGGCTCAGTGGCGCCGCTGCTCCGAAGCCAAGTGGATGAAGTTTTTTTGCTTCTTTGTTTTCAAACAAAGAAGACTTACTTCTCTGCGACTGCCATCCGATGCAACTTCCGCCCGGATGACAGTTTCACCCCGGTGCGCAACGCATCGGCGCTGACGACCATGCCCTCGTCGGTGACGACCTTGTCGTCCACCCGCGCCCCGCCGCCGCGGATCAGCCGGCGGGACTCGGCGTTGCTGGCGGCCAGCCCAGCCAGCGCGAACAGGCGGAAAGCCGGGATGCCGTCGCCCAGTTCGGCGGCCGGGATGGCGACGCGCGGCAGGTCCCCGGCGGTGCCGCCGGTCTCGAAGGTCTGGCGGGCGGTCTCGGCGGCGGCGTCCGCGGCGGCGCGGCCGTGGGCGAGTGCGGTGGCCTCGGTGGCCAGAATTTTCTTGGCCTCGTTGATCTCGGCGCCGCCGAGCGCCTCCAGCCGGGCTATCTCGGTCAGCGGAATATCGGTGAACAGCTTGAGGAAGCGGCCGACATCGGCGTCCTCGGTGTTGCGCCAGTATTGCCAATAGTCGAACACCGGCAGCCGGTCGGCAGTCAGCCACACCGCGCCCTGGGCCGACTTGCCCATCTTGGCGCCGGAGGCGGTGGCGATCAGCGGCGTGGTCAGGCCGAACACCTGCTTCTGGTCGGTGCGGCGGGTGAGATCGATGCCGGAGACGATGTTGCCCCACTGGTCGGAGCCGCCCATCTGCAGGCTGACGCCGTGGCGGCGGTTCAACTCGCGGAAATCATAGCTTTGCAGGATGGAGTAGTTGAACTCCAGGAAGGTCAGCCCCTGGTCCCGGTCCAGCCGCGATTTCACGCTGTCGAAAGAAAGCATGCGATTGACCGAGAAGTGCACGCCGACCTCGCGCAGCAGCTCGATATAGCCGAGCTTATCCAGCCAGTCGGCGTTGTTCGGCATGATCGCGCCGGTCGCGCTGTCATTGAAGCGGATGAACGGGTCGAAGCAGCGGCGGATGCCGGCCAGGTTCTCGGCGATCTGCGCGTCGGTCAGCATCTGCCGCGCCTCGTCGCGAAACGAGGGGTCGCCGATGCGGCTGGTGCCGCCGCCCATCAGGGTCACCGGCTTGTTGCCGGTGCGCTGCAGCAGCCGCAGCAGCATGATCTGCACCAGGCTGCCGACATGCAGCGAATTGGCGGTGGCGTCGAAGCCGATATAGCCGGCGACCGGGCCGGCGCGCAGGGCGGCGTCCAGCGCCTCGCTGTCGGTGCACTGGAAAACGAAGCCGCGTGCGGTGGCTTCATGCAGAAAATCGCTGGTGGTCATGGTGCGCCGGTCCCTGGAATGCAGTGCTTGGGGAATACGGCGCTTCGGCTAGCACAGCCCGGCGCGGATGAGAATGCCGGGCAAAAAACAACCCCTGGAATCGGGTGATTCCAGGGGTTGTTCGGGGCCTTGCGGCCGGCTCAGTCGGCGGCGAGCGCCATGGTGCGCCGCGCCATGCTGCGCTTCACGTGATCTTCCAGCGCACCGCCGACAATGTCGGACTGGGTGGCGAACACATGGTCGGCGCCGGGTACGACGCGGTAATCCACCTGCACGCCCTTCTGGGTGTTCAGCTTGTCCACCAGTTTCTTGACCGCAGATTCCGGCACCAGTTCGTCATTGTCGCCATGCAGCATCAGCCCGCCGCACGGGCAGGGTGCCAGGAAGCCGAAATCGTAGTGGTTGGCCGGCGGCGCCACGCTGACCCAGCCGGAGATTTCCGGCCGGCGCATCAGCAACTGCATGCCGATGAAGGCGCCGAATGAGTAGCCGGAAATCCACAGCCCGCCATGGCTGGGGTTGACGGTCTGCATCCAGTCCAGCGCCGCGGCGGCGTCACCGATCTCACCGATGCCGCCATCATAGCGGCCCTGGCTGCGGCCGACACCGCGGAAATTGAAGCGCATCACCGAGAAGCCGAGCTTCTGGAACGACTGGTACATCGTATACGAGATGCGGTTGTTCATCGTCCCGCCATGCAGCGGGTGCGGGTGCAGGATCAGCGCCAGCGGGGCGCCTGCCTCCTTGGAATGATGGTAACGGCCTTCAAGCCGGCCGTCAGGGCCAGCGAACATGACTTCAGGCATGGTGTTCCGAAATCCATTTCCTGTTTGCACACGGCCGGCAAGTGGCCGGGCGGTAGCGACGCGTTATGCGACCGGAGCGGGCCGCGATGGTGAATACTGCCGCAGCCGCAAACGCACCCTTCTGAGGTGGGTTATGCTGCGCCGCAATACAACCGGCGACCAGCGCCGGATCGACATGTCTCCCTTGTTTCCGTCCCGATCCGCGATTCTTGACCTGTCCGGTCAGGATTGGCTAGACTGCGTCCAAACCAGATATCATCGACATCAGCCTACCCTCCTCGCCGAAGGCGCCCCATGAAGCCGGCTTTTACGAAAAGCGCCGCAAAAACGCTGGAACACCCGGTTTGAACCTGCTCCGCCCGGCCCCATCTCCCTTACCAGACACCGGCTGGGTATCCGCTCGCGCAGCCAGTTGCCGGCAAGAACCCGGGGCACCCCGGACGCAACCGATTATAGGCTGGGCAGATCGGGTTTTCATAATGGAAATGTCGCATGGCCTTCATGTTTTTGCGTGAGTCGATCCGGGCCTACCGGCAGAACGACCCCGCGGCGCGCTCCGGGCTGGAGGTGCTGCTGTGCTATCCGGGCCTGCACGCGCTGCTCTGGCACCGCATCGCCCATGCGCTGTGGCGGCGGCGGCTGTATCTGCTCGGGCGCGGATTCTCGCATCTCGGCCGCTTTCTCACCGGCATCGAGATCCATCCGGCGGCGCGCATCGGCCGCCGGCTGATCATCGATCACGGCATGGGGGTGGTGATCGGCGAGACCGCCGAGGTGGGCGACGACGTATATATGTACCACCAGGTGACCCTCGGCGGCACCTCGCTGTCGCACGGCAAGCGCCACCCGACCATCGGCAATGGCGTCATCATCGGCGCCGGCGCCAAGATCCTCGGCCCGTTCACGGTCGGCGACAACGCCCGCATCGGCTCGAACGCGGTGGTGCTGGAGGCGGTGCCGCCAGGTGCCACCATGGTCGGCATCCCGGCCCGGCCGGTCGAGCGGCGGGTGGCCCGCGCCGGCCGGCGCCCCGGTTTCGACGCCTACGGCACCCCGGCCGAGGGCGTGCTGGACCCGCTGCTGCGCGACATCGAGAGCCTGCGCGCCGAGTTGTCGGAGCTGGAGTGTCGGGTCGCCAGGGTGTTGCCGCCCGCTCCCGTCCCGGCCAAACCGGATGACGCCACGGTGGGAGGGTAGCGCCATGCAGCTTTCCACGCGCGGCCGCTACGCGGTGATGGCGATGGTCGAACTGGCCGGCCGCTCCTGCCGCGACGCCGTCTCGCCGTGCGGCCCGGTGACCCTGCACGAGATCGCCACCAGCCAGCAGCTGAGCCTGTGCTACCTGGAGCAGCTGTTCGGCGGCCTGCGCCGGGCCGGGCTGGTGACCTCCGCCCGCGGTCCCAGTGGCGGCTACCGGCTGGCACGCCCACCGGGCCAGATCAGCATCGGCGACGTCGTGTGCGCCGTTGACGAGACCTTGCGCGCCACCCGCTGCATCCCCGGCAGCGGCGGCTGTATGCAGGCCCCGGACGGCGCGATGACCATGTGCCAGACGCATGAACTGTGGGGTGAGCTCGGCCGGCAGATCGGCCTGTTCCTCGATGCCATCACGCTTGCCGATGTGCTGGCGGGCCGGGTCATCGGCCGCGCCGTTCAACCGGAGCGGCTGGCCCAGCCAGTTGGCCTGCGCCAGCCGGCATGACCTATCTGGATGCCAACGCCACCCAGCCGCTGCGGCCGCAGGCGCGCTCTGCGGTGCTGGAAGCGATCGACCTGTGCGGCAACCCGTCCTCGGTGCACGAGGCCGGTCGCGCGGCGCGCCGGGTGCTGGAGCAGGCGCGCGAGTCGCTGGCCGCCCGGTTTGGCGCGGCACCGGCCGATCTGGTGTTCACCTCCGGCGGCACCGAGGCCAACGCGCTGGCGATCCACGGACTTGGCGCAAATGGGGGCCTTGGCGCCGGCCGCCGGCTGATCCACGGCGCCACCGAGCATGACGCGGTGCGCGCCGCCGCCCCCGGCGCCACCGTGCTGCCAGTGGACCAGGATGGCGTCGCCGACCTCGCCGCGCTGGCCGCCCTGCTGCGAGACGGCCCGGCGTTGGTCTGCCTGATGCTGGCCAACAACGAGACCGGCACCCTGCAGC
>JBEPTZ010000169.1:0-7876 GCA_041691815.1 Rhodospirillales bacterium | reverse complement strand
CGTGGTGCCCGCGCCCAGTCCAAACCGCGGGGTGGGGGGGGGGGGGGGCCGCCCCTGTCACGGGGGTACCCAACGGGTGGGGGGGGGGGCACACCGCCCCGCCCGCCGGCAGTCTAGCGCGTCATGCCTTCCAGCTCGTTCTGCGCCCAGTCGGTCACCTGCTTCGCGGTCTGCCCGCTCTTCAGCTTGGCGAGCATCGTCGAATGCATGCCGACATTGTACGCCTTCACCGCGATATCCGGCGGTGCCGGAGACATCGCGATCGACGACACCGCGCCGCTCGCCTTGCGGATCGGGTAGTTGTAGACGGTGCCCTTCGGCGGGTTGACCTCGCTCCAGACCTTGAAGTCGTCCATGCTGAGGAAGGGCGGAATGTCGTAGCCGGACACCGCGATGCAGCGTTCCTCAATCTGTTCCTTCTGCATCAGGTAGGTCAGCAGTTCCTTGGCCGCCGACTTGTTCTTGGAGAAGTTCCACACCCCCCAGAAATACGGCAGGTACGGCACGAACCGCCCCTTCGGCCCCTTCGGCGAGGACATCGTCCAGCAATCCGCGGCAACCTGCGGCGCGTCGCGCGTGGCGACTGCCCAGGCCGATGGCGGGTTGCAGATCAGCGCCGACTTGCCCGAGATCAGCGCCCGGTTGTTCGAGCCGTCATCGTAGGCGACCACGTCGGAGCCCAGCGTCTTGACGAACCTGGCGCCGTATTCGAGCACCTGCTTCACCGCGTCGGTATCCAGCGTGATATCGCCCTTGGCGTTGACCAGATCGGCGCCGTACGACTTGAACAGCGCGCCGGCGAAGTCCTCCGAATCCGAGGTCTGGCCGAGGCCGATGCCGAACGATTTGTCACCCTTGGCGCAGGCTTCCGCCGCCTTCAGGAACGTGTCCCAGTCCCATTTATCGGCAGAGGCCGAGGGATCCTTGTCGGCCGGGTACATCTCCTGCGGATCGATGCCGGCCAGGCTCTTGAACAGCGAGATGCGGGCGACCGGCGGCTTGTTCTGGGTGCCGGACGAACTCGGGATTGCCCGCCAGTGGCCCTTCAGCTTGGCCAGGTAGGCGCACACGTCGTTGACCGGGCCGTACTGCTTCTGCAGGGCGTCCATCACGTCGTCGATGGGTTCCAGGTTGTCGCTGTTGTTCAGCACCTCCCAGGTCGGGAAGGACTGGATGTCGTGGCCGGTCTTGGCCTGCGCCTCGGCGGCGATGGTCAGCAGGTTCTTGTTGCCGACCGAGGTGATGAAGTCGGCCTTCACCTCCACCTTGTTCTTGGCCGCCCAGGCATCGACCTGCTTCTTCATGGCGGCGTTGCCGGCGGGCACCCAATGGTCCCAGAATCCGATCGAGACGCTGCCGGCCGCATGCGCGGTGCGAATATGCACCAGCGGCAGTGCTGCGCTGGCGGCTCCCAGTTGCAATGCCTTGCGGCGTGAGACGCGCGATTTGATCATGCGTTCAATCCTCCCGTTATAGCTCGGCTTCAGCCGAACCGTTCATGAGTCCCAGAGGCTGCGGCCTGGCGCCACAGTTCCGGACCGAAGTTAGGCATAGTCGGCCCGATGAAGCAACGCGCGGAAGCCGGAATCTGCGTGTTTCGACCGGATCCTTGCCGCATCATTGCACGGCGACGGCCAGGGCGGGCGGAATTGCTGAAATTTTATGCGATTATTTCCGTGCCGACAAAACGTATCATGTCTCGAACATTGTCAGGATCGACCGGCAAACCATTGCTAGATATCGATGAATATGCTCTCGCCCGGTCCTTGCAGGCGGATATCCAACTGCCACGCGCCCGGCCCGGCGGGGTGCGCCAGCGGGCTGGCCCGCCGCATCGGGTCCTCCACCAGCAGCAGCAGCGGGTCACTGGCGTTCAATGCTTCGCCTGCAAAATAGGCACGGGTATACAGCCGGGTCAGGATGCCGCGGGCCAGGATATTCAACGCCAGGTGCGGCGCCTGCAACGCATTGCCACGGCCCGCAACCGGGCCGGGACGAAGGGTGATGAATTGAAACGCCCCCCGCGAATCGGTGCCGCAGCGGCCCCAGCCGGGGAATCGCGCATCCGCTGATGGGCTGCTCTGCCACAACTCCACGCAGGCATCGCTGACCGGCGCACCCGCCCCATCCAGCAGCCGCCCGCCGAAGGTGATCCGCTCGCCCTGGGCGCCGAACCGGGTGAGGTCGGCGAGCGCGGCGTCGTCGATCAGGTGCCAGTACGGCCCGATGGTCTGCGCCGCGGTGGCGGCATGGGCGCGGCTCACCGGTGGTCTCCCGGGTTCTCCATCGGCGTGGCGGCCGGGCCGCGCAGCACGATGTCGAACCGATAGCCGAGCGCCCATTCCGGCCGGGTCAGCGCCAGGTCGAAGGCGGCCACCAGGCGGTTCCGATGCGCCGGGTCGGGCACTGCGTTGAACACCGGATCGAGCGCCAATAGCGGGTCGCCGGGGAAATACATCTGGGTGATCAGCCGGCTGGCGAAGCCGGCGCCGAACAGCGAGAAGTGGATGTGGTTTGGCCGCCAGGCGTTGTCGTGGTTGCGCCAGGGATAGGCGCCGGGCTTGATGCTGACGAACTGGTAGCGGCCCTCGGCATCGCTGAACACCCGGCCGCTGCCGAGGAAATTATCATCCATCGGCGCATCGTGCTGGTCGGCCGGGTGCTGGTAGCGGCCCGAGGCATTGGCCTGCCACAACTCCAGCATGGTGTGCGGCACCGACCTGCCGTCCTCGTCGGTCACCCGCCCGGCGACCACGATCCGTTCGCCCAGCGCCGCCCGGCCCGCCACCGCCGACATGTCGATCATCGCCGGAAACTGCGTCGCTGCGAAGCGCGGGCCGCTGGTCTCGGTGATGGTGTGCGGGAAGCGCAGCAAAGGCTGCCTCGGGTGGCGCAGATGGGTGCTGCCGTAGTCCGGGGAATCGTTGGCCGGCTGGCTGCCTGGCGCCACCGGGTAGAAATCGGAGGGTTCGGCCATCACGCTTGCATCTCCTTCAGGGTTTCCTTCAGCACCCGCATCGCGCTGTTGCCGGCCGGGATGCCGGCATAGGCGGCCACCTGGATCAGCATCTCGGCGATATCGGCCGGGCTGGCGCCGGTGTTGCGGGCGGCGCGGACATGCAGCCTGAATTCCTCGTGGTGGCCGAGGGCGGCCATCAGCGCCATGGTCAGCAGGCTGCGGGTGCGCCGGTCCAGCCCCGGCCGGGTCCATACCCCGCCCCAGGCGGTGCGGGTGATGAAGTGCTGGAAGTCGCGATCGACCTCGGTGATCGCATCGAGCGCGCGGTCGACATGCGCGTCGCCCAGCACCGCGCGGCGGACCGCCATGCCGGCCTCATACGGGTCGAGCACCATCGGCGACAGGAAGTCCCGCATCGCCGCGGTCACCGCCTGCGGCTGCTCGACGGTGGGGATATGCGCGGCATTCTCCAGCAGCACCAGCGTGGCGCCGGGGATTGCCTCGGCCAGGGCCTCGGCGCTGGCTGGCGGAGTGGAGGCGTCCTGGTCGCCGACCATCACCAGTGCCGGCAGCCTGAGTGCCGAGGTGGTGCCGCGCAGATCGGCGGCGCCAATCGCCTCGGCGCAGGCGGCATAGCCCTCGGGGTCGGTGCGCAGCAGCATCGCGCGCAGCCCCCTGGCCGCCGGCGCGTCGATGAACTCCGGCGTCACCCAGCGCGCCAGCACGCCCTCGGCCACCGCCGCCATGCCGCCCTGGCGCACCGCGGCTGCCCGCTCCCGCCAGCTCTGCGCGGTCGGGATCGCCATCGCGGTATCGCACAGCACCAGGCTCTGCACCCGCCCGGGCGCCAGCGCCGCCACGCTCTGCGCGATCATGCCGCCGATCGAGATGCCGCCGATATGCGCCTGCTCCACCCCCAGCGCGTCCAGCAGCGCCAGCACGTCGCGCGCCAGTTGCGCCATGCTGTACGGGCCGGGGGTGGTCTCGGTCAGCCCGTGCCCGCGCATATCCGGCCGCACCACCCGGAACGCGCCGGCCAGCGCCGCGGCCTGCGCATCCCACACCCCCTGGGTGGTGCCCAGCGAATGCAGCAGCACCAGCACCGGCGCCCCCGGCGGCCCGCCGATGCGCACATGCACGTTGAGTTCGCCATCCTCCGGCGCGATGCGGATGAACATTCAGGCGCTCCTCACCGCGTCCATCAGCAGCCTGGCCTTGCCCGCCACCACCGCGGCGCTGTCGCCGGCCTTATAGATCGCCGAGCCGATGCCGAACCCGGCCGCCCCGGCCGCCCGCCAGCCCGCCATGTTGCCGGCGTCGATGCCGCCCACCGGCAGCAGCGCGATCTCGGCCGGCAGCACCGCGCGCAGGCTGCGCAGCACCGCCGGGCTGGCCGCCTCGGCCGGAAACAGCTTCAGCCCGTGCGCCCCGGCCGCCAGCATGGCGAACGCCTCGGTGGGCGTGAAGCAGCCGGGGCAGGCCAGCATGTCGTGCGCACGGGCCGCGCGGACCACCGGCTCGGTGGCATGCGGGGTCACGATCAGCTGGCCGCCGGCCGCGGCGATCGCCGCCACGTCGGCTGCGGTCATCACCGTGCCGGCGCCGACCAGCAGCCGGTCGCCGAAATGTTGCGCCAGCCGCCCGATGCTTTCGATCGGCCGCGGCGAGTTCAACGGCACCTCGATGATGGCGATCCCCTCGCGCTCCAGCGCGGCGCCGATCTCCACCACCTCTTCCGGGGCCACCCCGCGCAGGATCGCCACCAGCGGGCAGCGCCCCAGCCATTGCTTCAGGTCCATTGCTTCAGGTCCAATCCGCCGCCCTCCCGATTGCCGCCAGGCCGCGCGCCGCCGCGTCGGCATTCATGATCGCCGCCTGGCCGCCGTATGCCACCACCGCCTCGGCATACAGCGCGCACAGCGCCGGCGCGCCGATCAGATGCACCAGGGCGCCCGCCGGCAGGGCCGCCTGCACCTCATGGCCGATCAGCAGGCCCGACAGATACGACGCGCTCGCCGCCTCCGCCAGCCGCCCCATCAGCCCCAGCGTGCGCACCCCGAACAGATGGTGCAGCAGATGCCCCGGCTCCGCCGCCCGCGCCAGTCCACGCGCAAAGCCGGCCGGATCATGCGGCCCGTCGGTCATCATCCGCCCCAGTATGGTGCCGCCGCGCAGGGCCGCGAACGCCTCGCCGCTGAGATAGGTGCGATACGCCACGATCCGCCGGTCGCGGATACGCGCCCATTTCGAGTGGCTGCCGGGCAGGCAGGCCCAGGCTTCCTGCACCACAGCGCCTTCGCGCTGCGCCTCGTCGGCGGCCAGCCGGTCCAGCACGCCGACGATCTGGGTCTCCTCGCCGCGCATCACTTCCGGCGTGTCGGTCTGGTCGGCATCCGACAGCCCCGGCACCAGCTTCACCCGCGCGCCCTCGAACGGCACCTCCACCAGGGCGGCGGCAATCTCCGCGGCACCGGCCGGGCAGGGGAGATACGGCGCTTCCACCCAGCCCTGCCGGCTGCCCACCATGCCGGACAGCAGCACAAGCTGTTCGCCATCGGCCAGCCACGGCCCGATCGCCTCGCGCAGCACCGCGGCGAACCCGCCCGCCGGCACCCGCAGGATTCCCATCGCGCTCTCGGTCCGTGCGCGCACTGCGCCGGCGTCGTCGAGCCGGAAGGCGCGGAAGCTGCTGGTGCCCCAATCCACCCCGATCATGCCCGCTGTTTCCCTTGCCACTGCCGGCCGCTGCCCGCACCATAGGCTGGAGGAGTCTTTAGCCGCATGAAAATCGGGGATGCAACCTTCTGGCGCGCGGCGCTGTGGCGAGGTGGAGTCGGCGCCGTGTTCGCCGTTGTGCTGATGCCGATGGTTGCGGTCATCTGGTTGAGCTTCTTCCGCCAGGAAATCGCCTCCTTCCCGCCCGACGGCTATTCGCTGCGCTGGTACGCCAACGCCTGGGACAAGAAGCAGTTCGTCAGCGGCTTCATCAATTCGCTGGAAATCGCGGTGATCGCCAGCAGCATCGGCGTCTGCCTCGGCACCGCCGCCGCGGTGGCGCTGGTGCGCGGCCGGTTTCGCGGCCGGTTCGCGCTGTCCGGCCTGCTGCTCGGCCCGCTGGCGGTGCCCGGCGTGGTGCTCGGCACCGGCCTCTACGTGTTCTTCGTGCAGATCGACAACGCCATCGACTTCCAGATCGTCGCCACCCTGCCGGGGCTGATCGCAGCGCATGTGCTGCTGACCATCCCGTGGACGGTGCGCCTGGTCGCCGCCAGCCTGCAGGGCGTCACCCCTTCGGTCGAGGAGGCCGCCGCCAATCTCGGCGCCCGCCCGTTTACCGTGTTCCGCCGTGTTACCCTGCCGATGATGCGCGCCGGGGTGGTCGCCGCCGCGCTGTTCAGCTTCATCCAGAGCTTCGAGAACCTGGAACTGACCCTGCTGCTGGTCGGCCCCGGCCGCTCCACCCTGCCGGTCGAGATGCTCAACTACCTGAATTTCCGCGTCGACCCGACGCTGGCCGCCGTCGCCACCGTGCAGATCGTGCTGATCGGAGCCCTGATGCTGATTACCGACCGCTTCGTGTCGCTGTCCAAGGTCGTCTGATGAGCAACCTGACCCTCCAGGGCCTGCGCCGCACCTATGGCAGCACCGTCGCGGTCGACCGGGTCGACCTGGAACTGGCGCAGGGCGAGCTGGTGGCGCTGCTCGGCCCCTCGGGCTGCGGCAAGACCACCACGCTGCGCATGGTCGCCGGCTTCGTGCTGCCGACTGCCGGCCGGGTGCTGATCGGCGGCAGCGATGTCACCCGCGCGCCGCCCTATGCCCGCGACACCGGCATGGTGTTCCAGGGCTACGCGCTGTTCCCGCACATGACGGTGGCCGAGAATATCGGCTTCGGCCTGGAGATGCGGCATATTTCCCGCGCCGATCGCACCCCGCGCATTGCCGAGGCGCTGCGTCTGGTCCGGCTCGACGGCCTGGCCGAGCGCCGCCCCGCCCAGCTCTCCGGCGGCCAGCAGCAGCGCGTGGCGCTGGCCCGGGCGCTGGTGGTCAACCCCAGCGTGTTCCTGCTCGACGAACCGCTGTCCAATCTCGACGCCCGGCTGCGCGCCGAAGTCCGCGTCGAAATCCGCGCGCTGCAACAGCGCCTCGGCCTCACCACGCTGTTTGTCACCCACGACCAGGAGGAGGCGTTGACCATGGCCGACCGCCTGGTGGTGATGGAGCGCGGCCGGGTGCGCCAGACCGGCACGCCGGAGGAACTCTACGAGCGGCCGGACAACCTGTTCGTCGCCGGCTTCCTCGGCCGCTGCAACATCTTCCGCGGCGATGTCGAGGCGCCAGGCCGGTTCCGTGCCGGCGGCCAGGCGCTGGCCTGCGACGGCGGCAACCCGGCCCAGTCCGCCGCCCTGGTGGTCCGCCCGGAGCGCATCGCCCTTACCCCCGGCGAGGGCGAGGGTGGCGGCGAAGGGCTGGCCGGCCGCGTCGAATTCGTCACCTATCTCGGCGGCCTCACCGACTGGCATATCGACACCCCGGCCGGCCCGGTGCTGGTCACCCGCCCCACTCCGGCCGCCGGCGCCCCGCTGCGGCGCCTTGGGGGCCGCGCCCCCGGGCGCCCCGCCGGGGCCCCGCCCCCCCGGCCCCGGCCGGGCCCGGGATGGTCCGCCGCACCGAAACTGTGCACGTCACCCGGCGTACCACCATGGTCGGCGGCGAAGAGGACGGCACCAGCACCGGCACCGTCTACGGGGTCAAGCCCGCGGTCGACGGCGAGTGGCGCGAGCGGAGCGACGCCCGCGACCAGCGCGGCGAGGACAGGTACGACGACCGGCCCGATCGGCCCGGTGAGGATCGCCACGGTGGGGATCGGCACGGCGACGAGCGGCACGCGGAGGAGCGGCACCGCGACTGTCTCTT
>JBEPTZ010000168.1:0-7938 GCA_041691815.1 Rhodospirillales bacterium | reverse complement strand
CCGATAGAATCACAACCCACTGAAATCACTCAACCCATTCTCAGTCAGACACTAAAGATCGAGGGCACGTTCCGCGCCCATCAGGTGCCGGTCCTGGTCGACCCCGCGCATCCCGACCACGTCGACCATCTCGAACGCTGGATGCGCAGCTACAAGGCTGAGGAGTTGTTCGACCAGCGCGGCCGCCTCATCGCCGAGCTGGCTGCTCTCGCCCCAGAAGGCATGCGGCGCATGGGCGCGAACCCGCACGCCAACGGTGGCCTGCTACTGCGTGACCTGAGGATGCCGGATTTCCGCACCCATGCGGTCGGTGTGCCCTCGCCGGGCGCCGTTACGGCGCAGGACACCATGGTGCTCGGCAAGTTTCTGCGGGATGTCGCGGTACTGAACCAGGATCGCCGCAACTTCCGCATCTTCGGCCCTGATGAAACACTTTCAAACTTGCTGGGCGCCGTGTTCGAGGTCACCAATCGCCAATGGGATGCGGCCGAGAACGAGCACGACGAGTTCCTGGCACCGCAAGGCCAGGTCTTGGATTCGATGCTGAGCGAGCATCAGTGCCAGGGCTGGCTCGAGGGCTATCTACTCACTGGAAGGCACGGGCTGTTTAACAGCTACGAGGCTTTCATCCGCATTGTCGATTCGATGTTCAGCCAGCATGCCAAGTGGCTGAAGGTGACATCTGAGCTGCCTTGGAGGCGTGACATCGCCTCGCTGAACTATCTGCTTGCCTCGCATGTCTGGCAGCAGGATCACAACGGCTTCACGCACCAGGACCCTGGTTTTCTCGATCATGTCGTGAACAAGAAGGCCGATGTCGTCCGCTGCTACCTGCCTGCCGACGCGAACTGTCTGTTGTCGGTGTTCGACCATTGCCTCCGCAGCCGGCATTACGTGAACGTGGTGATCGCCGGAAAACACGCCTTGCCACAATGGTTGACGATGGAGCAGGCCGTCATCCACTGCACTCAAGGGCTTGGCATCTGGGGCTGGGCGAGCAACGATCAGCATGCGGAGCCAGACGTGGTGATGGCCAGCTGCGGCGACACGCCGACGCTGGAGAGCATCGCTGCCGTATCGATCCTGTATCAGCATCTGCCGGACCTGCGGATCCGCGTGGTCAACATCGTCGATCTGATGCGACTGCAGCCGGAGCACGAGCATCCGCACGGCCTGAGCGAGATCGATTACGACCAGCTATTCACCCGCGACAAGCCGGTGATCTTCGCCTTCCATGGCTATGCGGGGTTGGTCCATCGCCTCACCTATCGGCGCACCAACCGCAACCTGCACGTCCGTGGCTACAAGGAGGAGGGCACCATCACGACAGCCTTCGACATGCGGGTGCAGAACGAGATCGACCGGTTCCACCTGGTGATGGACGTGGTCGACCGAGTGCCGAATCTCGGTACCAGGGGCAGCCACCTGAAGCAGCTCATGCAGGACAGTCTCGTCCGCCACAAGCACTATATTGACCGGCACGGCGAGGATATGCCGGAGATCCGCGACTGGCTATGGGGCCAGGGGTCATGACGCTCTCGCTTGCCGAGACGGCCCGGGCGCTGGTCGGCGCCGGCAAGGGGCTGCTGGCGATGGATGAGAGCACCCCGACCTGCGACAAGCGTTTTGCTGCGGTCGGTATTCCGCAGACTGTCGAACTCCGGCGCGCCTACCGTGAGTTGCTGGTGACCACGCCGGGCCTGGGTGATTATATCAGCGGCGCGATATTGTTCGACGAGACGATACTCCTGCGCGACCGCAACGGCGCGTTGCTCGTCGAACGGCTGATCGGCGCCGGCATCATCCCTGGCATCAAGGTCGACCTCGGCGCGAAGAATATGGCGCTGCATCCCGGCGAGCTGATCACCGAGGGTTTGGACGGGCTACGGGCGCGCCTCGCGGAGTATGCTGCCAGCGGCGCACGGTTCGCCAAGTGGCGGGCGGTGATTGGATTGGCGGATATGCAGCCCAGCCGCGCGTGCATCAGCGCCAACGCGCACGCGCTGGCGCGCTACGCGGCACTCTGCCAGGAGGCCGGGATCGTGCCGATTGTGGAACCGGAGGTGCTGATGGCGGGCGCGCACACGATGGCGCGGTGCGAGGAGGTGACCGGCGAGGTGCTGGGGGTCCTGTTCGACGAACTGCGCGCGCAGGCGGTGGTTCTCGAGGAATTGATTCTCAAGCCGAATATGGTGTTGCCGGGCCTGGCCTGCGTGGAGCAGGATTCGATCGAGGCGGTGGCGACGGTGCGGTGCCTGCGGCGGAATGTGCCCGCCGCCGTCGCCGGGATTGCCTTCCTGTCAGGCGGGCAGCCGGGCGAATGTGCCACCGCCCGGTTGAACGCGATGAATTCCTCTGCCGCGTCGGGCGGTCGGCTGCCATGGCCGCTGGTGTTCTCCTTCGCGCGTGCACTCCAGCAGCCGGCCCTCAGCATCTGGGGCGGCGAGGACGCCAACGTCGCGGACGCACAACACGCGTTGCTGCACCGCGCGCGCTGCAACCATGCGGCTCTGCATGGCAAATATGAAGCCGCCATGGAACACGAACCCGCCCCCCGGCTGGTCTCGTGAACCGATGAACGAGCGCCTGGTGGCCGTCGACCAGGGCCTCCGGCTCCATCTGATCCGGCACGGTGAGACCGCGTGGTCTCTGTCCGGCCGGCACACCGGACGCACCGATATGCCGCTGACCACGCGCGGCGAGGCGGAGGCCCGCTCGCTCGGGCCGCTGCTGAGCGCGATCTGCTTCAGCCATGTATTCACCAGCCCGGCGCTGCGGGCGAGACAAACCTGCGAGATGGCCGGCCCGGGCCGGATGGCGGTTGAAGTCGAAGCGGATCTGGCCGAGTGGGACTATGGACAGTACGAAGGTAAGACCTCCGACGAGATACGCAAGCACCAGCCGGGTTGGAGCTGCTATCGCGATGGCTGTCCGGGTGGCGAGAGCCCCGCCGACGTCGCGGAGCGCGCTGACCGCCTGATTGGCCGGCTCTGCGGGCTGAGCGGCAATGTCGCGCTGTTCTCGCACGGCGAGTTCGGCTGCAGCCTGGCGGCGCGCTGGATCGGGCTGCCAGTGATGGAAGGCGAGCATCTTCAGCTTGGAACGGCATCGTTGAGCATTCTCAGCTTCAACCCGCACGACCCTGGGCTGAGGGTGATCTCGCAATGGAATGTCAGGCCATGACGGGGCGGGATGGCATTTGCCCGGCGCGCCCAGCCGGTGGCCGCTGAGTAGAATCCGAACCTGCCGGCCGAGGCGTGGCGACCCCATCTTCGGGTGTGGACGAGCCATGAGGAGGCCACTATGATCAATCGTTATGATGTTCTGCAGGCTGGGGTGCCTGGCGCTGGCGACACCGCCGAGCAGGATGCACGCCAGGCCGGCAAGTTGGAGCTGAACCCGACCCCAGAAGACTTCTCCCGTCCTGGCCAGGGCGCCGCAGACGTTGCCAACGGCGGCGGCGTACCGAGACATCTCCAGGCTTTCCCAACTGCTCCCACCTATCGCCGCAGCCTGTTTCGTCGCTGAAGGCGGGCGCAGTGGTGGGCTTGCACCACAGCCTGCGCAACGCCGGCGCTTCGCCGCTGTGGCAGGACCGCCTGCCGATCCGCAGCGAGTCGTTCGGGATCGAGCGGCTTGAGGAGCACGCACGGAGCCTCGCTGCCGCGCAGCCGATCGCGGCGAAGCGGGCGCGCGGCCGCGGCCTGTCCGACCGGCTGGCGGCGAACGCGGCCTTTCTGCTTGCCGCCAGTCGCGCCCTCGCACCCGAAAGTGACGGCCCTCGGGAACTCACCCCAGCCGGCGAATGGCTGATCGACAACTATCATCTGGTCGAGATGCAGATCCATGAGATCGGCATCGACCTGCCGCCCAGCTACTATGCGCAACTGCCGAAGCTCGCGGATGGTCCGCTGATCGGGCTCCCCCGGGTATTCGGCGCCATGTGGTCGCTGGTGGCCCATACCGACAGCCATATCGAACCTAGTACATTACGCCGTTATCTGCTCGCCTATCAGGACGTCGAGACGCTGACGATCGGTGAGTTGTGGGCGGTGCCGATCACGCTCAGGATCGTGCTGATCGAGAACCTCCGACGGGTCGCCGCGGTGATCGTCGACAACAGTGCGGCCCGGGAGATCGCGGACGGGCTGGCCGACCGGCTGCTGGGCCATAACAGCCAGGTCGCAACAGCTTGGAGTACGGTCAGCGCATCGTTTCGGCCGACGCCGTCGCCGGGTGCCTTTGCCGCGCAACTCGCGCACCGCTTGCGCGGGCGCGACTCAGGGGCCGAGCCGGCGCTCGCCTGGCTCAACGCGCATCTGGCCGAACGCGGTGCCCGGATCGAGGGCGTGGTCGGCGACGAACTGCAGCAGCAGGGCACCTTCAATGCCACGATCCGCAACATCATCACCAGCCTGCGCATGGCGGCCGCGCTCGACTGGAACGATGTCTTCGAGACCGTCTGCCCCGTCGATCGTGTACTGGAGCAAACCGGTCGTTTCCGCGAAATGGATTTCACCACCCGAAACCTGTATCGCACCGCGATCGAACAATTAGCGCGATACTCACCGCTCGGCGAGATCGAGGTCGCTCGTCGCGCCGTGGCGGCTGCCACCGATGCGGCCATCACCCGCAGCGCGACTGATCGCCACTGTGATCCCGGCTACTATCTTCTCGCCGGCGGCCGCCGATCATTCGAGGTGGCGATCGGCTTTCGGCCGCCCTTGCGCGCGCGGGTGGCCCGGGTCGGCCGGGCGCTCGGCCTGACCGGCTATGCCGCCGGTGTGGTGACCGTCAGCGCACTGTTCCTGGCCGGCCCGCTCGGATTGCTCGCCGCAATGTCGGTTGGCGGCTGGTGGCTGCTGCTGCTCGGGTGCGCCGGTTTTGTGCCGGCCTCCGACGCGGCTGTCGCCTGCATCAACCGCTTTTCCATGTGGGCATTCGGCGCCACGCCGCTGCCGGCGCTTGAACTCCCAGCCGGAATTGCTGCGCCGCTCCGCACGATGGTCGCGGTGCCGATCCTGCTTACCTCGCTGCGCGCGGTCGATGAACTGGTCGCTCGGCTCGAGATCCATCACCTCGCGAGTCCCGATGGCGAACTGCAGTTCGCCCTGCTCTCGGACTGGACGGACAGCCCGACCGAGCACGCCGATGACGACGAGGCGTTGCTGGAAGCGGCCAGGCGCGGCATCGAGCAACTCAACCAGCGCCATGGCGCATCGCCAGCCGGCGACCGCTTTTTCGTGCTGCACCGTCGCCGGGTGTGGAATGCCGGTTAGGCCTGCTGGATGGGTTGGGAGCGCAAGCGCGGCAAGCTGCATGAACTGAACCGCCTGCTGCGCGGCGCGACCGATACCACCTTCCTGCCCCATCGCCCGTTGCCGGCCGGGGTGCGCTACGTCATCACGCTGGACTCCGACACGCGCCTGCCGCGCGACACGGTGCGGCGCCTGGTCGGCAAGATGGCGCATCCATTGAACGCGCCCCGCATCGACCCGCTGCTGGGCCGCGTCGTCGAAGGTTATGCTGTGTTGCAGCCGCGGGTTACGCCGTCGCTGCCCACCGGGCAGGCCAGTTCGCTGTTCCAACGCGTGTTCTCGAGCATGGACGGCATCGACGCCTATGCCGGGGCGGTCTCGGACGTCTACCAGGATCTGTTCGGTGAAGGATCGTTTGCCGGCAAGGGCATCTATGACATCGATGCGTTCGAGGCGGCACTGGCGGGGCGGGTGCCCGAGTCGACGCTGCTGAGCCACGATCTGTTCGAAGGCGTGTTCGCGCGTGCCGGGCTCGCCTCCGATATCGAAGTGGTCGAGGAGTTTCCCGCTTTCTATACCGTGGCGGCGCTGCGGCAGCACCGCTGGGCGCGTGGCGATTGGCAATTGCTGCCGTGGATCATTGCATGGCGACGTGGGCCTGGTGGCGGTGGGGCGGCGGCGGCGAGGCTGCCGGCAATCGGGCGCTGGAAGATGCTCGACAATCTGCGCCGTACGCTCTCCGCGCCGGCGGCTGTCGTGGCGCTGCTGGCCGGCTGGCTGCTGCCGCTCGGCCCGGCGTTGGGCTGGACCGGGTTCGTGCTGGCGACTATCGCTTTTCCGCCGCTGCTTCCCCTGATGGGTGATGCGACCTCGCGGCGCGGGCGGACGACGCTGCGGAGCCATCTCCGCTGGCTCCGCCTCGGGCTGCGCCACGCGGCGCTGCTGACGGCGCTGCTCGTCATCTTCATGGCTCACCAGGCGGTGCTGATGGGCGACGCCGCGCTGCGAACGTTGAACCGGCTCGCCTCACGTCGCAGGCTGCTCCAATGGCTGACGGCGGCGCAGGCCGGGGCCGGGCCGAACCTGTCGGTAGCCGGCCACTACCGCAAGATGGCCGGGGCGCCGGTGATCGGGCTGCTCGCCGGCGGGTTCGCGGTTGCCGGGCAGCCGTTTGTCTGGCTGGTGGCGACGCCGTTCGCCGCACTCTGGATTGCCTCGCCCGCGGTCGCCTGGTGGGCGAGCCGCTGTTCACCGGTGCAGGCCGCCCGCGCCGCCGACCTGCACGCACTCCGTCAGATTGCCCGCCGCACATGGCGTTTTTTTGAGACGTTCGTGACGCCGGCCGACCATATGCTGCCCCCCGACAATTTCCAGGAAGACCCGGCGCCGGTTATCGCCCGGCGCACCTCACCCACCAATATCGGGCTCTATCTGCTGTGCGTCGCCAACGCACATGATTTTGGCTGGATCGGCCTCGCCGATGCCGTCGGGCGGCTCGAGGCGACGATGGCGACCTTGGCCGGCATGCAGCAGTTCCGCGGCCACTTCTTCAATTGGTATGCCACCGATGACCTGCGTCCGCTCGAGCCGAAATACGTTTCCACGGTCGACAGCGGCAACCTGGCTGGCCATCTGCTGGCACTGGTCGGCGCCTGTCAGGGCTGGCGCCATCGCACCAGCGGCGCCAGCAATTTCGCCGGGCTGACCGACACAGTGAACCTTGCGCTGGACGCGTTGGCCCAGCTGCGAGCGAGCAGGCCGGCAGCCGGAGCAGTGTTGCAGGCGGCCTTGCAGGAGCTCGCAGAACGCATCAGCCTCCAGCAGGCCAGCCCCGCCGCTGGGGTGGCGCTTTGGCCCGGGCTGGACCCGCAGATCCGCGCCGCGATCGCGCTGGCCGGTGAACTTGCGGTCGTGCATGGGGCGGACGCCACCGCTGACGTGGTGTTCTGGACCGACGCAATCGGCAGCACCACCGAGAGCCACCGCCTCGACTTCGATGAAGCGCGCGGCGCCGTGAACCAGCGACTTATAACCCTGGAACGAACGGCCCGCGGCATGGCCCTGGCGATGGAGTTCGATTTCCTGCGCGACGACGAGCGCAAACTGCTCTCGATCGGGTTCCTGGTCGCAGAAGATAGCCTGGATGCCAATTGCTACGATCTGCTCGCCTCGGAAGCGCGTCTGGCCTGCTTTGTTGCGATCGCCAAGGGTGATGTTCCGGCGCGCGATTGGTTCCGCCTTGGCCGCGGCGTGACGCCGGTCGACGACGGCGCCGCGCTGGTGTCCTGGTCGGGTTCGATGTTCGAATACCTGATGCCGGCGCTGGTGATGCGGGCGCCGGCCGGAAGCCTGCTGGACCAGTCCAACCGGCTGGCGGTGCGCCGGCAGATCGAGTTCGGCAAGATGCGCGGTATCCCGTGGGGCGCGTCAGAGTCCGCCTATAACGTGCGCGATCTGGAATATACCTACCAGTATTCGAACTTCGGCGTGCCGGATCTTGGTTTCAAAACCGGTCTCGAGGACGAATTCGTGGTTGCACCCTACGCGACGGTGCTCGCCGCGATGGTCGGTCCACACGCGGCCATCGAGAACCTCACCCGACTTGCGGCCGCCGGCGCAACAGGCCGGTTCGGGTTCTATGAGGCGCTCGACTACACGCCGGGGCGGGTGCCGGAGGGGC
>JBEPTZ010000167.1:0-8065 GCA_041691815.1 Rhodospirillales bacterium | reverse complement strand
GCGTGACGTTCTGGGGCGCCTTCGCCATGGCGCTGACCGCTGGCATCGGTGCGCTGTTCGGCACCGCTGTCTGACCGGCCTCGCTCATCGGCGATAACAGGAGGAATACATGCTTGAATATCGAATTTCGGCCCACAGGGTGGATGCGCACGGCGGTCTGGCCACCGCCAAGGAGGCAGAGATCGTGCTCGACACCGCGCTGGCTGGCCGGCTGGATGCGTTCAACCCGGCCGAGCTGTTCCTGGCCGCCATCGCCGCCTGCATGATCAAGGGGATCGAGCGGGTGACGCCGATGCTGCGTTTCAACCTGCGCGGGGTGGAGGTCCGCCTGCACGGCGTTCGCCAGGACAGCCCGCCCAAGATGGTTTCGGTCGACTACGAGCTGATCGTGGACACCGACGAGGACGACCGCCGGCTGGCCCTGCTACACCTGAACGTGCGCAAGTTCGGCACCATCTCGAATACCGTTGCCGAGACGACAAAGCTTGAAGGCACCATCCGCCGGACCAGCGAGTAGCGGCGCTACCAACTGGCCGCCGGTCAGCGACGCGGTTGTCGTCCCTGTGCTGTGCGGCTCCCGCCCGCCGATGCGTGAGCGTCGCGTGGTGCCTTCTCTCGCCAAGAGAGGTTTCGGCGACGTTCCAGGGTCAGCCGGGCGCTCCAGTGCCCCATCCGACCTGGGTTTGACGCAGGGCCTGGCCTGATCGTTCGATGAAGACGGCCTCCAGTCGCAGTTCCCGCGCCAGCGCCGCCGCGGATCGGGCGCCCAGCACCATGAATGCGGTGGCCCAGGCGTCCGCCTCCATGCAGCTTGCCGCCAGGACCGTCACCGAGGCCAGCCCGCCGCTCACCGGGCCGCCGCGCGCCGGGTCCATGGTGTGCGAGAAGCGTCGTCCGCCGATATCGACCCAGTGCCGGTAGTCGCCGGAGGTCGCCACCGCGGTGTCGTGCAGTTCCAGGATGGAGAGCGCCGCGCGCTGTTCGTAATCCGGGCGTTCCACCGCGATGGTCCAGGCTTGGCGGTCCGGGCGCAGGCCGCGCGCGCGCATCTCGCCGTCCAGGCCGACCAGGGCATCGGTGACCCGGAAACCGCCGAGCACCGCCATCATGCGGTCAACCGCGTAGCCCTTGGCGATGCCGGACAGGTCGAGCGTGATGGCGGCCTGCTTGCGGACGCGGAGCCCCTCGCGATCGAGTTCCAGCACTTCGTGCGCCGCCGGACGGGCACGGCTGAGCGCGGCCCGCATCGCGGGCTCATCGGCGTCATCCCGCCCGAACCCCCAGGCGGTGACGACATCGCCGACCCCGATGTCGAAGGCGCCAGCGGAGCGCCGGCCGATCTCCAGCGCGCCGGCCAGCACCTCCATCAGTTCCACCGGGACCGGTATCCAGGTGCCGGCCGCAGCGCGGTTGAGCTGCATCAAGACGCTGTCGGGCTTCCAGGTGGACATCTGGCGGTCGACCTGGTCCACCGCTTCGATCAGCGCGGCGCGGATCGGCGCCGGGTCGACCGCCGATGGCGCGTAGAACAGCGCCGACCAGCTTGTGCCCATGGTCGGCCCGCTCAGCGCGTGGCGCAGCGGCTCAGTAGACATCTTCGACATAACGTCCCTCCGCTTTCAGCTTGGTTGGGGTCAGGCCAGTCGGCCGGAGGATATCGGCGAGGGCTTCGGCGACGCCCCTGGCCATCTCGCGCCCGCCGCAGACCAATACCTGCGCGCCATCGGCGATCAGCCGGGTGAGCCGGTCGGCATCGGCATGCAGGCTATCCTGCACCCAGGCGCGCGGCGCCATGCGGGAGAACGCCGTGGTGATTGAGGTGAGCCGGCCGCTCGCCTGCCATTCGCGCATTTCTTCGCCGTAGAACAGATCGCTGTCTGGATGGCGGGCGCCGAAATACAGATGCATCGGGCGGCCAGCCCGGTTGGCGCGGGCGAACCCTGCCAGCGGCGCGATCCCGGTTCCGGCACCGATCAGGATCACCGGCTTGCGGCTTCGCGCCGGCTGGAATTGCCGGTTGCGGCGGACGAAGCCGCGCACGCTATCGCCAGGCGTCAGGGCGAGAAGCTGCCCGGAGCACAGCCCATTCGGCTGTCGGCTGACGCAAATCTCGACGAAGCCGTCACGGCTGCCGGAGGCCAGCGAATAGAAGCGCGGCACCGCCGATCCGCGGGGAACGATCCCCAGCAGGTCGCCGGCTGCAAACCGTGGCAAGCCGCGTCCGATCAGCCGTGCGAAAAATCCTGCCGGCGGCAGCGCGAAGCGAAGAATGGCCGCCGGCGCCTGCATCTCGGCGCCATAGTCGCGGCGCGAGATCAGCGTCAGGTGCTGGGCGCGCGGGGTTGCCGGCGCATGCGACAGCTCCAGCGCGTGGCCCAGCGCCTGCCCAAGCATAGCCCCCCAATGGGCGAAATCCTGCGGCGACTGGCGGTTGACCTCGCCGGCCGGCATCAGTTGCGGCCAGCCCTTCGCCGCCGCGGCGCGAGCGACCTCGGCGGCGTAGCCGCAGAAGCGCGGGAACTGCCAGTCTCCGAAGCCCAGCACCGCCAGCGGCATCGCCGGCGGCTGCGACAGGACGGCCAGCCGCTCGAGGAAACCGCTGGCCGAGGCCGGCGCCGCACCATCGCCGTAGGTGGCGGCCAACACGATCACCCGCTCGGCGCGCCGGTAGTGCCCGGGCGCGAAACCGGACATTGCGGCGGTGTGGACCGTGTGGCCGGCACCGACCAAGCCTTGATGCAGCGTCGCGGCAAAGCCCCAGGTGCTGCCGCCCTCGCTGCCGACCAGAACGATGGTGTCGGCCTGCCCGGCCGCCGCGTTGCCGCGAACCCGCGGCCGGGCGCGCAGCGCGTGCACCCAGATGATCGCGCCGGTGCCCGCCATGACCGGCACGCCGAGCGCCATCAGGCCGAGGATGAGGCCCAGCCAGGCGGCACCCTGCCCGGTGTGCAGCAGGTAGATCGTCTCGGTCAGGCGCTGCCAGGGGCCATGATCCGCCCAGGCCAGGGTGGCGCCGGTTCCCTGGTCGAGCATGCCCGCCCCGCTGGCGGTGTTGAGTGCGAAGACGTCGGTTGGGTCGCCGCGATCGGGAAACGTCAGTTCGCGCAACACCGCCACCGGCGTGTCGCGCAGCAAGGGTATGGCAGAGACTACCGCCCCTATTTGCCCGCTCACTGCAGCCGGAATGCCGGGCGGGCTACGATCCGCTGGAACGAGACCGAAGGTGCTGGCAGTCATCAACAGCGCGGTCACCGACGACAGCAGGAGGCCGGCCACGGAAACTCGTGCCACCTCGACATGCAGCCGCCCGGACAGCGGCCCGCGTAGCCGTGAGACCATCCGCCGCCAGCCACCGACGCGGCGCGCGGTCAGTATCAGGCCCGACACCGACAGCACCAGCAGCGACGCGGCGCCGGCCGCTGCGGTCAATCGCCCGGCGTCGCCCAGCAGCAGCGAGCGATGCAGGTTGGTCAGCCAGCGCTGAAAGCTGGAAGGCTGGTAGGCCGCCACGCCGGCGCCGGTCGCCGGGTCGATCACCACCGCGCCGGGCCGCCCGGAAGCGAAATAGAACGCGGTGATCCGGCCGGAGGGCGCGCGGCGGATCTGTTCGACGCCGGGATAGTTGGCCGCCACCCGGCCGGCGAGGGCGGCGACGGTGAGATTGGCTTCCGACTGCGTCGGCGCCTGGGCCACCTCCAGCGCCGGCAGCACCGACAGCACTGCCCCGCTGAGCGCCAGGACGACGATCAGCATGGCGGCGATCAGGCCGGGGATTTTGTGCAGCGAACGCAGCATGGCGTGCCCCTCTCTGCCGATCACATGCCGTAGCTGAAGTCGCGGATGTAGCGGCGGCCCGGAACCAGCCGGCCGGCGCCCTGCGTGGTCAGCGGCACGACCACCTCGGCTGGGCTGTCGCGCATGCCCTCGACGGCGGCGTCGATATGCAACTGGTAGCCGGCATCGAACAGCGCATCGGCCAGATCGAGGGTGATTTTCAATTGCCGGCCGGCGCCGACACTGGCGCCGGTGATGCCGTTGATCTCGGACAGGTTGCCGGCGGTGGCGCGATGCCAGCCGCTCAGGTGCGGGTAGTATTTCGACTTGCCGCCGGCCATCCAGAGGCTGCCTTTATAGGCGCCGCCGGCATCAGTAACATAGAGCGCCAGATAGGCGCCGTTGCCGCCGTAGCTGTTCAGATTGGCGGCGAGCGTTACCGGCCTGGCCATCGCCAGACTCGGAATGGTCAGTGCGGTGCTCAGTGCGAGCGCGGCCAGCAGGGCCTTCATGGCTTGATCTCCGGTACTGATTGCAGTGCGGCCGTCTTGCCCGACCCAGCTGATCGCTGCCTGACGGGATTGGCGAAACTGCTTCAGCCTGCGGTCAGACTCGTGGGATCGCCGCGAGAAATCGCCGCCATGCCGGCGTTGGCGGCAGGCGCAGTTGTGCCGACCACGCAACGCATGGCCGGCACGGATTTCGTCTCATCTGTGGTTTAGGTGATGTCGCCCGGCTCCGGCCGTCGCTTGTCGCCGGTGATCATCGCGCGGGCGAGGTTCTCCTTGTGGCGGACGGAGGCGAACACCACCCCGGCGACGTGAAGGCCGATCAGCACCAGCATCAGGTCAGCCACGGTCTCGTGCACTTCCTTCAGCGGCCTGTTGCCGCGCTTGCGGTGGTCGCCGCTGTCGGCAAAGGCCGAGGTAACGATCTGCGGCATCGCCGGCAGATAGGCGAGTCGGGTCGGCTCCGCGACCAACCAACCGGTGAAGGCGGTGGCCGACATGGTGACCAGGATGGCCGCGATCATCGCCGCTCCGGCCGGGTTGTGGCCGAGATAGCGGTGCTCGCGACCGCGGACCATCTGGCGCAGATACTGTGCGACTGCTGTTGGTCCCTGGACGAATTGCGAAAACCGCGCATAGCGGGTGCCAATCAACCCCCAGACCAGGCGCAGCCCGACCAATCCCGCAGCAGCGTAGCCAGCCGCTTCATGCCAGGTGCCGCCGCCGTCGGCGGTCAGCCAGGCAAGGGTGAAAACGGCCACCAGCCCCCAGTGGAACACGCGCACCAGGGGATCCCAGATACGGATCATCACTTGCTCCCAATACCGGGTTTGCTGTCCCGGTTGAACAGGCCGTTATTGGGCGGCGCCGCGGGCCCGCCGGGGGCGGCATTTCGATCGGCGTCGCGATCCTTGCGTTTCAGCTTGACGATGGCCAGCGTTCCGGGGTCGATCTTGGCCTTGATCTCGCGGCCCTGCGCATCAAACCCTCTGACCTCGTAGCAGCCGTCATCGATTTTGATCCGCCGTACGGTCCAACCTTGCCCGGCGGCCATCTTCTGCACCGCCTCGCGCGGCTGCCAGTTGGCCATCGGGACGCTGCAATCGTCGTCGTCGGCATAGGCGACGCCTGCCGTGGCAAAGCCCGCGATACCTGCGACCAGGATCGCCAGCATCAGGGATTTCTTCATCTCGCCCGCTCCCGCATAAAGTGGCTATGGCCGCTTGTAGTCCGCTATCCTGACCGGCACCTGAAGCCGGCGACGGCGGGCGCTTCAGGTGGCGGTCAGCCTTGCCGGCGATAACGGGTGAGGCGAGCGAAACGGGATCGGGGGCGACATGCGCGTGCTGCTGATCGAGGATGACACGGTGCTGGGCGCCGCGGTGCGCGACCAGATCGCCGCCGATGGCCATTCGGTGGACTGGGCGACGCGGCTTGATAGCGCCGGCGAGTATCTCGCGGTGGCCGGCTATGATCTGATTCTGCTCGACCTGATGCTGCCGGACGGGCGCGGGCAGCCGTTCCTGCGGGCGCTGCGCGGGCGCGGCAACACCACGCCGGTGATCATCCTGACCGCGCTCGACCAGATCAGCGACCGGATCGACGGGCTGAATGCGGGGGCCGACGACTACCTGGTCAAGCCGTTCGATCTGTCCGAACTCTCGGCTCGGCTGAACGCGGTCGCGCGGCGCTATTCCGGCAATCCCAACCCGCTGATTACCCGGGGCGAGCTGGCGATCGATCTGGCCGCCCGGTCCATCTGCCGCAACGGCCGGCCCGTGCCGCTGACCGCGCGGGAATGGGTGCTGCTCGAAGCGTTCCTGCAGCGGCCGGGGCAATTGCTGTCCAAGACCCGGCTCGAGGAGAAGCTCTATTCCTTCGATATCGAGATCGACAGCAACGCCATCGAAGTGCATGTCAGCCGGCTGCGCAAGAAGCTGGGCCACGACATCATCGAGACGGTGCGCGGCCTCGGCTACCGGCTGGGCGCGACATGAGGAGGCCCGCCTCGCTGCAACGCCGGCTGGCGCTGGCGCTCGGGCTCGGCATTTCGGTGCTGTGGATTGCCACCGCCCTGGTGACCGCGGCCATCCTGCGCCACGAGATGAACGCGGTGTTCGATTCCACGCTTGAGGAGACCGCGCAACGCATCCTGCCGCTGGCGGCGCTCGACATCATCAGCCGCGATGAGGAGGGCATCGGCCAGCGCATCGCCACGCTGCGCCCGCACGACGAATTCTTCACCTATCTGCTGCGCGACAACCAGGGCCGCGTGCTGCTGCGCTCGCACAAGGCCGTGGATGCCGACTTTCCGCCGTTCGACGGCACCGGCTTCCGTCAGACCGCAACCCATCGGCTCTATTACGACGCGGCGTTGCGCGGCACGATCACCATCGCCGTGGCCGAGCCGCTGAGTCATCGAGCCGAGGTGGCGCGTGAAACGCTGATGGCGTTGGCGCTGCCGCTGCTGTTCGTGGTTCCGGTGGCGCTGCTGGCGATATTCGCAGTCCTGCACCGTGAGCTGCGGCCAATCCGCCGCTACAGCACGGCACTTTCAACCCGCGGCGCCGGCGATCTGACCCCGGTTGCCAGCGGCGAACTGCCCAGCGAGATGGCGCCGGTCGTACAGGCCGTGAATCAACTCCTGGAGCGGCTCCGCCGTACACTTGATGCGGAACGCAGCTTTGCCGCCAATGCCGCACACGAGTTGCGCACGCCGGTGGCAGCGGCACTCGCCCAGACGCAAAGGCTGATCGCGGAGGCCGGCGATCTGGCGATCGGGCAGCGGGCAGTCGCCATCGAGGGGGCGCTCAAGCGTCTGAACCGCCTGGCCGAAAAACTCCTGCAACTGGCCCGCGCCGAAGGCGGCCGCCTGCGAACCGGGGTCGCCATGGACATCCGGCCGGTGCTGCGCATGATCGTGGCGGAATTTGCCGCCGGCGGCCGGGTCACGCTCGAGGTTCCGGACCGACCGGTGCTGTCCGATATCGACCCGGACGCCTTCGCCATCCTGAGCCGCAACCTGATCGAGAACGCGCTCAAGCATGGAGCGGGCGAGATGCCGGTCCGCGTCACGCTGGCCGGTGGCGGCCTGTTGCGTGTTACTAATGATGGCCCGGCGGTTCCGGCCGACGTGCTGGATCGGCTCACCGCACGTTTCGAACGCGGCCAAACTATTTCGGGCGGCAGCGGGCTCGGCCTTTCCATCGTCAAAGCCATAGTCACCGGCGCGCAGGGAACCCTCGCCCTGCACTCCCCGGCGATCGGCCGTCCGGATGGCGTCGAAGCCGTTGTCCAGTTGCCTGACTCTCATGATGTCTGATGCGGCCGCAGCGCCTCCATTGGTCGCGCTATTCCCCGCACCCGTGGGGGTGGTCCGGGCATACACGATTTGGGGGTGTTCGATCTGGGCCGCGGATTTGAGTAGGCGATTGCCTCCGACGGAGGCGAGTTTCGGGGGGATCATGGAGGCTTTGCGGCTCCGCTCGGTAATCTTCCTGCGGAATGGGCGATGAGCGCGCTGCTGTCCCCGCTCTGGATCCAGCACCTGATCCCGACCTACGGCCTTTGGGTGTTGTTCGCGGTCGTAATGCTGGAGAGCACCGGACTACCGCTGCCGGGCGAGACCGTGCTGCTCAGCGCCGCGCTCTATGCCGGAACCACGCATCATCTCAGCATCCTCGCGGTCATCCTGGTCGCCACCGCGGCGGCCATCATCGGCGATAACTGTAAAATCGCTTGCAATAGTGACCCCCTGAGTGGGGTTTTTCGCGTCCAAAAGT
>JBEPTZ010000166.1:0-8201 GCA_041691815.1 Rhodospirillales bacterium | reverse complement strand
GGAACAGCTTGATGATCGAGTTGCAGTGCAGCGTCTCGTCGCGCACCGACCAGGAGATGATCTGGCCCATGCCCTTCATCTTGCCGAAGCGCGGGAAGTTCAGCAGGATGGCGAACGAGGCGAACAGTTGCAGCCCCTCGGTGAACGCGCCGAACGCCGCCAGGGTCTTGGCGATTTCGAACTTGTTGTCCACCTTGAAGGTCTGCATGTAGTCGAACTTGTCCTTCATCTCCTTGTATTTGAGGAAGGCGGTGTATTCGATCTCCGGCATGCCGACGGTGTCGAGCAGGTGGCTGTAGGCGGCGACGTGGATGGTCTCGATATTGGAGAACGCGCTCAGCATCATCAGCACTTCGGTGGGTTTGAACACCTGGCTGTAGTGCTTCATGTAGCAGTTGTTCACCTCGACATCGGCCTGGGTGAAGAAGCGGAAGATCTGGCTGAGCAGGTTGCGCTCGGCCTCCGACAGGTTGCGATGCCAGTCCTTCACATCATCGGCCAGCGGCACCTCCTCCGGCAGCCAATGCACCCGCTGCTGGGTCAGCCATGCCTCATAGGCCCACGGGTAGCGGAACGGCTTGTAGACCGGGTTGGCGGTCAACAGGTCGAAACGCACCGGGGTTTCGTCGGCGCTGTGACCGTTGCTGGCGGGGACGGATGGCGTGGTGCTGGATGACATGGCTCGGTGTCCGCGGTTTCTGGGGCAGTGCCGCTGGACGAATCGGGGCGCGTCCAGCGCTGTAAGCAGCCTAGCAGCGGGGCGCGCCGCTGGATAGGCGGAGAATCTATCAACGCCCATATTTAGTGTGTAGGTGCGGAAATTTGACTATTGGTGGTAGCCTGAGGCCAAGATTCAGCTTTGCCAAGCCTGCCGCAGCACCGCGCAGTTGACCACCATCCGGTCGATCGGGCCCTGCACGAACTGGGCGATCGCGGCGTGCAGCGCCAGCCCGTCCCGCGGCGGCGGCGCCTCGGGCATCCAGCCGAGCAGGCCCGCGGCCTGCTGACGCCCCAGCCTGCCAGCCTCGGCGATCGCCGCTGCCAGCCGGCCATCGGCATCCAGCGGTTCCAGTTGCTCCCAGGCCAGTGCCAGATAGGCCGGCCAATAGGACAGATGGCGATACATGCTGGCCAGCAGCGGTGCCGGCTCGGCGGTGCCCAGCCGGTTCAGCCGGTGGACCAGTTCGGCGGTGGCCGGCGGCATCTCCCCCAGGGCGGGCAGCGGCGGCAGCGGCACCGCTTCTGCGGGTGCCGCGCTGCCGGGCGGCAGGCGGGTGCCGCCCTGCTCGCCTTCCAGCCGCGCCATCACCGCCGAGAGGGCGACCAGCGCCATCGCGTTGGTGCGGTGATAGGCGCCCAGCACCGCGCCGATGCCGGCCTGCGCCGATGCGTCGAGTCCGCCCTGCGTCCTGACGGCGGCGGCCAGGGGCAAGGCAGAAGGCAGCACCAGCGCGGCACGAAACGCCGTCGCGGCGCCGGCCACCGCGCCCGCCACGTAGGCCGGGCGCACGCAGCCCCAGACCCAGGGCAGCGCCTCCGGCAGTGTGGCCAGATGCCGCCAGACCAGGTTCACCACGCCGACGCCGTAGACGGCACGGATATCGGCGAAGATCGCGGCGGTTTCGCCGGTCGCCTCGGCCTCGGTCACCGCCGCCACCGGATCGCGCATCATTGCTCCCGCCGCTCCAAATACCGCTCCGGTTCCAACGCCACATGCGACCGCCTCGGTAATCACTACGCCCACGCCCGCGATGGCTGAAGCCAAAAAATCTGCCGACACCCCGGCAACCTGCGCCACACTGGCTGATTCCGCGTTCCGCGCTAGGATCGCGCCACAGTCAAGGAATCGCATATGCCAGCCACCGACCTCACCGGCACCGTCGCCCTCGTGATGGGAGCCAGCGCCGGAATTGGCGCGGCACTGGCCGAGGCGCTGGTGGCGCGCGGCGCCAGCATCGCCATCGCCGCCCGCCGCCGCCCGCCGCTCGATGCGCTGGCCGCCAGGCTGGGGGCAAATGTGCTGTCGCTTACCTGCGACGTGGCCGACCAGACGCAGGTGGCAGCGGCGGTCACAGCCACCGTGGCGCGGTTCGGGCGGCTGGATCACCTGATCAACAATGCCGGCGTCATCGAGCCGATCGGGCATCTGCACGAAACCGATCCGGCGGCCTGGGCGGCCTGCATCACGGTCAATCTGGTCGGCGCGTTCAATGCCTGCCACTCCGCATTGCCGCATCTGCTGCGACAGGGCGGCACCATCGTCAATGTCAGCTCCGGCGCCGGGCATCGGCCGCTGGAGGGCTGGAGCGCCTATTGCAGCTCCAAGGCCGGGCTGGTGATGCTGACCCGCGCGCTGGCGCTGGAATACGCGCCGCACGGCATCCGCGCCTATGGCTTCGCGCCGGGCACGGTGCGCACCGAGATGCAGGTCAAGGTGCGCGCCTCCGGGATGAATCCGGTGAGCCGGCTGCCGATCGAGGCGCTGATCCCGCCGGCGGCGCCGGCCGGGGTGATCGCCTGGCTGTGCACGCCGGATGCGGCGGACGTGCCGGCCGGCGAATGCTCGATCCGCGATGATGAATTGCGGCGGCGGGCTGGGGTTCACGTCGAATTCGTCAACTGAACCAAGGAAAGGCAAGACCACAAAGAGCCGGAGAGGCGAAGAGAAGGAACGGCGCTGCGGGCCTTCTCTTCGCCTCTACGGCGCTTTGTGAAATCTTCTTTGCTGCATCGCTCCACAGTCCGGAACCCCGCCATGTCCGCCCTGGCCGCCGTCGTCCCCGTGTTGCTGGGCGTGCTCTGCGCCCAGATCGCGCTCGGCATCATGAATCCACTGGTGCCGCTGCTGCTGGTGGCGCACGGCACCGCGACGCCGGAGATCGGGCTGATCGCCTCGGCCTATTCGATGGGGTTCATGGCCGGCGCGGTGACTGCCGATCGGCTGGTGATCCGGGTCGGCCATATCCGCGCCTTCGCCGCCTTCGCCGCACTGGCCGCCATTGCCACGCTGCTGATGTCGGTGACCGGCAATCCGGTGGTCTGGGCGGCGCTCAGGGCGCTGATCGGCTACAGCGTCGCCGGGGTGTTCCTGGTGGCGGAAAGCTGGCTGAACGGGCGGGCCGACAATGCCAGCCGCGGGCGCATCTTCGGCGCCTATCTGGTCGCCTCCTGGGGCGGTGGTGCCGTCGGGGCGCTGGCGCTGAACGTGGTGCCGCCGGCGCCGGTGCTGTTCGTCGCCGCCGGCATCGCGTTGACCGCGGCACTGCTGCCGCTGGCGCTGACCCGGCAGACCAATCCGGCGATCGGCCGGCAGGCGCGGATGGGGCTGCTGGCGCTGTATCGCATCTCGCCGGTCGGGCTGGCCTGCTGCCTGACCGCCGGGCTGGTCAACGGCGTGTTCTACGCGCTGACGCCGGTCTATCTGTCGGATATCGCGATCCCGGCGGCCGGCGTCGCGGTGTTCATCTCGGCGGCCAACGTGGCGGGCCTGGCGGTGCAATGGCCGCTCGGCCTGCTGTCCGACCGGGTGGGACGGCGGCCTATGGCGATGGCGCTGCTGTCGATGGCATTGCTGACGGCGCTGGCCTTCGCGCTGCTCGGGCGGCTCGGCCTGCCGGCGCTGCTGGCGCTGGGCTGCGTGTTTGCGGCCGTCACCGCGCCGCTCTACGGCCTTGGCGCCGGGCAGACCAATGACCGGCTGGAGCGCGGCGACGCGGTGGCGGCCAGCGGCGGGCTGCTGTTCGCCTGGGCGCTCGGCGCCACCATCGGGCCAGCGCTGGCCGGTGGGGTGATGGGGGTGCTGGGGCCGCAGGGGCTGTTCATCTACCTGGCGGCGGTGCTGGCCGGGATCAGCGGCTTCACCGTGCTGCGCATCCGCGCCCGCGAGGAGGTGCCACGCGACCAGCGCGGCAGTTTCGTGCCGGCGCGCACCGAGCCGGCGGTGCTGTCCGAACTCGACACGCCCTCCGGCGAGGGGCGGGGATAGCGCCTGTCGGCCGCCTGCCATAGCATCCGGCGGGAAGGAGACTGCTCTATGTCGACTGCGCCGCTTGCCCGTTTCAAGGTCATCGATCTCACCCGCGTGCGTGCCGGCCCCACCTGCGTGCGCCAGTTGGCCGACTGGGGGGCGGACGTGATCAAGATCGAGTCGCCTTCCGGCGATTCCGGGCTCGGCGGCGCCCGGCACGGGCCGGATTTCCAGAATCTGCATCGCAACAAGCGCAGCCTGACCCTGAACCTGAAGGCGGCGGAGGGGCTGGACATCCTGTATCGGCTGGTGAAATCCGCCGATGTGGTGGTGGAGAACTACCGGCCCGACGTGAAGGACCGGCTGAAGATCGACTACGCGACCCTGGCGGCGCTCAATCCGCGCATCGTCTATGCCTCGATCTCCGGCTTCGGGCAGGACGGGCCGTATCGCGACCGGCCGGGCTTCGATCAGATCGCCCAGGGCATGGGCGGGCTGATGTCGATCACCGGGCTGCCGGGCCAGGGGCCGGTGCGGGTGGGAATTCCGGTGGCCGACCTCACCTCGGGGATTTTCGCAGCGCAAGGCATCCTGATCGCGCTGCTGGAGCGCGAGGTGTCGGGCCTGGGGCAATGGGTGCAGAGCAGCCTGCTGGCGGCGCAGATTTCGATGCTGGATTTCCAGGCGGCGCGCTGGACCATCGGCCATGAGGTGCCTGGCCAGGCCGGCAACGACCATCCGACCTCGATCCCGACCGGGGTGTTCGCCACCGCCGACGGGCATATCAACATCGCCGCCAGCGGGCGGGAGATTTTCGGGCGGCTGTGCCGGCTGCTGGGCCAGCCGGAACTGGCGGAAAACCCGCTCTACAGCACCGACAAGCTGCGCTCGGACAACCGCAAGAGCCTGAACGCGGTGATCGAGGCGGTCACCCGGACCAAAACCTCGGCGGCGTGGATCGAGGCGATGAATGCCGCCGGGGTGCCGTGCGGGCCGATCTATAAGATGAACGAGGTGTTCGCCGACCCGCAGGTGCGCCACCTCAACATCACCCGCAAGGTGCAGCACAAGACGCTGGGCGAGGTGGAGGTGGTGGGCCAGCCGATCGAGCTGAGCCGGTCGAAATGGGAGATCCGCAGCCCGACCCCCGAGGCGGGCGAGCATACCGACGCGGTGCTGGCCGAACTCGGGATCGATGCCGCCGCAATCGCCGATCTGCGGGCGCGCAAGGTGGTGTAGCGCGACGCACCGGGAGGCGCGGCGCTGCTGCCCTCCCGGTGCGTCAGCGGCCGCTCAGCCGCGGTGTTTGAAGCGGTTGGGATTGACCGCGCCGACAATCGAGGCCGCTTCGCCGGGGTCGCGATGGCTGATCAGGTCGGCGGCGAACTGGCCGGCCGCCGGCGAGGTCTGGATGCCGTAGCCGCCCTGGCCGATATTCCAGAAGAAGCCCTCGGCGGTGTCGTCCCAGCCGATCGCCAGGCTGCCATCCGGCACGAAGCTGCGCAGGCCGGCCCAGCTACGCTCGACGCGGGTGACGTTGATGTCGAGCGCCTGCTGCATGCGGTCGACGGCGATTGCCACGTCGAGCTCGTCGGGCTGGATGTCCTGCGGGTCCATCGCGGTTTCATCGGCCGGCGACACCATCAGCCGGGTGCGGGCCTCGGCGCGGCAATACCAGGTGCCGGCGCAATCCATCACCGCCGGCCAGTCGGTCACCACCCAGGGTTCCGGGTTGATGATGACGCCGGTGCGGCGCTTGGGTTGCAGGCCGATCGGCGCCAGCCCAGCCTGGATCGCCACCTCGTCGCCCCAGGCGCCAGCGGAGTTGACCAGGGTGGGAGCACGCAGCACTGCGCCGCCGGCCACCTCGACCTCCCACAGCCCGCCCTTGCGCTCGATGCGCATCGACCGGCTGCGCAGTGCGAGCGTGCCGCCGCGGGCGCGCAGCATGCGCAGGAAGCCCTGGTGCAGGGCGGCGACGTCCATGTCGAAAGTGTCGTCCTCGATCGCCGCGCGCGCCACATGGCCGGGGCGCAGCGCCGGGACCAGCTCGGCCGCCTGCGCCGGGGTCAGCACCTTCAGGCCGATGCCGATTTCCATCATGTGGTCGTAGTCGGCCAGCGTGTCGGCGGTGGCGATGCTCAGCACCGGGCGGTGCGCCATGATCGGGGTTTCGGTGAAGCCGGGCGGCGGTGCGTCGAAGAAGGCGCGCGACAGGCCGGTCAGCACCCGCACATCGGGCGGGCCGTAGTTAAGGATCCACAAAGCTGCGGAACGGCCGGTACTATGGAAGCCAGCGACTTCTTCGGCTTCGATCAGCGCGACCTTGTGGTCGGCGGCGAGATGGGCGCCGGCAGTCGCACCCGCGATGCCGGCGCCGACGACGATCACGTCGAGGGTATGAGTGTCCATGAGCGGCACTCTATATCCGGCGTGACGCCGGCTCCATAGACCCCATTGCGGCGATGCCGGGTTGCAGGATCGTGCCGGCGCGGCGAGCATGCCCGGCGCCAGTGGGGGCAACAGCGGGAGGGTGGCATGGTTGATCTGGTGTTGCGGAGCGACTCGGTGGTGACGCCGGAGGGTGTCGGCGCGCATGACATCGCGATTTCGGCCGGCAGGATTTCGGCGGTGGCGCCGCATGGCAGCCTGGCGGCACCGGCTGGCGGCCGGCTGATCGAGCTCGACGGCCGGATCGTGATGCCCGGCGGCATCGACCCGCACGTGCACTGCGCCTGGCCGATGCCGGACCCGGATGGCGGCCCACCGGCGATGACCATGCCGCCGGAAGTGGTGAGCCGGGCGGCGATCCATGGCGGCACCACCACGCTGCTGGATTTCGTGCGCTGCACCGACGGGACCAGCGTGCAGGACGCCATCGCCCGGCGCGATGCCGGTTGGGCCGGCGCCTGCCACACCGACTATGCGTTCCATCTGATGGTGGAGGGCGACATCCAGACCGCGACGCTCGACCAACTGGCGGTGGCGCTGCGCCATGGTCATCCGACGGTAAAGATCTTCACCACCGACATCACGCCGAACCGCAAAGGCCGGATGGTGGATTTCGGCGACATCATGGAGGTGTTCCAGGTGATCGCCGCCAATGCCGGGCTCGGGGTGATCCACGCCGAGGATAACGACATCGTCATGCACATGTATGCGAAACTGATCCGCGAGCAGCGCACCAGCTTCCATAACCTCGCCGAGGTGCATAATTCGCTGTCCGAGGATTTGTCGTTCCGCCGGGTGATCCGGCTGGCCGAGAGCATCCCCGGCACCGCGCTGTATATGCTGCACACCTCGGCGGCCACCGGCGTGGCGGCAATCCGCGAGGCGCGGGCCAAGGGCATCCCGATCTACGGCGAGAGCCTGCATCAGTACATGCTCTACACCCAGGAGGACTACAAAAAGCCGAACGGCCAGATCTTCCACACCTATCCGTCGTTGAAGACCCCGGCCGATCAGGCGGCGCTGTGGGCCGGCACGCTGGACGGCAGCATCAACTGCATCGCCACCGACGAGATATGCTGCACCTTGCAGCAGAAGATCCAGGGCGTGCGGGTGGACGACACCACCGGCGGCAATGCCGGCGTCGAGCCGCGGGTGGCGCTGATGTACACCGAGATGGTCGGCCGGCGCGGCTACTCACTGCCCCGCTTTGTCGATCTGGTATCCACCAACGCGGCGAAGATCATGGGGCTGTACCCGCGCAAGGGGGTGATCGCGGTGGGGGCGGACGCCGATATCTGTGTGCTGGACCCCGGCCTGCGCCGGGTGATCACCGCTGCCGACCTGCACGAGACCGACTACACGCCGTGGGAGGGCTGGGAGGCGCATGCCTGGCCATGCCTGGTGCTGCTGCGCGGCAAGGTGATGATGCAGGACGGCGCGCTGCTCGGCACCCAGGCCGATGGTGAATGGCTGCCGCGCCAGATCGATCCGGCGATCATCGCCGGCCCGGTGGCGCTGTGACCAGCCAGGCCGAACTCGCCAACCTGCTGGCCGACAGCCTGGCGCTGTGGGGCGTCGCCGGCCAGCTTACCGCCGAGGCCGAAGGGCTGCGCCTGAATCAGGCCGATGGCGACTACACCATCGCCCCCGGCCCTGCCCCGGCGCGCTGGCTGCTGCAAACCCCGGCGCGGGTCGCCGCCGGACGCCGGCCGCGTGCGGTGCCGTCGATCGTGGCCCTGCTGACCGCGCTGCGGGCGGCGCTGGGGGTGCCTGTCTCTTATAC
>JBEPTZ010000165.1:0-8232 GCA_041691815.1 Rhodospirillales bacterium | reverse complement strand
GGGTTCCAAGGGCTTTGCCCTTGGCGGGGTGCGGGGCGGAGCCCCGGCCTTGCCTACCCGCCCTTTACACCCCCGGCAGTGAGTCCCTCGACGATGCCCTTCTGCATCAGCAGCGTAAGTATCAGCACCGGTGCGGTCACCACCAGGGCGGCGGCGGCCAGCGGGCCCCAGCTGACCTGTTCGAAGGTCAGCACGTTGTAGACCGCCACCGGCAGGGTGCGGGTTTCGCGGCCGGCCAGCACCACGGCGAAGATGAAGTTGTTCCAGCTGAAGATGAACGACAGGATCATGCTGACCATGATCCCCGGCCGCGCCAGTGGCATGGCGATGTAGCGGAAGGCCTGCCAGATCGTGGCGCCGTCCATCAGGGCGGCTTCCTCCAGTTCGGTCGGCAGGCCTTCGAAGAAGCCGATCATCACCCAGACCACGATCGGCACGGTGATCACCAGGTGGGTGATGATGATCGGCGTCAGCGTGCCGGTCAGCCCCATCCACTGGAACAGCAGGAACAGCGGGATCAGGTAGGACAGGCCGGGGGTGACGCGGGCGATCATGATCAGTGCCGCCGCCTTGGCCGCCTTGGCCTTGGCGATGCCGAAGCCGGCCGGCACGCCGACCAGCAGCGCCAGCCCGGTGGCGGTGAACGACACCACCACCGAGTTATAGGCGTAGGTGAGGAAGTCGTTCTTCTCGAACACGTCGATGAAGTTGGCCAGCGTCGGCGGGTTGGGGATGAACACCGGCGGGAACGCCATGTTGTCCACCTCGTTCTTCAACGCCAGCGACAGCATCCACAGGAAGACGAACACCGCCGGCGAGATCAGCACGATGACCGAGCAGGCCAGCCCGATATTGCCGCCCAGCCGGCGCAGGCTGAACGGGCGGCGGCGGCGAACCACCGGGACGTCGGGCGGAAGAATGACGGGGGCGGGGGTGGCGGTCATACCCATTTCGCCTGTTGCCGGGTGCTGAACAACACCAGCGCGACCAGCAGGATGATCACGAAGAACACCACCGTCAGCGCCGAGGCATAGCCCATGTTGTAGAACGAGAATGCCTGCAGGTACAGGTAGATGTTCATCGTCTCACTCGACGTTCCCGGCCCGCCATTGCTGATCACGAAGATCAGGTCGAACGATTTCAGCGCGTCGATGGTGCGGATCACCATGGCGACGACGATATGCGGCCAGACCAGCGGCAGGGTGATATGGCGGAACATCGCCCAGCCGCTGGCGCCGTCCAGCCGGGCCGCCTCGTAGGGGTCGGACGGCAGGCTGGCCAGGCCGCCCAGCACGATCAGCATCACCAGGGGCGTCCACTGCCAGGTTTCCACCATCACCAGGGTCGGGATGACGGTGTTCGGCGAATAGCTCCACTGCGACGGCGGCAGGCCGATCGAGGTCAGCAGGTAGTTGAGCACGCCGAGTTGCGGGTGGAACATCATGGTCCACACCAGGGCGACCGCCACCGGGGTTGCCATCATCGGCAGGATGAAGATGGTGCGCGCCAGCCCGCGCAACGGGAAGCGGCGCTGGAACACGATGGCTGCCGCGATGCCCAGCACCACCGGGAAGATGGTCGCCAGCGCGGTGAAGTACAGCGTCCGCACCACCGCCCACAGGAAGCGCGGGTCGCTCAGCAGGTTCACGTAGTTGGCCAGCCCGACATAGCTGAGGCTGGCGCCGATCTTGAATTCCTGGGTGGACATGTAGAGGGTGAACAGCCAGGGGAACAGGATCACCGTCAGCACCACCAGGCCGGCCGGCACCACGAACGGCCAGTAGCGGCGGGCGTAATTGCGCCGCGACGAAACCAGCCTGGCCTCGGCGGCGGCACTCATCGGCGGACGCCGGGTGCGGCGTAGACGCTGGGTCCGGGGTAGACGCTGGGTGCGGGGTAGACGGGGGGCACGGGCGCTTCCTCGGTCAGTTTGCTCCAGCCCCGATCATAGCGGCCCCGGGCGCGGAGGGAAGGGGTTGCGAAACAGTTTGCCGGCGGTGCGAAGGGTGGTTCTCGCCGCCGTGAAAACCCTCTAGGGTCTGCCCCAGAGGCCGGCATGGCCGCCACCGGGAGGAATAGAAATGATCCGTCGTCGCCACCTGCTCGCTGTCACCGCCGGCACGCTCGCCGCCCCTGCCCTGGTCGAGAAGGTGGGCGCGCAGACCGCCTTCGACTGGAAGCAGTTCAAGGGCACCAAGATCGAGGCCAACTTCCCCAAGTCGCCGCGCGCCGACGTGCTGCAGAAGCACCAGAAGGAATTCGAGGAACTGACCGGCATCCGCGTCGGATCGGAGCAGATCCCCGAGCAGCAGCAGCGCCCGAAGGTGATGATGGAGATGACCACCGGCCACCCGAGCTTCGATGTGGTGATCGCCTCGCTGCACGTGCAGAAGCGGCTGATCGAGAAGGGGCACTGGATGGAGGATCTCCGTCCGATGCTGAAAGACCCGAAGCTGACCGCCGCCGATTACGACTTCGGCGATTTCGGCGGCCCCGGCGTTGCCGCCGCCACCGCGCCGGACGGGTTGCAGCACAACATCCCGATCAACCAGGATCTGTTCATCCTGTTCTATAACAAGGCGATGTTCGCGGCCAAGGGCCTCAAGGTGCCGGCCACCTACGCCGAGCTGATGACCTCCGCCCAGGCGCTGACCGACCGTGGCAAGGGGATTTCCGGCTTTGTCGGGCGTGGCGTGAAGAATGCCAACCTGCCACCGTACACCACGATGCTGCTCGGCTACAACCAGGAGACCATCAGCAAGGACGGCAAGACCCTGCTGATGGACACCCCGGACGCGATCGCCGCGGCCGAGTACTACAAGAAGCTGATGCGCGAGACCGCACCGCCGGGCGTGGTCGGCTTCAACTGGAACGAGATCCAGACCACCTTCAGCCAGGCGCGGTCGGCGATGTGGATCGACGGTGTCGGCTTCTCGGCGCCGCTGGTTGACCCGACCAAATCCAAGCTGGGCAAGGATGCCGGCTTCGCGGTGGTGCCGGCCGGGCCGAAGGGGCACTACACCTCCACCTATGTCGACGGCATCGGCATCGCCCGCGGCACCAAGAACATGGGCGGCGCCTGGCTGTACACGCAGTGGGCGACCACCAAGGCGATGTGCAAGGAGATGCTGCGCACCGGCTCCGGCACGCCGGCGCGGGCCAGCGCCTATGAGGATATGGAACTGCAGAAGAGCAGCGCGTTCCCGCCGGAATGGTTCACCACGGTCAACGAGTCGCTGAAGATCGCCCGCTCCGGCCTGCCGGTGATCGTCGCGGTCACCGAGTTCCGCGACGTGTTCGGCATTGCGCTGACCAACATGATCGGCGGTGCCGACCCGGCCACCGAACTGAAGAAGGCGACCGAAACCTTCGCCCCGATCCTGGCCAAAGAACAAACCTGAGTCGAAGAGGTCCAGGGGCTCGGCCCAGCCACCGCCCGCATCGCGCTCCTGATGCGGGCGGCGCTAAAGCGGTCCCCCACCCAGTCCAGCCCGGTGCGCCCGAGCCTGCCAGCGCTGCGCGCCCGGCGGGACTGGTGCGCTTCGCGGCTGAGCCGAGCGCAGATTCAAGCCCCGGGGCGCCGGGTTTACAGCCGGTCGGGAAACGGCGGGGTGTGCGGCAGGGTGATCGCGCTGCCGGGCGGCGGTCGAGGTGTCGTTGATCTATCCCGCGGCCGCTTTCCAACTGCCCTTAAGGAATGTCCAAGCCCCGCCGGCTATCAGACCCACGGTGACAATATAATGGCCGCCGGGTGATGCCATACTATAGAATATGAACGAGATAAGTATGCCCGCGCCGCATAATCCCGCCCCGATTAGCATCATTTCTCGGCCACGTTTGCGGAATTCGGCCTGCTTCATCTCCACACCGCGCCGCACAATTCCCTGTGCCAATTCAAGAGGGCATCCACGCTTCTCTAAGTCCGCAACGATGTCAAGCGTCGGCTTACCATCAGCGATGTGGCGGGCTGACTGCACGACTAACTCTGCTACCACCAGCTGAAATTTCGCAGTCTCTGACATCCCGGCCTCGCTCGTAGTCATATCGTTACAGTGCCACCGAAAGCCGGCCGTGAACAACTGCTTTCCGGACCGGTGCCAACGATATCGGAAGGACCCTGCCCTCCGCACATAAACACTCGAATGTGCTCGCGCGAAATCCGCGAACGAGATCCTTCCACCGCCTATCCCGCCACCGCCCGCATAGCGTCACGGATGCGGGCGGCACTGAACCGTTCCTCCACCCACTCCACCCCAGCCCGCCCGAGTGCCGTGCAGGCCGCTTCGTCGGCGTGCAGCCGCAGGATGTCGGCGGCCATCGCGGTGGTGACCAGCGGCGCCAGGGTGTCGGGCAGGTCCATGCCCTCGGCGGCGGTTTCGGAGCACAGGCAGGGGATGCCGGCGGCCAGGCTATCCAGCACCTTGCCTTTCAGTCCGGCGCCGTAGCGCAGCGGTGCGGCGGACAGCCGGCAGCGTTCCCACAGGGCTGCGAGGTCGGGGATGTGGCCGAGCACCTCCACCGGGCCGGGTGCGGCCAGGGCGGCGTCGCGCAGGCTGGCGGGCAGGTCGCTGCCGGCCAGCAGCAGCGGGATGGCCGGCGCCTCGGCCCAAACTGCCGGCATTACCTCGGCCAGCAGGGTGTGGGCGGCGTCCAGGTTCGGCGGGTGGCCGTAGCTGCCGACGAAGGCCACCGCGTCGCGGGCGGCGAACGGGGTGGTGACCGGGCGCGGTGCGATCGCCCAGGGCAGCAGATGCACGGCGGCTTCCGGCGCGTCGGCGGCCAGCAGGGCGGCTTCGTGGCTGGAATGGGTGATCACCGCGTCGGCGGCCAGGACGTCGGCGAGTTCGGCGTGGCGCAGCGCGGCGATTTCGGCCGGCAGGGTGGCGTCGCCGGTGCGCAGGGTGTGCTCGCGGGCGGCGCGCAGCCAGTGCAGGTCGGCCAGCGAATACACCAGCCGGGCCTGTGGCGCCCAGTGGCGGGCGAGTGCGCCGTAGCGCTGCATCGGGCCGTGGCGGTGCAGATACACCAGGTCGAGCGCCGGCCCGTCGCGGCGCAGCAATTCCTCCACCGAGGCGGCCCAGGGCAGGTGCCAGCAGGTGACGCCCATGCCGGCGAGCGCCCGGCTGGCCGCCGCCTCGCCCTGCGCCAGGCCGAGGGCGGCGACGAAGCCGACCTGGTAGCCCAGCCCGAGCAGCGCCTGCATATGCGAGACGATCGCCGCCGACCCGGCATCGCGGGCCGGGTCCGGCACGCCGTCATCGATCACCAGCGCCTGTTTCCGGCGTGGCGGCGGCAGGGTGGGCGGCACGGTGCCGGGGGCCTCGCCGGCGGCCCAGCGTTGCAGCAGCGCCGCCTGGCGCGGCGGGCGGGCCGGCAGCAGTTCGGCTAGCCGCTCCGCCAGTTGCGCCGCCAGCGCCGCGCGGGCGGCGGGGCCGGCGTGTTCCATCGCCGAGTCGAGCACGGTGGTGAGGGTGGCCAGCCGGGTCTGCAGCGTCTCCGGCGGCGGCGGGGTGTGCGGCAGGGTGATCGGGCTGCCGGTCAGCGGCGCCAGATCGGCGGCGCGGCGCAGTTCCACCACGCGGGCGGCCTCGGTTGCCACCGGGTGCGGGATCTGCACGATGAAGCCGATATCCTGGTTGTCCGGGAACCATTTTTCCATGTCGGGGCGCGGGCGGTCGGCGAGGAAGCTGCCGAGCAGTTCGCCATCCAGCAGCAGTTCCAGCACCACCGGCTTACCGGGCGCGTCAGCGTTGCGCGCCCAGCCGACGATGCGGCTGGGGTTGCCCAGCCGGCACCGGCCCTGCAACGGGCCGAGCGCCAGGATGGCGGCGGGGTTTGGCGGCGGCGAGTCCGGCATGCTGGGGGTCCGTGCAGCGGGAGCGGGGAAAATACGTGTGGCCGGGCGGGGCGGCAAGGAAGCGCGCAAGCAAGGCCACAAAGAGACGGAGAGGCGAAGAGAAACATGGCGCCCTTGCTGCTCTCCGTCTCTCCGTCTCTCCGTCTCTTTGTGAATCTCCCTTGCCTTGCTCAGCCGCGCAGCCCGGCGACCAGCAGCGCGATGCCCTGAGCGTGCCAGCGTTGCACCGCCTTGTGGTCGGCGCCGAGCAGCAGGCCGAGCCGGCGCCAGGCGAACAGATGCCGCTCGGTGGTCGGGCTGACCAGGCTGCGGGCGCCGACGATGCGGCGCAGCACGTAGCGGTCGGCCGGGATCAGCGCGATCCAGCCCATCGCCTCGTCCATGCGGGTGATCGCCTCGGCCGGCGGCACCGGCGGGCGCAGCTTGGTTTGCCCCGCTCCGCTGTTGTGGCCGCCGCTTTCCCAGCCGTAATTCTCCAGCGCGCTGCGCACCACGTCCAGCCGGCTGGTGCGCAGCCGGGTGGAGTAGCCGCCCGAGGGCAGTGCCAGCATGGTGCGGCCGGCTTCCTCCAGCCGGTAGATCACCGTTTCGCTGTCGATCGCAGCGCGCCGAACTGCGCCACCGGGCGCGCCATTCGGCGCGCCGCCCGAGGCCGCCTGGTGCCCCGGACGCACGCTGGCGCGCCCGAATCCACCGCCATGACCCTCCGGTGAAACCGGAGGGCATGGCGCGGTCGGCGCAGCGCCGCCGGGGCCGGCAGCGGCGGCGCGCCACGTGCGCGCCAGCAGCGCGCCATTCGAGCTGTCATGATTCATGGTTGGTTTCCTGTTCGGCATGAGATTCGCCCGGCTGTGAGCCAGTTGGGGGTGCCGCGGCGGTCGGGCGTTTGGCGTCGTCCACCCGCACCCCCATGCGCAGCTTGCGCTGCGTCGGGTGGCGGTATTCCTGCTCCAGCAGCAGCCCGCTGCGCAGCCAGGCGGCGATCACCCGGGCGGCGTCGGCCTCGTCCAGCCCGAAGCCGCGCACCAGCACGCTGCCGGCCCAGCGCTCGGTGGCGCGGCCGCTGCGATGCGCCGAGAACGCCGCGCCGTCGCCGATGCCGGCGGCGATCTTGTCGAGCGCCTGATTGCATTCGAATGCACTGAGCTGGCGGAACGGGCTGGGCGGCTTCCAGGCGGCGATGGCGGCGACGCTGTCGCCCTGCGGATACAGCGCGGTGCCGTTGCCCAGTTGCACGCTCTCCAGCCGGAACCACTGCGCCGCCTCGGCGCGCGGCGCCATGTTGGCCTTGGCGTCGTCCAGCCGCACATGCCGCCAGCGCTCGCGCTCCGGCACCGACAGATGGCGCGCCTCCTCCTCGCTCATCGGCGACAGCAGGGTGGCGGAGCGGGCGGCGTCGGTCAGCGCCTTGGCGCCGCGCATGATGTCGATGTCGCCCACCGCCTTGTCGCCGGACGCGCCCTTGCGGACGTGATGCACCAGCAGCACGGCGGCGCCGGTGGCCTCGGCGATCTCCGCCCAGGCGGTGGCGGCGGCGTCGATCTGGGTGTTGGCGTTCTCGTCCAGCTGGTGCGATTTGACGAACGGATCGACCACGATCAGGCCGATGCCGGCGGCCAGCGCGGCGTCCATCACCGCCTGCTGGTCGGGGTGGACGATGCCGGTCTCGTCCAACTCGGCCATGCGCAACCGGCGGCTGCGGCCGGACGACAGATGCAGCCGCCCGGCGATCGCCGCGCGCGGCAGCTTGTGCAGCAGCATCAGGGCGGCGACCCGGCGGTTGAGTTCGTCGAGCGGGTCTTCGAGGTTCAGCACCCAGGCCGGCACCGAGTGGTGCACATGCTCACCGAGAAAGCTGCGGCCGCTGACCAGCGCCAGCGCCTGGGCCAAGGCCAGGGCGGATTTGCCGACCCCGCCAGGGGCCGCCAGCACCGAGACGAAGCGGCGGATCAGGCGGGTGCCGTACAGCCATTCGCGCGGCGGGATGCTCTCGGGCGACGGCAGCGGCGCCGGGTCGGCGACCAGCTGGCGGGCCAGCGCCGCCTGGCGGCTGGCCTCCCATTGCGTCCACAGGTCGCTCATCGGCGGCGCTGGGCCAGGGTGCGGCGGATCAATTGCTCGGCGATCTGCCGGCGCTCATGGCACAGCAGCGCCTGGCCGCGGTCGGCGCCGGCGGCGGCGGCCAGCAGGGTGGCGCCGGCGGCGCGGGCTTCCAGCAGCGGCGCCAGGGTGCTGCGGATACGCCAGGCGGCGCGGCGGCGCTCGGCCTGCATGGCGTCGCGCGCGGCGGTGAAGTGGGCCAGGATGGCGGCGCGGGCCGGCTGGCCGGCGGCGGCGGCAATGACCGCGTGCAGGATTTCGGCTTCCGCCAGCAG
>JBEPTZ010000164.1:0-8390 GCA_041691815.1 Rhodospirillales bacterium | reverse complement strand
GACGCGGCCAGCCCAGATGGCGACCAGGCGGAGCGGCAAGGTGGCTGATCACCGCACCGACGGCGGCGGCCCCGCCGAGGCCGCCTTGTCACGGCTGCTGTCGATCAGCCAGACCGCGACCTACTTCGGCAATTCCGAGCGCACCGTGCGCCGCTGGATCGCATCCGGCCGGCTGCCGGTCGCTCGTGTCGGGCGGTCGGTGTTCATCCCCGTCGATGAGGTCCGCCGGATCATCCAAATGGAGCTGGTCCGCCGGGTGTCCGCTGGCGCGAATTCCGCCATGGACGACAAGCAGTGATCGAGTTTTTGTTAAGTACCAATCACACATCTATGCAGTTGATTCTGCATGTAAGTGCCTGAGCTTCGTGTAATCACTGCCTCCAATTCGCCTGCAGGCCAAGCGGCTCTTTTTGCGGCGCAAGCCATTCAAGAATTACCTTGGGGCGACCCGGGCGGGCTTTTTCTGGCGTAACGGGGCGAGCGTTCTTTGGTTCTCCGCGATGCAATTCATTATCGTCAGAGCAAGCCGGATGAAAGCCCCAGCGCCCCCCGCCTCGCCGCCGGTCCACCAGACTCCCCCACTCCCAATAAATAAGCTCAATAGGTCGCCAACACCTCTGTATTCCGCACCGCCGGCGCCTCCGCAGTGGAGGCCGCAAGATCGGCCAGATAGTGCTCACGCGCCGATTCATGTAGCAATGACAGCATCAGATGCAGCCCTGGCGGCCGGCGCACCAGGCCGGGGACCCAGCCGCGCCGCGCCATGCCGTCGGCCACCGCCCCCATGTCCCGGCCGTCCACGCCGAAGGCGAGGATGGACAGGTCCGGCGCGCCGAACACCCGCATGCCGGGAATCGCGTTGATCCCGGCCACATAGCCATCAGCCATCGCCAGCAACCGTTCGGCGATCTGCATATAGCCGTCACGCCCGAGAAAACGCAGCACCGCCCAGGCCGACGCCACCGCACCGCCCGGCCTGGTACCAACCAGCGTCCCGGTGGCGAAGCGCCCGTTCGGCCAAACGTCTAGATCGAACCCGCCCGCAGCCGCCCCGGCCTCATCGCGAAAGAACAGGGTTGAAGCCGGTTTCGGGCAGAAGCCGAATTTATGCAGATCGGCGGACAGCGACGCCACGCCGGCATTGGCAAAGCCGAACTCCGGAATCGGCCGCCCCAGCGCGCGGGCGAACGGCGCGAAATATCCGCCAACGCAGGCATCTACATGCAACCACACCCCCCGGCGCACTGCCACATCCGACAGCGCCGGGATCGGATCGACCACGCCGTATGGGAAGCACGGCACCGAACCGACCAGCAGGATGGTGTTAGCATCCATCGTCGCCTCCATCGCCGCGGGATCAGCCCTGAGATCGGCGCCCACCGGCACTCGTCGCACCTGCAGGTCCATCAGCACCGCAGCCTTGTCGAACGCCGGATGCGCGGTCTCCGGCAGCACCAGGTTGCCGCGATGCACCGGATCGCCGCGCAGCGCGCGCGCCGAATCCCGGCACGCCTTGACCGCCAGTACGATGCTCTCGGTGCCGCCGCTGGTCATCCGCCCGGCCGCCCCGGGCGTGCCGCCGAACAGGTCGAGCGCCATGCCCACGACCTCCTCCTCCATCCGCCGCAGGCTGGGGAAGGCACGGCGGGCACCCAGCGCATTCTCGCTGAAAAAGGCCATGAAGGCGTCGCGACCGACCGCGGCCACCTCGTCGGTGGAGCCGAACATGTAAAGCGGCACCCGCCCACCCCGCCAGTCGGTATCTCCAGCTGCCATCCGCTCCAGTTCGGCGAAAATATCGCCACGGGCCATGCCCTGGACAGGAAAGCTGATGCGCTCGGTCATGCCGGTCCCCAATCAGTGCTCGACAAAGCTCTTGCGTTGTCTGCTATGCGTTATATCATATACTGCATAAACGGGAAATCCTACTCGTGAATCAGAGCCTGTCGCCCGCTAACTTCCCCCTCGCGCCGGTACAGCGCGGCGACACGCTGGGCGATCAGGCCTGCCGTAGCCTGCGCGCCGCCTTGCGCCGGGGCGTGTTGGCGCCGGGCGAAAAACTCGCAACCCGCCGGATCGCTGCCACCCTCGGGGTCAGCCTCACCCCGGCGCGGGAAGCGCTGAACCGGCTGGTCGCCGAACGGGTGCTGGAACAGCGCGACGACCGGACCATCGCGGTGCCGGAACTCAGCCGCGACCGCTATCGCGAATTGCTGCTGATCCGCGTGGAACTGGAAACCCTGGCCGCCCGCCTCGGCTGCGCCGCGCTCGCCGCCCCCGCCCCGCTGGCCCGCCTACGCGCGCTGTACGATGCGCAGCAGGCTGCCTTCCTGGCCCGCGACCCCGCCGGGGCGCTGCAACTGAACGAGGATTTCCACTTCACCATCTACGCCGCCGCCGGCATGCCGACGCTGCTGCAGATGATCGAATCACTTTGGCTGCAAACCGGCCCCACCATGCGCCTGCTTTACCCCGCCTCATTCGACGCCGGCTGGATCGGGCGGCACAACCATACCGCCATGCTGAACGCCATCGCCGCCGGCGACGCCGGCGCATTGGTAGTTGCCGTCCGACAGGACCTGCTTGACGGCCAGGCACGGCTGGAACGCTCGCTGTGGAGCGCCACGGAGACCACACCATGAAGCACGTCCTTGCCGCCACCATCCTGCACGAAGCCAACAGCTTCGCCCGCGCCCCGGCGCCGATCAGCCATTTCGAGCGTCAGGGCATCTTCGTCGGCGATGCCGCCCAGGCGCGGTTCAGGCAGACTCGCACCGAGATGGCCGGCTTCCTCGCCGCCGCCCAAACCCATGGCTGGCGCATCACCACCCCGATCGTCGTGCCCTGTGCCCCGGCCGGCCCGATGAGTATGGAAGCCTTCATCCTGTTCCGCGACACGCTGCTGGATGGTGTGCGCGCTGCGGGCAAGCTGGACGGTGTGCTGCTGGCCCTGCACGGTGCCAACGTGGTCGATGGTGAGCCGGACCCCGACGGCGCCATCGCCACCGCGGTCCGCACGCTGGTCGGCCCGGACGTGCCGGTCTGCCTCACCCTCGACCCGCATTCCAACGTGTCCGACCGGCTGGCCGACGCGGTCAATTCGATCACCGCCTACCGCACCCACCCGCATACCGACCACATGGAAACCGGCCTGCGCGCCGCCGAGGTGCTGCGTCGCACGATGGCGGGCGAGATTGCGCCGCAGGTGCACCTGGCGCGCGGCTGGCAGATGCGCGGCTTCGACTCGTGCCGCACCACCCCGCCGGACGGCCCGATGCGCCGCGCGCTGGCGATCGCCAGGCGGATGGAGCGGGAGCCCGGTGTGATTGAGGTCAGCATCCAGTCCGGCTTCGTGCTCGCCGATGTCTGGCATGTCGGCCCCAGCGTCGCGGTCACCGGCGACGGCGCCAGCCCGCGCTTCGCCGCCCTGGCCCGCGAACTGATGCAGTTTGGCTGGGATGAGCGCCACAACGACACCGTGCCGATGATCAGCGTCGCCGAGGCGTTCGCCCAGGCCCGCGCCGTCCCACCGGGCGACCTGCCCATCGTCATCTCGGATTTTGGCGATGCCCCGGGTGGCGGCGGCTATGGCGATGCCACCGCAGTGCTGCGCGCCCTGCTGGTCGAGCCGTTCCCCGACAGCCTGTTCCTGTCGATCGCCGATGCCGGTTCGGTGCGGCAGGCCATTGCCGCCGGCATCGGCGCCACGCTGCGGCTGTCGCTCGGCGGCCATGTCGCACCCCAGTATGGCGGCGGACCGATCGAGGACGATTTCACTGTGCTGTCGATCAACGACGGTAGATTCGTCCATCAAGGGCCCTACACGCCGGGCATGATCGGCAATTTCGGTCCCTCGGTGCTGCTCGCCTGCCGCGGTGTGCGCATCGGCGTCACAACCTTCCAGCGCAATATCGTCGACCTGTCGCAGCCGCGCCTGTTCGGCGTCGACCCCACAAGCTGCGGCCTGATCGCCATCAAATGCATGGACGCCTTCCGCGCCGCCTTCACGCCGATCGCCCGCGCGGTGATCGCCTGCGAATCAGGCGGCGTCTCCAGCCGTGTTCAGACCAGCCTGACCTGGACCCGCGTCCGCCGGCCGATCTGGCCGCTGGACCCAGACGACCAGGTGGAAGCCGCCATAAACCGCGCAATGGAGAGCTTATCATGAAACGACTGCTCGTCCTGCTGGCTCTGGTTACCGGCATCCACAGCGCAGCCGCCGAAACCACGCTACGCTTCGTCCCGCTCGGCGACCTGCGGGTGCTCGACCCGATCTGGACCAGTGCGGCGATCACGCTCGACCATGCGCAGATGATCTACGACGTGCTGGTAACCATGGATTCCAATCTGCACCCGAAGTTGCAGATGGCGGAGAGCTACACCACCAGCCCGGACGGGCTGGTCTGGACCTTCACCCTGCGCCCCGGCTTGATGTTCCAGGATGGCTCGCCAGTCCGGGCCGCCGATGTGGTGGCCTCCATCCGCCGCTGGGGCCAACGCGTCACCGCCGGGCAGGCGCTGATGTCCCATGTCGGCGCGATGACCGCGCTCGACGCCCGTACGCTGGAAATCCGCTTCAAGACGCCGTTTGGCCCGGTGCTGGAGGCGCTCGGTTCGCCGATCCTGGCGCCGTTCGTGATGCGCGAGCAGGACGCCAACACCAGCGCTTTCACCCAGGTGAAAACCACGGTCGGCTCCGGTCCGTTCGTCTTCGAGGCCGACCATTACCGGCCCGGCGACCAGGTAGTATATCGCCGCTCGCCCAGCTACGTGCCTCGCAAAGAGCCCGTCGATGGCTACGCCGGCGGCAAGGTCGCCAAGGTGGACGAGGTGATGTGGAAATACCTGCCGGACACCGCCACCGCCGTCGCCGCGCTGCAAACCGGTGAGGTCGATTTCCTGGACGCCGTGCCGAGCGACCTGGTGCCGCTGCTGAAAGCCCACAAGGACATCAAGCTCGATGTGCTGAACAAGTACGGCTCGATCGGTAATGTCCGCCCCAACGCAGCGCACCCGCCGTTCAACGACGCCAGGGCGCGCCAGGCGCTGCTGCTGCTGGTGGACCAGAAAGAGTATCTGAGTGCGCTGGCCCCAAGTGCCGAACTGGGCGAAGTCTGCGACGCGGTGTTCGTCTGCGGCACGCCCTACGCGACCGAGGTGGGGACCCAGGCCTGGAAGCATGTGGACGTGCCGCGCGCCCAGGCGCTGCTGAAGCAGGCCGGCTATGACGGGCGCAAGCTGGTGTTGCTCGACCCCTCAGACCAGCCGGACATCCACTTGATCGCCCTGATCACCGCCGACCGACTGCGCCGCGCCGGCATTGCGGTGGACCTGCAGACGATGGACTGGTCGAGCGTGATCACGCGCCGTAACGTGCGTGAGTCGCCCACCACGAACCCGTCAGGCTGGGACATCGCCTTCACTCTGTGGGGCGGCTTTTCGCTGTCCAGCCCGCTCACCAACACACCGCTCGTCACACGCTGCGACGGCAAGAACCTGTACGGCTGGCCCTGCGACGACGAGATGGAAAAGCTGCGCGCCGCCTACTTCTCGGAGATCTCACCGGACGGGCGCATGAAGCTGATCGAGAAGCTGCAGGAGCGCTACTTCGACGTGGTGCCTTATGTGAACACTGGTATCTTCCGCCGCTATGTCGCCTACCGCAGCAGTATCTCTGGCGTGCAGAAGACGATGTATCCGGTAATGTGGAATATCGAGAAGAAATAAAAATTCGCTACCATGACGAGAGGAGTTGGGCCGTCATATCGGCGCCACCGCATCGCGCGCTATCCCATCGGTCGAGGCATCGGCCGACAACGGTATGACGAAGCGAGCCTCCGGCGCTATCAGGGACAGCAGTCGAATGGTCAATGCGGTCACCGACCATGACGCTGGTCGCGTGGTATGTGGGGGTCCGGTCAGGTGCCGTACTGGGCCTGCTCCCGACCCCGAGGGAAAAGTAGGTCACTGAAGTTCCGCACAGCCGATCACTGTCACAGACCGAGCGTCGCCTCGCTCGGTCTCTCGATACGCTGGGGCGCTCTTGCGCGCCCGCGAATGGCCGCCCAAGCCGCTTCGGCCAGGTTTTGGGCCAGGTCATCCGCCAGCGGGTCGGCGACGCGGCCCCCGGCTTGCGTCGCGCCGATCGCATTGGCAGCCCCAAAGATATGAGCGGCGATGACCGCGATGGGTGTCGGCCGGATTTTGCCCGACGCGACGAGCGGCCGCGCCCACTCCCCCACCACCTCAACAACATCTCCAGCGCGCAAGCTGTCGATCTGGCCGCCGCCAAGATGGAGCAGAGCGGGCCGTAGTCCGAACCACAGGCGCGCCCGCGTCTCATCGCCGGCAATCCACCGCATGTGCGCATTCAACACGGCGCCGATCGCCTGCTCGGGCATTCGCGTCGGCAGCAGCAGGCGGGACAACACATCCTCTCGGTATGAGCGGCTGAGGTCGACGGCCAGGGCTTCGGCGAGCTGCGCCTTGGTCTTGAACAGGTGGAAGAAGCTGCCGTTGCTCACCCCTGCGCGGCTGCAGATCTGTGCGACGGTGGTCTCAAGATAGCCGCCGCTGACGAACAACTCACCGGCGGCCGTCACCAGGCGTTCACGCGTTTCCGCCCGTGGACCGTGGGCAAGAGCCATTGCCAAATCCCTCACTTGATAGAATAGAGTTTCACTCTAGAATTTTACTCTAAGTTTGCAAGCATCTAATAATGTTTAATTTCTGACTCTCTATGCACTGGCCAGGGGCATCTTGGCGGCGGCATCACCCGCAGATGGGGCCAACCGAAGCTTCCGCCGTCCCTGCGATTTTTCTGTTGACCCGGCTGACGCGGAGACCAAAGGGCCTGATTAGGCGACTCCCTGAATGAGGAGTTGCCCGATGTCTTTCCCGTTTTCTCCGCGCCGTCGGCACGGCAAGCATGCGGCGCAAGCTGTGGAAAGCAGCCAGCCAACATGCGGCGCCGACACCCCCGCGATGCGCCTGATGTCGCTCGCCCGCTGTCCTGCCCACCAGGCGGCGCGGAACGGCTTCGCCAGCCCCAGCTACGACCCGGCCCACGCCCTGACCCCGGGTGCTGACCAAGTGGGGCGGCAGATGGCTGATCGCCGAGATGGTGGCGGCGGCCCCGCCGAGGCCGCGTTGTCACGGCTGCTGTCGATCAGCCAGACCGCGACCTACTTCGGCAATTCCGAGCGCACCGTGCGCCGCTGGATCGCATCCGGCCGGCTGCCGGTCGCTCGTGTCGGGCGGTCGGTGTTCATCCCCGTCGATGAGGTCCGCCGGATCATCCAGATGGAGCTGGTCCGCCGGGTGTCCGTTGGCGCGAATTACGCCATGGATGACAAGCAGTGATCGAGCTTTTGTTAAATACCAATCACGCATCTACGCAGTTGATTCTGCATGTAAGCGCCTAAACTTCGTGTAATCACCGCCTCCAATTGGCCTGGAATTGGAGTATTACCCTATCACTTCTGTCCGCAACTGACATACACGCGGCCAAAGCCGCCACGGAGGACCAAATGACCAACATGTATGACCCCAATCACTCGCCCAGCAACCGCCTCACGGCGCCGCTGTTGACTATCGCCGACGCCATCGACGCGGTTGCCGGCTGGTCGGACCTGACCGCGCCACGCCGGCGGGATCTGACCTCGGCGCTCAACAAGACCGCACAGCTGCAGAAGGCACCCGCTGATGAAGTTTTCCTGACCCCGGAGACCCTGCGCACCAACCTGCTGAGCCTCTCGGCGGCGGTCGAGGGCATCGGCGACGGCAGGCTGCGCAACATCCAGAGTGCGCTGCGTTACGTACTGCGCCGGTTCGGCTGCATCGACGCCAATGCGCCGCTGACCGCCGAGTGGCAGCAGTTGCTGGCCCCGCTGGATCATCGCCAGCGGGCCGGCGTGACCGCCCTGGCGCATTACTGCGCCAGCCACGCGGTCGCCCCGGCCCAGGTCGACGCGGCGGTGTTCACCGCGTTCGCCGACTGGCTGGAACATCGCACCATGAAGACCAACCCGACCAAGCTGGCCGGTACCGCGCGCCGCGCCTGGAACCGGTTCTCCGCCACCATCCCGGGTTGGCCTGCCCAGCGGATCGAGGCCACCCGTGATCCTCGCCAAGGCATCCTGCCGCTGGAAGCCTTCACCCAGAGTTTCCAGGACGCGATCGCGGTCTTCAGGATTCGGCTGCAGCAGAACATCTTCGCGCGGCGGCATGCGGCTGCCGTGGCGAAAATGGCCGCCATCGCGGCGGGCACCGGAGGTGAGGCGTCTGCCGTGATCACGCCGCCTTGGTCCGCATCATCCGACACATCGAGGCTGCAGGAGCCGTCCTGGAAGCCCTTGCGCGCCAACTCGGCCGGCAATCGGGCGGACCAC
>JBEPTZ010000163.1:0-8448 GCA_041691815.1 Rhodospirillales bacterium | reverse complement strand
GACGAACTGATCGCCCGGCTGCAGGCCTTCCTGCGCAGCTTCATCCCGCCCGGTTTCGGCGGCGGCGGCTCGCGCTCTGGCGGCGGCAGCAGTTTCCCCGGCAAGCGCAGCGTGGCGCTGGTTGTGGTGGTCGCGCTGATCCTGTGGGGCGCCACCGGTTTCTATCGTGTGCAGCCGGACGAGCAGGGCGTGGTGCTGCGCTTCGGCGCCTATAACCGCACCACCTTTCCCGGCCTGAACTATCATATCCCGTGGCCGATGGAGAGCGTGCTGCGCCCGGCGGTTACCCGGGTGAACCGGGTGGAGATCGGCTATCGCAGCCAGGAATCCGGCACCCGCGGCCAGGCCTCGCGTGACGTCACCACCGAGGGGCTGATGCTGACCGGCGACGAGAACATCGTCGACATCAACTTCACCGTGTTCTGGCGCATCCGCGACGCCGGCGCCTATCTGTTCGCCACCCGCAACCCGGCCGAGACGGTCAAATCCGCCGCCGAAAGCGAGATGCGCGAGGTCATCGGCCGCACCCCCATCCAGCCGGCGCTGACCGACGCCCGCGCCTCGATCGAGGCGGCGGTGAAGAAGGGCGTGCAGGGGATGATGGACCAGTACGGCTCCGGGGTTGAAATCACCCAGGTGCAGTTGCAGAAGGTCGACCCGCCGGCCGCGGTGATCGAAAGCTTCCGCGACGTGCAGCGCGCCCAGACCGATGCCGAACGCCTGCGCAACGAGGCCGATACCTACCGCAACGACATCGTGCCCCGCGCCCGTGGCGACGCCGCCAGGCTGGTCGCCGAGGCCGATGCCGACCGCCAGGTCTCCGTCGCCAAGGCGACCGGTGAGACCGAGCGCTTCCTCTCGGTGCTGAAATCCTATGACCTGGCCAAAGACGTGACCATGAAACGGCTCTACCTGGAGACCATGCAGGACATCCTGACGCATACCCCGAGCGTGATCGTGGACGATCAGTTGAAGGGCATCGTGCCGTATCTGCCGCTCACCGGCGCGGGAGGGGCGGACCGAGCGCCGGCGCCGCCTGCGGTGCTGCAGCCCGAAGCGGCCTCAGGCTCGGGAGCACCCCAGCGATGAACCGCGTCACGATCGTGCTGGCGGCGGCCCTGGTGGTCGTCCTGATCATCGCCGGCTCCACGCTGTTCACCGTCAACCAGACCCAGCAGGTGCTGATCACCCAGTTCGGTCAGCCGGTGCGGGTGATCACCAAGCCGGGCCTGCACGCCAAGCTGCCGCTGATGCAGACCGCCATCGTATTCGACCGCCGCCTGCTCGATTATGCGGTGGCGCCGGAGGAGGTGATCCTTGGCGACCAGCGCCGGGTGATCGTCGACAGCTTCGTCCGCTTCCGCATCACCGATCCGCTGCGCTACTACCAGGCGGTCGGCCCCACCGAGGGCGGCATCCAGGCGCGGCTGAATTCGGTGGTCTCCTCGGCGCTGCGCCGGGTGCTTGGCAGCGAGCAGTTGCTGAACGTGCTGTCCTCGGCGCGCGGTCGCATCATGACCTCGATCCGCGACCAGGTGAACGCCGAGATGGCCGGCTTCGGCGTCTCGGTGGACGACGTGCGCATCCGCCGCGCCGACCTGCCGGAGGAGAACACCCAGGCCATCCTGAGCCGCATGAAATCCGAGCGTCAGCGCGCCGCCGCCCAGTTGCGCGCCGAGGGTGCCGAGGCCGCCGCCAAGGTGCGGGCCGACGCCGAGCGGGAGAAGACCGTGCTACTGGCCCAGGCCCGCGCCACCGCCGACAAGCTGCGCGGCGAGGGCGAGGCCAAGGCGATCACCATCTATGCCGACGCCTTCAACAAGGACACCCACTTCTTCCAGGTGTGGCGCACCTTGCAGGCCTATCGCGAGGCGTTCGCCAAGGGCCAGTCGCGGCTGGTGATGAGCCCCGGCGACGCCTTCCTCAAGATGCTGCGCGAGGCGCCGACGCCTGAGGCTGCCGCTGCGGCAAAATAGCCGTCCGGCGGGGCGCGGAACTCACCGCGTCCCCGCCGCACTGCTTGCCGCCGGCACGCGGCAGGCCCACATTCGTGCTCTTCTCGCCGGCGTGCTCTCCTCGCCGGCCGATGACGTTCTCCGCGCTTGATGAATTTCTCAAGGGAACCCAGACGATGCGCCTGCTGCAGTCTCGCGCCCTCCGCGCCTCCGCCATCGCCGCCGCGGTGCTGCTGGCTGCCCCGGCGCTGCCACCGGCCAGCGGCCTCGCCGCGGTGGCCGCCCAGGCCCGCTCGGCGCCGGAGAGCTTCGCCGATCTGGCGGAATCGCTGCTGCCGGGGGTGGTCAACATCTCCTCCAGCCAGAATGTCAGTGCCCGCGGCGGGCCGGACATGCCGGTGTTCCCGCCCGGCTCGCCATTCGAGAAGTTCTTCAAGGACTTCATGGACAAGAACCGTGGCGGCCAGAACGGCAAGCCGGCCCCGTTGCGGCGGATGCAGAGCCTCGGCTCCGGCTTCGTGGTCGACGCCGCCGGCATCATCGTCACCAACAACCACGTGATCGACGGCGCCGACGAGATCACCGTCACCTTCCATGACGGCAGCACCCTGAAGGCCAAGCTGCTCGGCCGCGACGAGCGCACCGATCTCGCGGTGCTGGAGGTCAAGCCGCCGCGTCCGCTGCACGCGGTGCCGTTCGGCGACTCCGACAAGGCGCGGGTCGGCGACTGGGTGCTGGCGATCGGCAATCCGTTCGGCCTGGGCGGCTCGGTCACCGCCGGCATCATCTCGGCGCGCGGGCGGGACATCAGCCAGGGGCCTTACGATAATTTCATCCAGACCGATGCGGCGATCAACAAGGGCAATTCCGGCGGTCCGCTGTTCAACATGGCCGGCGAGGTGATCGGCATCAACACCGCGATCTACTCGCCCTCCGGCGGCTCGATCGGTATCGGCTTCTCGATCCCCTCCAACCTGGCCAAGACGGTGGTGGCGCAGTTGCGCAATTACGGCCACGCCCGCCGCGGCTGGCTCGGCGTGCGCATCCAGCAGGTGACACCCGATATCGCCGAGAGCCTGGGCCTGAAGGACGCCAGTGGTGCGATGATCGCCGGCGTCAACGATGGCGGCCCGGCCGACACCGCCAAGCTGCGCAACGGCGACGTGATCCTGAAATTCAACGGCCAGGACGTGAAGGAGATGCGCACCCTGCCGCGTATCGTCGCCGAGACCGAGATCGGCAAGGACGTCCCGGTGGTGGTCTGGCGCGACGGCCGCGAACTGGTGCTGACCGCCAAGGTCGGCGAGATGCCCGACGACCAGAAGCAGGTCGCCGCCGCGCCGGACAAGCCGGCCGTCACCAAATCGCTGGACCTCGCCGATCTCGGCCTGAAGCTGGAGCCGATCACCGACGAGACCCGCGACAAATACCAGCTCGGCACCGACCAGAAGGGCGTGCTGATCACCGAGGTGGCCAGCGGCACGCCGGCCGCCGACAAGGGCCTCAAGCCCGGCGACGTGATCGTCGAGGTGCAGCAGGAAGAGGTGAAAACCCCGGCCGACGTGCAGGAGCGGGTGGAGCGGATGCGCAAATCCAGCCGCAAATCGGTGCTGATGCTGGTGCAGAACGCCGACGGCCTGAAATGGGTGCCGCTGTCGCTCGGCCCCAACGAGCGCAAGCCGGGTTGAGCAGGGGGCCGGGTGGGGGGGCGGCGGGCGCCGCCCCCCCCCACGCCCCCCGGAAAAAGCCACCCCCCGCCCCCCCCCCCCCGGGCGGGCGCCCCCCCCCCCCTCGATGAACCGCGCCAGCAGCCCGCCGATCACCTCGGTGTTGTAGCCGCCCTCCTGCACCAGCGCGCAATCCAGTCCACTCTTGCCGATCAACTCCCCGGCCCGCGCGAACCCGTCCGCACTCACCGCCAGATACCCCAGCGGCTCATCGGCGCTGGCATCGAACCCCAGGCTGACCACCAGCGCGTCGCAGCCGGTCTCCTCGATCAGCCGCAGCCCGGTGCCAATCGCGATCGTCCAGTCGCCATCGCCGCTGCCGCGCGCCAGCGGCAGATTGAGGTTGCAGCCGGCCCCGGCACCCACCCCCCGCTCGCGCGCATGGCCGACGAACCACGGGTAATAGCCATGCGGATCGCCATGCACCGAGGCGAACACCACGTCGTCGCGCTCCCAGAAAATCCCCTGCGTGCCGTTGCCGTGATGGCTGTCGATATCCAGGATCCCCACCCGCCCGGCGCCGCGCAGCCGCAGCCGCTCGGCCGCCAGTGCCGCGTTGTTCAGATAGCAATGCCCGCCGGCCCGCGCCGCATAGGCGTGGTGCCCCGGCGGCCGGGTCAGCGCATAGGCGTGCCGCCCCTCCGCCACCTCATCAGCGGCGGCAATCGCGCAGGCCGCCGCCGCCTCGGCCGCCGGCCAGGTTTCGGCGGTGATCGGGCAGGAGGTGTCGGCGGTGTACCAGCCGAGTTGCCCGGTCACTGCCTCGGGAATCCGCGCCCCGTTGGCCAGCATCTCCGGGCTGGGATGCACATTGGCCACCATCTCCGGCCCCGCTCCGTCGCCCGCCGCCCAGAGCGCTGGCCCGTCGCGCAGGAAGTCCAGATACTCCGCCGGATGCACCTCCAGCAGCGCCGAGCGCGCCGCCGCCGCCGGTTGCTCAATGTCCAGCTTCATCGCCCGGCACGCCGCCAGCAACGCCTCGGCCCGGTCCGGAACCTCGAAATTGCGCTTCACCACCCCGCGCTGCAGGAAAAACTGCGGCGCATGCGCCAGTTCCACCGGGTTCCAGAAGGCTTTCATCACGTTCTCCGCAAGGTATGTACTTTTTTGGGCGGCCAGACAGGCAAGTTCTTCTTTTTCTGTAGAAAAAGAAGCAAAAAGACTTTCATCCCCTTGGCTTCGGGCGCGGGCACCATCGTGCAACCGCGGGCAAAGCCCCGAATGAAGTTTTTTGGTTCTTTTTTTCAAAAAAACCCCTTCCCCTTTTGCCTCGCCGGCACCCAGCTTCATGACCCTGTCTAGAAACGCCACCGCCGCTTGTCCATCGCCGCACCCCCTCTATGCTGGCGTCACGTCATTCGCCAACAGGGGTCGGACCATGCGCATTGCCATCGGCGGTTTCATGCACGAAAGCCACTCCTTCGCCCCCCGCCCCACCACCTACCCGGATTTCGTGCAGCCCGGCGGCTTCCCGCCGCTGACCTACGGCGCCAAACTGTTCGACACCGTCCGCGCCACCTCCGCCCCGATCGCCGGCGCCCTGGCAGTCGGCGAGGAGCTTGGCGCCGACCTCGTCCCGCTGGCCTGGGCGTTCGCCAACCCGGCCGGCCCGGTGCAGGACGAAGCCTTCGAGCGCATCACCGCGCTGATCTGCGCCGAACTCTCCAAGGCGCTCGATGCCGGCCCGCTCGACGGCGTCTATCTCGACCTGCACGGCGCCGCCGTCGCCGACAGCTTCCCGGACATGGAAGGCGAAATCCTGCGCCGCGTCCGCGCCATCGTCGGCGACCTGCCGCTGACCATCAGCCTCGACCCGCACTGCAACCTCACCCCCCTGATGGTCCGCCTGTGCGACGCGCTGGTGCCGTTCCGCACCTACCCGCATATCGACATGAAGGCCGCCGGCGCCCAGGCGATGCGCCTGCTGTTCGAGCGCATCCAGCGCGGCAGGCCCTGGGCGCGCGCCTTCCGCCAGATCGACTACTGGATCGCGCTGTCCGCGCAATGCACCATGATGGCCCCGATGCTGCCGGTGCTCGAAGAACGCGCCGAAATCGCCACCCAGGACGGCGTCGTCGAACTCGCCTTCTGCTTCGGCTTCCCATACGCCGATTTCCACGATTGCGGCGTCGCCCTGGCCGCCTACGCCGGCACCCAGGCCCAGGCCGACCGCGCCGCCGACGCCTTCCGCGCCGCCATCGACGCCCGCGAGGCCAGTTTCGCGATGGACATCCTCAGCGCCGAAGCCGCCGTCGCCGCCGCCATCGCCGTCGCCGCCGGCGCCCGCGCCCCGGTGGTGATCGCCGACACCCAGGACAACCCCGGCGGCGGCGGCCACGGCGACACCACCGGCCTGCTCGCCCAACTGATCGCCCAGAACGCCCAGAACGCCGTGCTCTGCCTGATCAACGACGCCGAATCGGCTGCCGCCCTGCATCAGGCCGGCGAGGGCGCCACGCTCAAGCTGAACCTCGGCGGCAAGTCCGACGCCACCCCGCTGGCGGTCGAAGCGAAGGTGCTGAAACTCACCGACGGCCGCTTCACCCTCACCGGCCCGATGGGCGCCGGCAACCCGGCCAATCTCGGCCCGTCAGCGCTGATCCAGGTGGCGCCGGGCGTCCGCGTCGTGGTGGTCAGCCGCAAGATGCAGGCGCACGATCAGGCAATCCTGCGCCATGTCGGCATCGAACCGAAGGAGTGCGGCATCCTGGTGCTGAAATCCTCGGTGCATTTCCGCGCCGATTTCCAGCCGATCTCCTGCAAGGTGATCGTCGCCGCGGCGCCGGGGCCGGTGGTGGCCGATCCTGCGACGCTGACGTTTCAGCATCTGCGGCCGGGGCTGCGGTTGCGGCCGATGGCGAATAAGTAAGGTCTTCTTTTTGTGAACAAAAAGAAGCAAAAAAACTTTTCATCCATTTTGGAGACTCCGCAATCTCCGCCCCTCCGCTGTTGCAAGGGGGATGAAAAAAAGTTTTTTGGTTCTTTTTTTCAAAAAAGAACCGCTTCCTTACTTCGCATGCCGCTTCAGGTCATCCAGCCCGCAATACCGCAGCGCCCCTTCATGGGTGGCCTCCAGCGCCACACCCGGCGCGTGCCCGGCTTCCAGCGCCTCCTGCCAGCGTGGCGCGCACAGGCACCACTGGTCGCCGGGTTGCAGGCCGGGGAAGCCGTATTGCGGCAGCGGCGTTGACAGGTCGTTGCCGGCGGCGCGACTGAACGCCAGGAAATCCGCCGTCATCACCGCGCAGACGGTGTGGCTGCCGACATCCTCGGCGCTGGTGTCGCAGCAGCCGTTGCGGAAGAAGCCGGTCACCGGGCGGTTGGAACAGGCGCGCAGCGTGCCGCCCAGCACGTTGCGGGCGGGGCGCCTGCCGCCGCCGCCGCTGCCGGTTTCATCGAACGGCATCCTGGCCTCCGTCGGTTTGCAGGCGGTACAGCACATGCCGGCGCAGCCGGTGGCCGGCGGCGATGCGCGGATGGTCGAAATCGGCTTCCGGGTCGCGGGTCATGCCGAGGCGTTGCATCACTGCTTGGGAGCGCTGGTTGGGTTCCGCTGTGAAGGCGACAAATTCTTTGATTCCATAGCGCTGTGCGCCGTCCTTGATCGCAGCACTGGCCGCCTCGGTGGCGTAGCCGTGGCCCCAGCCGGGTTTGGCGAGCCGCCACAGCACCTCCACCGCCGGCGCGCAAGGCAGATCGGCCGGCACCCGCGCCAGGCCGACCATGCCGATCAGGCTGCCCGCCGCCTCGACCGCCCAGATGCCGAAGCCGTCGCGGTTGAAATTCTCGTTGATGCGGGCGAGCAGCGCATCGGATTGCGCCGGATTCAACGGGTTGGGGAAGAATTCCATCACCTCGGGGTCGGCGTTCAGCGCTGCGAAGGGTCCGCGGTCGTCGTCGCGGAACCGGCGCAGCAGCAGCCGCTCGGTCAGCAGCATGCCAGCGCCTGGCGCACCCTGGCGGCGTGCGGGATCGGCAGGACAGCGCCGTAACCTTCTGTTTTTAAAGCAGCCGCAGCGGCGGCGTAGCTTGCGGCGGTGACTGCGGGGTCGCCGGCCAGCAGGCGGGCGAGGAAACTGCCGCAGAAGGTGTCGCCGGCGCCGGTGGCGTCGATCGGGGTGCAGGGAAACGGCGGAATCAGCGTGCGGCTATCGGGTGTTGCCACCATCGCCCCGGCGGCGCCCATTTTCAGCACCACCAGCGGCGGGCCGAGGCGCAGGTAGAAATCCGCGATTTCGTCCGGATCTTCCAGCCCGATCAATGCCTTGGCATCGTCCAGGCCGGGCAGCGCGATGTCCGCCTGGGCGATCGCGGCATGGATCACCGCCGCCGCCCGGGCCGGTGGCCACAGCCGCGGGCGGTAGTTGGTGTCGTAGGCGATCAGCCCGCCGCCGGCCCGGGTCAGCGCCATGGCGTGGAACACCGCATCGCTCGCGGAGGCGGAAATAGCCTGGCTGATGCCGGAAAAATAGGCGATTTTGGCGTCGGAAAACAACGCATCCGGGACATTTTCCGGCCCCATCCGGGCCGCCGCCGAGCCCTCGCGATAGTACAGGAACTGGTGCCCTGCATTCGAATGCATGACGAAGTATATCGCGGTGGCGGAATGGTCGGATACCGTCACGCCTGACGTATCGATCCCCTCCTGCCGCCACAACTCCAGGAACCGCGTGCCGGCGGCGTCACGGCCGACGGCGGTGACATAGGCGGCGCTTGCCCCCTGCCGCGCGGCGGCGATCGCGGCGTTCGAGGTATCGCCGCCGAAG
>JBEPTZ010000162.1:0-8463 GCA_041691815.1 Rhodospirillales bacterium | reverse complement strand
GCCTCGGTGATCTCGATGGGGCTGATCTCGCTGCCGATCATGCTGCGCTATGGCTATGATGCGCGGCTGGCGGCCGGCGTCATCGCCGCCTCGGGCACGCTGGCGCAGATCATCCCGCCCAGCCTGGTGCTGATCGTGATGGCCGACCAGTTGGGCCGCTCGGTCGGCGACATGTATGCCGGCGCGCTGATCCCCGGCCTGGTGCTGACCCTGCTCTACGCCGGGATTGTCGGCGTGGTCGCCATCGTGAGGCCCTCGATGGCGCCGGCGCTGCCGCTGGCGGCCCGCACCCTGCACGGCTGGCGGCTGTTGTGGCGGGTGTTCACCACGATGTTGCCGCCGCTGCTGCTGATCTTCCTGGTGCTCGGCACCATCTTCATGGGGATCGCGACACCGACCGAGGGCGGCGCGATGGGCGCCGCCGGCGCGCTGGCGCTGGCGCTGGCCCGCCGCCGGCTGTCATGGACGTTGCTGCGCCAGGCGCTGGACACCACCGCCAAGCTGTCCAGCTTCGTGGTGTTCATCCTGGTCGGCTCCACGGTGTTCAGCCTGATCTTCCGCGCGGTGAACGGTGATCTCTGGGTGGAGCATCTGCTGACCGGGTTGCCCGGCGGCCAGATCGGCTTCCTGCTGGTGGTCAACCTGCTGGTGTTCGTGCTGGCGTTCTTTCTCGATTTCTTCGAACTGGCGTTCATCCTGGTGCCGCTGCTGGCGCCGGCCGCCGAGAAGCTGGGCATCGACCTGATCTGGTTCGGCGTGCTGCTGAGTGTCAACATGCAGACCTCGTTCCTGCACCCGCCGTTCGGTTTCGCGCTGTTCTATCTGCGCAGCGTGGCGCCGGCCGAGGAATATACCGACCGCGTCACCGGCCGCCGGATGCCGCCGGTCAGCACCTGGCAGATCTACCAGGGGGCGATTCCGTTCGTCTGCCTGCAGGTCATCATGGTTGGGCTGGTGCTGGCCTTCCCGGTGATGGTGACCGGCGAACTGGATCACCGCACCGGCCTCGACCCGGCGAAGGTGCAGATCAACATCCCGACGCCGGATGCGGTGGGCGGTGACGAGCCGCCACCCGTGAGCTTCCAGTAGGGGCAGCTTCCAGTAGCGTCCGACAATAAAAAGGCCGGACCCCGAAGGGTCCGGCCTGGTTGGCGCGAGGGCCGAGCAGCTTATTTCTGCTTCGCCCGCGCCTCCATGGCGCTTTGCGAATAGACGAAGTTGTCGAAGGTGTTCTCGCCCACCCGGAACCACAGATATTCGTCCTCGCGGAATGCCTTCCACGAATCATAGATTTTCTTGAATTTCGGGTTCTTCGCCGCCAGTTCGTCGTACAGCTCGAACGAGATCTTATAGGCCTCCTGCATCATGTCGCGCGAGAATGGGCGCAACTGGGTGCCATTGGCGACCAGCCGGCGCAACGCCGCCGGGTTCTGCGCATCGTATTTCGCCATCGTCCACAGATTGGTCTCGGCGCAGGCCATCTCCAGCGCCGCCTGGTAGGACTTCGGCAGTGCGTTCCACTTGTCGAGGTTCACATACATCTGCAGCTGTGCGTTCCCCTCCCACCAGCCGGGGTAGTAGTAGTATTTGGCGACCTTGTAGAAGCCGAGCTTCTCGTCATCGTACGGGCCGACGAATTCGACGGCGTCGATGGTGCCCTTCTCCAGCGCCGGGTAGATGTCGGCGGCGGCAACCTGCTGCGGCACCGCGCCCATGCGGGAGAATATCTGCCCGGCGATCCCGGCGATGCGGAACTTCAGCCCCTTGACGTCCTCGAGGGTCTTGATCTCCTTGCGGAACCAGCCGCCCATCTGGGTGCCGGTGTTGCCGGCGTTGATCGACAGGACATTATAGTCCTTGAGAAAGCCGTTCATCAGCTCGATGCCACCGCCAAAGCGCATCCAGGCCTGCTGCTGGCGGGCGTTGAAGCCGAACGGCATGGTGGTGCCGAAGGCGAAGGTCGGGTCTTTGCCGACATAATAGTAGCTGGTGCTCTGGCCCATCTCCACGGTGCCGTTCTGCACCGCATCCAGCACCGCCAGTGCCGGCACGATCTCGCCGGCCGCGAACGGTCGGATCTGGAACTTGCCGTCGGTGAGGTCGGAGACCTGCCTGGCCACCCGCTCGGCGCCGCCGAACAGCGTGTCCAGGCTTTTCGGGAAGCTCGACGGCATGCGCCACTTGATCTCGGGCATGCTCTGGGCGATCGCCGGGCGGGGCAGGGCGGCTGCCATGGCACTCGCGGCAACCCCACCGATCGCGGCGGTGCTGATCAGACGGCGTCGTTCCATGCTGGGCGTCTCCTTCATGTATGCCGCCGGCATCGATGCGCCGGCGGGTGCTGCAATTGGACTCCGAACATTCGCGTTCTGCCACGGATCGGCGGCGATGGGCAGTCCCTTGCCGGCTCAGAGATAGCGCAGATACAGGTAGAGTTGGGCAATCACCACGCTGAGCAGGGTCAGCGGCAGCGCCCGGCGGGTGTAGGCGGCGAAGCCGAACTCGATGCCCTCGCGCTGCGCGATGCCGGAGACGGTGAGGTTCGCCGAGGCGCCGATCAGCGTGCCGTTGCCGCCGAAGCAGGCCCCCAGCGACAATGCCAGCCACAGCGGCAATATCGCCTGCTCGCCGCCGAAATCCGGCGCCATGGCGTGGATCACCGGGATCATCGCAGCGACGAACGGAATATTGTCGATGATCGCCGAGGCAATCGCCGATATCCACAGCACCACGAACACCGTCAGCATCAGGTTGCCGTGGGTCAGCCGCGTCACTTCCTGCGCCAGCCAGTTCAGCGCACCGGTGGTCTCCACCCCCTTCACCACGATGAACAGGCCGACGAAGAAGAAGATGGTGATCCAGTCGACCTCGCCGTAGGTGGCCGAGACCGCCTGGAACTGCTCCTCGCGCGGCCGCGCCAGGTTCTCCAGCAGCATCAGCAAAGCCGCCCCGATCAGTGCGATGCTGCCCGGCTGCAGCCCGGTCATCCGCGCGGTGGTGAAGCCGGCCAGCACCAGCGCGAACACCGCCACCGAGTGCGCCAGCAGCCGGGTATCGGTGATGCTCGCCACCGGCCGCAGCGCCATGATCTCGTCGCGTGCCACCGAGGTGGTCACCAGCCGGCGGCCCCAGACGAAATGCACCACCGCCACCTGGACCGCCATCACCACCGCCACCACCGGCAGCAGATGCACCAGGAAGTCGTTGAACGTGAGCCCGGCGGCCGAGCCGATCAGGATGTTCGGTGGGTCGCCGATCAGGGTCGCGGTGCCGCCGAAATTGGACGCCAGCACCTCGGCCAGCAGGAACGGGAACGGCGCCACCCCCAGCCTGCGGGTGATCGAGATCGTCACCGGGGCGATCAGCAGCACGGTGGTCACGTTGTCCAGCAGGGCGGACAGCAGCGCGGTCACCACCGCCAGCGAGGCCAGCAAGCCCACCGGCGAGGCCCGCACCGCCTGCGCCGCCGAGATCGCCAGGTATTCGAACACCCCGGAGCGACGGGAGACCGCCACCAGCACCATCATCCCGGTCAGCAGCCCGATAGTGTTGAAATCGATGCCGGCGATCGCCTGGTCCTGGTTCAGCACGCCGGCCAGGATCATCGCCCCGGCGCCGAGCAGCGCCAGGACCGAGCGGTCGAACCGATCGACCATCACCAGGATGTAGGTCACCGCCATGATCGGCACCGCGATCATCACCAGATGAGGGTCCAACTGCACAGAATGAATGTTACCCGCTCCCGCCCGCGACACCGGAAGCTGTGTTACCCGCCGGTTGACGCCCCGCCAACCCCGCCGCAGGCTGCGGATGCACTCATCGGAGGCTCGCCATGCGCAATACCGAACCGGCCTGGGAACTGGTCGACGCCCACAAGGCGGAATTCGAGGCGCTCAGCGACCGGGTCTGGGCGATGCCGGAACTCGGCTATCAGGAGCACCGGTCGGCCGCCGAGCACGTGGCGATGCTCGAACAACAGGGCTTCCGGGTCACCACCGGGCTGGCCGGCATCCCCACCGCGGTGATGGGCGAGGCCGGCGACGAGGGCCCGGTGATCGCCATATTGGGCGAATTCGACGCACTGCCGGGGCTCAGCCAGAAGGCCGGGGTGGCGCAGCATGATCCGGTCGCCGCCGGCGGCTCCGGGCATGCCTGCGGCCATAACCTGCTCGGCTCGGCGGCGATGCTGGCGGCCACCGCGGTGAAGGACTGGCTGGCCGAGCAGGGCATCAAGGGCCGGGTGCGCTATTACGGCTGCCCGGCCGAGGAGAACGGCGCCGGCAAGCTGTTCATGGTCCGCGAGGGCGCGTTCAGCGATGTCGATATCGCCATCTCCTGGCATCCGGCGCCATTCGCCGCGGTGAATCCGGCGATCTCGCTGGCCAACCTGGAGGTCGATTTCACCTTCATCGGCCGCTCCAGTCACGCCGCCGCGGCGCCGCATCTCGGCCGCTCCGCACTGGATGCGGTGGAACTGATGAATGTCGGCGTCAACTACATGCGCGAGCATATGCCGTCCGACGCCCGCATCCACTACGCCACGCTGGATGCCGGCGGCGTCGCGCCGAACGTGGTGCAGGCCCGCGCCAAGGTGCGCTACCTGATCCGCGCCCGCGAACTGGCGGAGTTGCGGGGGCTGGTCGCCCGGGTGAAGAACATCGCCGATGGCGCCGCGCTGATGACCGAAACCAAGGTCAGCTCGCAGGCGGTCTCCGGCATGTCCAACCTGCTCGGCAACGCGCCGCTGGAGCAGGCGATGTACGACAACCTGGTGCGGCTCGGGCCGCCGCAATTCGACGCCGAGGATCGCAAATTCGCCGAGCAAATCCGCGCCACGCTGCGCCCGGACGACATCGCCGGCGCGCATACCAGGTTCGGCATCCCGGTCGACCTGAAGACGCCGCTATGCGACCGCATCGTGCCGCTCGGCTCCAACGGCGGCAACACCGGCATCGGCTCCACCGATGTCGGCGACGTGTCGTGGGTGGTGCCGACGGTGCAGATGCGCGGCGCCACCTACGCCATCGGCACCCCCGGCCATTCCTGGCAGCTGACCGCCCAGGGCCAGTCGCCGCTGGCCAAGAAGGGCATGGTGCACGCCGCCAAGGTGATGGCCGCCACCGCGATGGACGCCATCCGCGACCCCACCCTGGTGGCCAGCGCCAAGGCCGAACTGGCCGCCCGCACCAAGGACAACCCGTATATCTGCCCGCTCGACCCCGAGGTGAAACCGCATCTGGACATGGCGGACGGCCATTGAGTGGGGCGCCGCCGCGCTCCGGCTGGGCGAAGCTGGTACCGGAATTGCTGGTCTATGACCTCCCGGCCAGCCTCGCTTTCTGGCAGGGCGTGTTGGGATTCCAGGTCGCCTATGGACGCGCCGAGGAGTGTTTCGTCTATCTGGAGCACCCTGCCGAGGGCCACCAGGTCATGCTGTGCCAGCGCAACGGCCGCTTCGAGACCGGGCCAATGCTGCGCCCGCTCGGCCAGGGCGCGATGTTCCAGCTGTATTTTGCCGAACTCGACCCGATCCTCGCCGCCCTCACCGCGGCGTCGTGGCCGATCCATACCGCGCTGCGGGAAATCTGGCGCGACACCGGCACGCAGCAGACCGGCCAGCGCGAAATCTTCGTCCAGGACCCGGATGGTTACCTGCTGATGCTGGCGCAGCATATCGGCATGCGAAATAGTTATATGAAATAAGTTGACATCCGCCTATCGACCGTGAATCCTCCGCCGCCCAAGGAGGAACCCCGCCGATGCCCACCCGTGTCCTGGTCCTGCTCGGCACCCGCAAGGGCGCCTTCATCCTGCAAAGCGACGCCGCCCGCGCCGACTGGGCGCTGCGCGGCCCGTTCTGCGACACCTGGCCGATCAACCACGTCATCGCCGACCCCGACAACGCGACCATCTACGCCGCCGGCGGCAACGAATGGTTCGGCCCGGCAGTGTGGAAATCCACCGATCTCGGCGAAACCTGGAGCCATTCCAGCGACGGCATGCACTACGCCGAGGGCGAACCCGGCATCCTGGCCGCCTGGAGCCTGTGCCGCGCTCACGGGCGCCTCTACGCCGGCGCCCAGCCCGCCGGCCTGTTCGAAAGCCGCGACGACGGTGCCAGTTGGAGCCACGTCGCCGGCCTGCGCCAGCACCCGAGTTGCAAGGACTGGCAGCCCGGGGCAGGGGGGTTGATCCTGCACGCGATCGTGCCGCACCCGGACGATCCGGCGCAAATGTGGATCGCTATTTCGGCCGCCGGCGTGTTCCACACCGCCGATGGCGGCACTACCTGGCAGCCACGCAACAGCGGCGTGCGCTGCGACTTCCTGCCCGAGGGCCAGCACTACCCGGAATTCGGCCAGTGCGTGCACGGTCTGGCGATGGCCGCCGGCCAGCCGAACCGCCTCTACCAGCAAAACCATTGCGGCATGTACCGTTCCGACGACGGCGGCCGCAACTGGCAGAGCATCGAGGCCGGCCTGCCCTCGACCTTCGGCTTCCCCGCCGTCGCCCATCCGCGTGACCCGGAAACCCTGTTCCTGCTGCCGCTCAACGGCGACGTTCGCGGCCGCTACGTGCCCGATGCCAAGGCCGCCGTCTGGCGCACCCGTAACGCCGGCGCCGGCTGGCAGGATCTGCGCCGCGGCCTGCCGCAGCAGGACGCCTATTTCGGCGTGCTCCGCCAGGCGATGGCGGCGGACTGCATGGACAGCGTCGGCCTCTACGCCGGCACCAACACCGGCACCCTGTTCGCCAGCCCCGACGAAGGCGAGACCTGGGCCACCATCGCCCAGCATCTGCCGCCGATCCATTCGGTGGAAACCCTGGTGCTGCCGGCCTGATGCGCGTGCTGCTGCCCGCCTCGCTCACCCGCCTGTTCCCCGGCAGCACGGCCGAACTGGAGATCGAGGCCGCCACTGTGGCCGAGCTGATCGCCGCACTGGAGACGCGCTGGCCCGGCATGCGCGACCGCCTCTGCGACGCCACCCCGGCGCTGCGCCGCCACATCAACATCTTCGTGGAGGGCCGCCGCGCCGGGCTGCACACGCCGTTGCCGCCGGGCGAGGAGGTGGTCATCCTCACCGCGATCAGCGGCGGCTAGCCGGCCCCCGCCCGATGGACGCCGCCCGGCGGCGGTGCCAGCATAAGCCGCATGAGCACCGCCCTTTCGCCCCGCATCCGCGCCACCGGCCTGCCGCCGATCCCCGCCGCCCGCGTCTGGGCCGCCCGCTATTCCGGCGCCGCCGGCCCGGCGATCGACCTCACCCAGGCGGTGCCCGGCTACCCCGCGCACCCCGACCTGCTGGCCCGCCTCGGCGCTGCCGCCGCCACCCCGGCCGCCGCCGGCTACGGCGATATCGACGGCGACCTGCCGCTGCGCGAAGCCCTGGCCACCGACCTCGCGCTGGTCTACGGCGCCCCGATCACCGCTGCCGACGTCGCCATCACCGCCGGCTGCAACCTCGCCTTCACCATGGTGATGACCGCGCTGGCCGGCACCGGCGAGGCGGTGATGCTGCCGGCGCCATGGTATTTCAACCATCACATGGCGCTGACCATGCTGGGCATCGAAACCATTCCGCTGCCCTGCGCCGCCGACGCCGGCTTCATCCCCGATGTCGCCGCCGCCGCCGCCCTGCTCACGCCGGCCACCCGCGCCATCGCGCTGATCACCCCCAACAACCCCACCGGCGCCATCTACCCGCCCGACACCATCGCCGCCTTCGCCGCACTGTGCCGCGAGCGCGGCCTGTGGCTGGTGCTCGACGAAACCTATCGCGACTTCCTGCCCGAGGGTGCCGCCGCGCACACGCTGTTCAACGTCCCCGACTGGCGGGACAACATCATCCAGCTCTACTCGTTCTCGAAATCCTACTGCATCCCCGGCCACCGCATCGGCGCCGTCGTCGCCGGCCCGCCCGCCCGCACCGAGTTGCTCAAGGTGCTGGACACCATGCAGATCTGCCCCGGCCGCGCGCCGCAGACCGCGCTGGCCTGGGCGGTCGAGGCGCTGCGCCCGTGGCGCCAAGTCAACCGCGCCATCATGGCCGAACGCGCCAGCGCCTTTCGCACCGCCATGGCCCCGCTGGCCGGCTGGAAACTCGACGCGCTCGGCGCATATTTCGCCTATCTCCGCCTGCCCGACCACGCGCCGGACGCCATGCAGACCGCCGAAATCCTCGCCGCCGAGCACGGCCTGATGACGCTGCCCGGCCCGTTCTTCGGCCCCGGCCAAGGCCGGCATCTGCGGCTGGCTTTCGCCAATGCCGACCTGCCGGCGATCGCTCAGGTGCCGGAGCGGTTGGTCAGGCTGTAGGGAAGTCTTCTTTGTTTGAAAACAAAGAAGCAAAAAAACTTCATCCATTTTGGAGACTCCGGCGTCTCCACACCTCAACTGTTGCAGGGCGGATAAAAAGTTTCCTGCTTACCCACCTTGCTCAGCCGTTTGGAAAGTTGTACGAA
>JBEPTZ010000161.1:0-8484 GCA_041691815.1 Rhodospirillales bacterium | reverse complement strand
CGATAGAATCACAACCCACTGAAATCACTCAACCCATTCTCAGTCAGACACTAACGGATCTGCAAGGCGTCGTCGAACGACTGTCGTACATCGTCTCGACTGGCTGGCAGCGGCGCCGACTGCCCAAGAGTTTCCCGCCCTACTCGACGATCGAGGGCTACTGCTGCCAGTGGGTCTTGGACGGGCGCTGGGGGATCACCGACCATGCCTTGGTTATGGCGGCGCCAGTGAACCAGGCACGAGGCCAGTCCGACTGCCGCCGCGATCGACAGCCAATCGGTCAAAACCACGGAAAGTGGCGGCCACCGGGGTGACGACGCAGGAAGGAAGATTAACGGCCGCAAGCGCCATATCGCCATCGACACGGCAGGTCACCTGGTCGGACGGGATGTGCATACCGCCAGCATCCAGGATCGTGGCAGTGCAATGGCTGTGCTGGCCTCGATCAGGAAACTCGATCCCTGGTGGCGCCATATCTTCGCCGACCGCGACCACGCTGGCGACAAATCGCGCCACGCTTTGCTCAGTTTTAGACGCGGTATAGTCGAATGCACCTTCGCATGGCTGGGGCGGTGCCGCAGGCTGGCCAGAATTTCGCCACGGACATCGAAAGCTCAACCGCATAAACACCGGTCGCGCACGTCACAGCACTCACCCAAATCATCGCAAGAGCCTGAAATCAAACCCCGCATTCTGTGCCAGGCACCAACCGGATCGCACCGCGCTATGCCTCACGGTTGTCAGTAGGTATCGTCAGTGCGTGTGGTCGAACTACCGGCGGTCGGCAACGCGAATCCGGACTCGCGCCGGCGCGGGCGCGACAGCGGCGGCCGCGACAACGGCGACCACGGTGATCAAGACGGCAGCGGTCAGCATAACCTTGTTTCCTTCCAGCGACGGCGACCGGTCCGGCAGTGAGACATGCGAGGCAAGTCCTATGTGCGGCCGAACCGGCGTTTCTGTTCCTGGTTAATAATGTGTATCCGCCAACCCGGCGACGCAAGGGGCCGGTACTGCTGTAATCCCTCTTGTCGACATCCCGGGATGGTCCGATCCTGGCCGCGATGTCAGACCCTGTTTCTCCCCAGCCCGCTACGCCGGCGCGACCGGTCAATATCCGGCTGACGGCGCTGATTATCGCCAGCGCGCTGTTCATGGACGGGATCGACTCCACGGTGTTGGCAACCGCACTGCCGACCATGGCGCAGAGCTTTGGGGTGGAGGCGCTGCAGATGAACGTGGCGCTGACCGCGTATCTGCTGAGTCTGGCGGTGTTCCTGCCGGCTAGCGGGCGGGCGGCGGACCGGTTCGGCGCGCGCAATGTGTTTCGCGCCGCGATCGCCATTTTCACCATCGGCTCGGTGCTGTGCGCGCAATCGGGCAGCCTGTGGGCGCTGGTCGCCTCGCGGGTGCTGCAGGGCATGGGCGGCGCGATGATGACGCCGGTGGGCCGGTTGGTGCTGCTGAAGACCGCGACCAAGAGCGAACTGGTGGTCGCGATGACCTGGCTGATGCTGCCGGCCACCGCCGGGCCAATCCTCGGGCCGCCGGTCGGCGGTTTCATCGTCACCTATCTGTCGTGGCATTGGATTTTCTACATCAACGTGCCGTTCGGCCTGCTCGGCATCCTGCTGGTCACCCTGTTCATCCAGGAGGTGCGGGAGCCGAAGCCGGCGCCGTTCGACGTTCCGGGATTGCTGCTGTCCGGCACCACGCTGTTCTGCCTGATGGCGGGGCTGGAAGTCGCCGGGCGCGGCATCGGCGGCGGCAGCCTGGCGGTCGGGCTGCTGCTGGCGGCAGCCGGGTCGGGCACGCTGTACTGGCGGCATTCGCGCAGCCAGGCGCAGCCGGTGCTGGATTTCACGCTGATGCGTATCCCGACCTTCCGCATCTCGGTGCTGAGCGGCGCGCTGTCGCGGGTGGCGGTGGGGGCGGTGCCGTTCCTGCTGCCGATGATGCTGCAGATTGGCTTCGGCGATTCGGCGGCGCGCAGCGGCAGCATCACCTTCGCCGGCTCGATCGGCGCGCTGTGCATGCGCCCGATGGCGCCGCGGCTGCTGCGCGAGATCGGGTTTCGCAACACGCTGATCTGGGTGGGGCTGGCCTCCACCCTGCTGCTGGCGGTCTCGGCGACGTTTCGGCCAAGCTGGCCGGTCTCGGTGATGTTCGCGGTGCTGGTGGTGATCGGCTTCGTGCAGTCGTTGCAGTTCATGGGCTACAACACCATTGTCTACGCCGATGTGCCGCAGGAGCGGATGAGTGCGGCGACCAGCTTCTACACCACGATGCAGCAACTCTGCCTGACCATCGGCATCGGCGTCTCCGCCGCCGCACTGGGTGCCTCGATGGCGTTCAGCGGCCACGCCCAGGCGCAGCCGATGGATTTCTCCGCCGCCTATGTGTTCGTCGCCAGCATCGCGCTGTTCGCGCCGCTGGTGTCGACCCGGCTGGAGCCAATGGCCGGCGCGGAACTGAGCGGGCAGCGGGAGCGGGTGAAGCGGGCGGGGCGGCGGCCACTCAGCGCAGGCTGATCTCCTGATAGCCACCCGCCGCGACATCGTCGCACCAGGCGCGATAGGCCGGCGCGCTGCCGCTGTAACGGGCGATGATGCGGGTCTGCTTGCCGTCGACATTGGAATTGACGCCGGTGAACCAGGAGCTGATCTCGTTGGACAGCAGGCCGGCGCCGACCGCTTTGACGTGCGCGGTCCAGCTGGCGACGGCCTCCGGCGTGGCGTCGGCATGGGTATGGCCGCGCGCCCGCATATGGGCCAGCAGGTCGGTCACCCAGTCCACATTGTATTCGATGCTGCGCGGGATGTTGCCGAGTGCGGTGTGCGGCCCCATCAGCATGAACATGTTGGGGAAGCCGGCGACCTGCACGCCCATGAAGGTCTGCGGCCCGTCCGCCCAGGCGTCGCGCAAGCGCTGGCCGCCGGCGCCGCGGATGTCGATGCGGTCGAAGCTGCCGGTGATGGCGTCGAAGCCGGTGGCGTAGATGATCATGTCGAAATCGTAGGCGGCGCTGGCGGTGCAGAGGCCGGTGGCGGTGATCCGCTCGATCGGCGCCGCGCTGATGTCCACCAGGGTGACGTTGGGCTGGTTGTAGACCTCGTAATACCGCGTCTCCAGCGGCACCCGGCGGGTGCCGAAACCGTGATCCTTCGGGATCAGCAACTCCGCCACCGCCGGGTCGCGCACCCGCTGGCGGATCTTCCGGGCGACGAACTCCGACAGCAGGGCGTTGGCGGCGCGGTCGGTCAGCACGTCGCGGAAATTGCCCTGCCAGAGGCCGAAGCCGCGATGCGCGTAGAGCGTCTCGAAGAACGCCTCACGCTCCTCGGCACTGACCTCGAACACGCTGCGCGGGTCCGGCGTGTGCAGGAAGCAGGCGAAGGTCTCGCGGCAGCGCTCGAAGATGGCCGGGTAGCGGGTCTTGATCGCGGCCATCTCGGCGGCGCCGATCGGGGCGTTATGCAGCGGCACGCACCAGTTCGGCCGGCGCTGGAACACGGTCAGCTGGGCGGCGGTCTTGGCGACCTCCTGGGTGGTCTGGATGCCGGTGGAGCCGGTGCCGATCACCGCCACCCGCTTGCCCTCAAAACCGACCGGCTGGTGCGGCCAGCGGGCGGTGTGGAACGCTTCGCCCTGGAAATCGGCGATGCCGTCGATGCGCGGCATGGTCGGCGCCGAGAGCGGGCCGATGGCGGTGATCAGAATGCGGCCGCGATAAGCGGTGCCATCCTCCAGGGTGACGCACCAGCTGCCGTCCGGCTGGTACTGCGCGGCGGTGACGCGGCTGTGGAAGCGGATATCGCGTCGCAGGGCGAAGCGGTCGGCAACGTGGTTCAGGTAGCGCAGGGTTTCCGGCTGCGGCGCGAAATGCTCGCTCCAGTTCCAGTCGGCCAGCAATTCCGGCGAGAACGAATAGCCGTAGGAATAGCTCTCGGAATCGAAGCGGGCGCCGGGGTAGCGGTTCCAGTACCAGGTGCCGCCGACACCGGAGCCGGCTTCCAGCACCAGCACGCTGAGGCCAAGGCCGCGCAGCCGGTGCAACTGGTAGAGCCCGGAGATGCCGGCGCCGATGATGATGGCGTCGTAGCTGAGTCCGAGGCTGGGGCTGTCGCTCATCTCGTCGTCTCCGGGGCGGCGCGGGTCAAAGCGTAGTGGACCCTGGCTGCAACGCAAAGCCTACCAGGCGGCGTCCAGCAGCGCGCGGACGGTAGCCGGGCCGTCGATGCGGCGGGGGTTGGTGTGCACCCAGCGGTCGTGCATGGCGCCCTCGGCGATGCTGTCGAGCTGCTCGGCGCGCACCCCGACGGCGCGCAAGCTGGCGGGCAGGCCGAGTTCGGCGACCAACGTCGCCACCACCTCCGCCGCCTCGGCGCCCGGCTGGCCCAGAGCCTCGGCGACCAGCGCCTGGCGGTCGGCGTTCACCGGCTGATTGAAGCGCAGCACGTGCGGCAGCATCACGCAGGAGGTGTAGCCGTGCGGCACCCCGGCGGTGCCGCCCAGCACATGGCCGATGCCGTGGCTGGCGCCCTTCGGGACACCGTTCTGCGAGCCGACCATCGACATCCAGGCGCCCAGCTGGCAGTCCAGCCGCGCCGCCAGATCGGCCGGGTCGGCCTTGCTGCCGCGCAGTCCGCGGCCGAGCAGGCGCAGCGCGTGCAACGAGGCACCGTCGCTCATCGGCTGGCTTTGCGGCGAGCAGAGGTCCTCCACCGCATGGTCGACGGCGCGGATGCCGGTGGAGAGCCACAGCCATTCCGGCGTCGGCAGCGTGGCGGCCGGGTCGAGGATGACCGCTTCCGGCATCATGCTGGCCGAGGCGTAGGACTCCTTGCGCGCCACGCCGTCCGCCGCCTCGGTGTCGGTACAGCCGGCGAAGGAGGAGAAATCACCAGCCGACAGCGTGGTGGGGATCGAGATGGCACGCACGCTGCCATACCGGGCCGGCGGGCGGCGTGTGCTGCCGTCCGGCCCGGTAATGGCGCGGAAAGCGTCCAGTTGGCGGGGCTCGGTGACATCGTTGGCCAGGCACAGGCCGACCATTTTGGCGGCGTCGGTCACCGAGCCGCCGCCGAGGGTCACCAGCAGGTCGGCGCCGGCGGCACGGGCAGCATTGGCGGCGGCCACGACGTCGGGGCGCGGGGTGTGCGGCGGCATCCGGGTCCACACGTCGGCGAGGCGGGCGCCGAGTGCCGCGCGGATTACCTCTACGAAGCCGCTGCTGCGCGACAGCGTGCCGCCGGCCATCAGGAACACCCGCGTGGCACCCTTGCGGGCGCACTCGGCGGCCAGCGCGGTGGCGAATGGCTGGCCGTAGATGACGCGGTCCATGTTCGGATAGCGATAGGTGCCGGACTGCATGGCGCGGCGCCTATGGCAGGTCGAAGCTGACGGCGATCGCCGCACTGGCGATCACCGCCATGTCGCCGCCGTTATCTCTGCCCGGCACGTCCAGCCCGCCCTTGACGACGCTGACCGTGACGACGCCATGCGGCAGGCTGCGGCGCACCGCTTCGGCGTCGACACGCGCCGGCTGCTGCACGCCGATGGTCACCGCCACCTGCATCTGCCGCGAATCCAGGCCCAGCGAGTGGATCAGCGACAGCGAGCTGTGGTGCAACGCGTCCTGCACGGCACGCAGCGCGGCCTTGGTGTAGTCGCCGCCATGCAGGTCATTGCCGGCGCCGAGTTCCAGGATCACCCGGCGGTCGGTCATGGCGCGATCTCCAGCCGCACCACGGCGGCGGCGTGGGCGATCAGGGTGGAGCCGGTGCCGGCCTGATTGGCGACTTCCAGCCCGCCCTCCACCAGTGTCAGCGTGCCGGTGCCGTGCGGCAGCACCGCCAGTACGGCGGCCTGGTCCACGGTTTCCGGCCGCGGCACGCCGATGGTGACATCCACCACCATCGAATCCACCGGCACGCCGAGTGCCGTGGTGACGGTCAGCGAATTATGCCACAGCGCGTCGCGCAGGGCGCGGATGGCGGCCTTGGTGGAATCGGCGCCGCGGATATCGGTGCCCATGCCAATTTCCAGCACCATGCGTCGCATTGCCATCTGCTGCTCCCCGATTTGCCTCGACCGAGCCTACGCCCCAGGCGGGAGCGAGTCATCGGGGGGTCAGTACTGGCGCAGCAGCCGGTCTAAATACTCCAGTTCCGGCTGCGGGCGGCTGCGTTCGGCCTCGCGGCGGCGGAGTTCCTCCTGGATGGCGCGGGTGCGGGCGCGCTCCATCTGATCCGGCACCTTGACGTCGCTGCCATCATTGCGGCCGCTGGCGCCGTCGCGCAGCGGGCGGCCGAGCGCGTCCAGCCGGTCGCCGCCGGGGCGGTCGGCGAAACCCCCGTCCCATGGGTCACCGCGGCCGGTATTGGCCCAGCCGCGCCCGCCCGGGCCGTAGCCGCGCTGACCCTGGCCCTGGCCGAAGCCCTGGCCCTGCTGTCCTTCGCCTTCGCCCTCGCCGTTCTGGCCCTCGCCGGGCTGACCCTCGCCCGGCTGGCCGGTGCCGAATTGCTGGGCCATCTGGCTGCCCATCGCCTGGCCACCCTTTTGCAGCGCCTCGATGGCGCGAAGCTGGGCGCCGGCGGCGGCCGGGTCATGGCCTTCCGCCAGCGACTGGGCGGCCTCGCGCATCGCGGTATCGGCATCGCCCAGATTCGGCGGCACCTTGCCGGTGAGGTCGCCATATTGCTGCATCAGTTCACCGAGCACCCGACGCAGCGCCAGTTGCACCTGCCGGTCCTGGGCGCGCTCCTTATTGGCCGTGGCCGAATCCGGCGCCGGATGCGTGGGCGGGGCTGGCACGGGCTGAACCGGCGGCCAGGTGAACGAGCGTGGCATTGCCGGGATCGCCTCGGGCGGCAGGGCGTCGTGGCTGCGTGCGTCGGCGTGGTCGAGCAGCGCACCCTGCCGCTGGATCACGTCCTGCAATGCGCTCATCTGCTGCTGGCCGCGCTGCCGCTGCTGGGCGCGCTCACGCTCGGCCTGGGTCATGCGGCCATGCTCCGGGCGGGCGTTTTTCAGTTCATCCAGCATCTTTTCCAGTTGCGCGAGCTTGTCGCGGGCGTCCGCGGTCTTGCCCTGCTCGGCATCGCGACGTAGCTGCTCAGCCAGCCGCTGCATGTCGCGAGCGTCCAGCGGATGGGCGTCGGGGTTGAACTGGTCGGTATCCGGGTTGCGCCGCGCCTGCTCAGCCAACGCCTGCAGATGCTGGTCCAGCGCCTGCTGCAGCGCCTGGGTCAGGCGTTCGAGTTCGGCCTTATCGAGCTTCTCGCCGCGCTTCTCGGCATCCAGAGCGTCGCGCAGCGCCTGGCGGGCCTGCTCCAGCGCCTTGGCGGTCCGCGAGGCGGCTCCGTCCTCAAGCTGCAGGGCCAGTTGCCACATGCGCCCTTGCGCCTCGTCCACCGCCGGCGGCGAGGGGTCGCGGCGAAGCAGGCCGGCGATGGCGCGCAGGTTGAGGAAGCCGCCGAGATTGTCGCGCCAGACATCGTCCAGCCCGGCCAGACCATTGAGCGCGTCGATCGCCGCGTCCCGCTCATCGGGCTTCAGGGTCAGCATCTTGCGAACCGCCATCAGCGCCCGCGCCACCGGATTGGTGAATTCGCGTTCCGGCAGGGTGAAGCCGACATCGGCGCTGTGGCCGACCAGGCCGGCGGCGTCACGGCCGACCAGGCGGGCGATCACCGGCAGGCCGGCCCAGGGATTCGCGGTCAGGTCCAGCTGGCGCACGCCTTGGGCGGCTTTCGGTGCGCCGCCGGGCAGCGGGATGGTCACCTCAAGCGGCGGTGCCTCCGGCCGGTCGCGCAGCCGCAACTCGGCGTGCAATTCAACCACGCCATAGGCATGCGACGCCTTCCAGGGCAGCCGCAGCAGCGGGAGGCGGCCGGACGTGCTGCTCGGCGGCTCGGGAAAACTGACGATCGGCGCCTGATCGGCGATCACCGTGATATCCCACGCGCCCAGGCGCGCGCCAGGGCGCGAGACCACCAGGTGGCCGCCATCGGTGAGGTCGCGCTCGGCCTGGAAGCTGGCATCGTCGAGTGCCTTGAACGGCACCGCGCGATCAGCCAGCGTCATGCTCGGCGCGGCTGCGGCGCCGGTCACATTCACCGTGAGGTGGGCGCCGGCCGGCACCGAGATGGCCGGTGTATCGGCGCGCAGGAACAGCGGCGCCTGCCCGGTATAGGCCGGCGGCGTGATCCAGGCCTGCAACTGGGTGCTGGCGGCCACGGCGGCAGGCGCGAAGGCCGGGGTCAGCGCACGGGCGACGCGGGTTGGCGCATCGGCACCGGCGATCACCAGGCAGGCGAACAGTAGCACAACCAGCCCGCCACGCAGCGCCCTGGGGTCGCGCGCGGCGAGGCCGGGATGCGGCAGGCCGACCCGCAGGCGGCCGATCTGTGCCGCGGCGCGGGCCAGATGCGCCTGCCAGAGGCCGGGATCGCCAGCCGCCGCGGCCTGGTCGGTCAGCAC
>JBEPTZ010000160.1:0-8539 GCA_041691815.1 Rhodospirillales bacterium | reverse complement strand
GCCCAGGGGTTCCGGCTGCGCGACGACTGGCTTGGGGCCGTGACCTCGGCGACCGTAGCAGCCCAACCAGGCATCCAAGATCGCCTGCAGACCTTCGGCCGGGTAGCCAACCAGAAATATGGCGTGCTCGAAAAGGTTGCGAGCACCGATTTCCTGCAGGCGATCTCCCTGCTGCATACCAAGCAATTGCGCTTGGAGGCCATCGTCGCCGGGGTGAAAGACAGCGAATTACCCGGCGTCAAGGCAACCAAACAGTCGTTGCTGGATCTGCCACTGCACGCCTACCAAGCCTATAAGGTCCAGGCAGAGGCAGGCTTCAAGACCGCTGCCAAGTTCCTATACCAACAGGGCATCTACCGCGTTGGGGACCTTCCGTATCAGTCGCAACTCGTACCGCTCGCCGCCGTTCTTGCCGAATTGGGCGAGGCCTGGGAGCCCGCCGCCACCCGGGACAAGCTCGCCCGCTGGTATTGGTGCGGCATCTTCGGCGAACTATACGGCTCTGCCATCGAATCACGCTTCGCCAAGGACGTGATGGAACTGCCCGCCTGGATCAAGGGCGGCGAGGAACCGGCAACGGTGCACGACGGCACCTTCCGGCCCGACCGCTTGAAATCCATGCGTAGCCGTCTCTCGGCAGCTTACAAAGGCATCCATGCCTTACTGATGAAAGAGGGCGCCCGCGACTTCCGCACCGGCCAGCCCTACGACCAAACTGTCTTTTTCGATGAGGCGGTGGATATCCACCACATCTTTCCGCACCAATGGTGCGCGAGCCAGAAACTCGACTGGAAGGTCTACGACTCCATCATCAACAAGACCCCGCTTGGCGCCCGCACCAATCGGATGATCGGTGGGTATGCGCCCTCCCACTACCTCGGCCGCATCCAGGCCGGCAGCACCGGACATCCACCTGTCGATGCCGCCAAACTGGATACCTATCTCGTCAGCCACGGCATCAATCCGTCACTCCTTCGGGCCGATGAGTTCCAGGCCTTCATGGAAGCGCGCGAGCAATACCTTCTCAGTCTGATCGCCCGTGTCACTGGTCACGCCATCGCTTCGTCGGATATGCCGCCCAGTGAAGGCGAGGATGTCCCCGAAGACGTGGCTCGTGACGCCGGCCTCCTGCAACTCGCCGCCGATTGATCGAACGGAACCCAGCTATGGCCAAGAAGCCGCTCGATATCGACTCCCTCACCCACCGCGACGCCACGCGGCGGAATATCCCCACCGCCGAGTTGCAATCGCTGGTGCAGGCCGAGGATGCGGCGCCCAGGCAGGTGCGTTATCCGCGCGAGACGCCGTTGGCCCAGGGTGAGACGCGGCCGCGCAACCCGGATTTGGACCCGCAACTGGTCTGGCGCGGCAAGGACCAGCAGGACTGGTCGGACCTCGTGGTGCAGGCGCCGCCGCTCTACATCCAGGAGAAGGTGCATCCCCAGGCGATCATCGAGGATTTGCGCCGCCAGACCGCCGCCCGGCGCGACGAGGCGGTCGGCGCGCAGACCGCGCTGTTCGACGATTTCAACGGCCTGCCGGACGCCGAGGCGCGGCTGGAGTTCTACCAGCACGACCAGCACTGGTCGAACCGCTTCATCCTCGGCGACAGCCTGCAGGTGATGGCCAGCCTGGCCGAGAAGGAGGGGCTGCGCGGGCAGGTGCAGTGCATCTATTTCGACCCGCCCTACGGCATCAAGTTCAATTCCAACTGGCAGGTTTCCACCCGTTCCCGCGACGTGAAGGACGGCAAGCTCGACCAGATCACCCGCGAACCGGAGCAGGTGAAGGCGTTCCGCGACACCTGGAAGCACGGCATCCATTCGTATCTGACCTATCTGCGCGACCGGCTAACGGTAGCGCGCGATTTGCTGACGGAGAGTGGTTCAGTTTTTGTCCAAATTGGGGACGAAAATGTACATCGCGTTCGGGCGTTAATGGACGAGGTGTTTGGTGACGCAAACTTCGTCGCGATGATCAGCTTTTCGAAAACCACAGGATTGGAGACATCTGACGGCTTATCAGGCGCATTCGATTACCTCTTGTGGTTCGCGAAAGAGCGAAAATCGCTGAAATACCGCAGTGTCGTCCTCGAACGTAGCGCCGCGTCTGCCGATCGTTTTCGTTCTTTGCAGATGATTGACGGTAGTGCGCGACCGGCCTCAGACGCTACCATTGAAGAACTGCGAAGAACAGGGCAGTGGTTTCGGATATTTGCTGACGCAGACCTAACAAAACCTGGTCCCGGCGCGAAATATGAGTTCCAATTCAACGGGCGAAAATTTACTCCGGCTGATCGATGGTGGGGAACGCAAGAGACAAGTCTCTCCAGAGTTGCGAGAGCTCACCGGGTATTTATAACAGGAAGGGGAAAATTGCGATTTGTGCGCGTGGAAGACGATTCTTCCGGGCAGGGTATTACGAATAATTGGTCGGATATTGGGGGGTCTGTCCAAAGCAGATCTGATCCAAAAGTTTACGTTGTCCAGACTGGGACTGGCGTGGTCCAACGCTGCCTCCTCATGGCCACCGACCCCGGCGACCTGGTGCTCGACCCAACCTGCGGTTCCGGCACCACCGCCACCGTCGCTGAGCAATGGGGCCGCCGCTGGATCACCATCGACACCTCCCGCGTCGCCCTCGCCCTGGCACGCAGCCGCGTCATGGGTGCCCGCTACCCCTACTACCTGCTCGCCGACAGCCCGGACGGCCAGCGCCGCGAAGCCGAAATCACCCGCACCCCGCCGCGCGACACCGCCACCCACGGCAGCATTCGCCAGGGCTTCGTCTATGAGCGGGTGCCGCACATCACGCTGAAATCCATCGCCAACAACGCCGAGATCGACGTGATCTGGGAGCGCGCCCAACTCACCCTGGAACCGCTGCGCGCCAGCCTCAACGCCGCCCTGGGCAAGGCATGGCAGGAATGGGAAATCCCCCGCGCGGCCGGCGACCCCTGGCCCAGCCCCGCCGACACCCAGCACCGCACCGCGCGCAACGAGGCGGCACCCCCGGCCCAGCGCGCCGCCGCCCTCGCAGCGCTCAACGCCAACCTCCGGCGCGGCTACACCCTGGCCACCTTGCCGGACCAACCGCTCGACCCCTGGCCAGCGGCACCGACCGCCACCCATGCCGCCTGGTGGGAGGCGCGCATCGCCCGCCAGCGCGAGATCGACGCCTCGATCGCCGCCAAGGCCGAGTTCGAATACCTCTACGACAAGCCCTATGAGGACAAAACCCGCGTCCGCGTCGCCGGCCCGTTCACCGTGGAAAGCCTCTCCCCCCACCGCGTCATCCCCACCGACGATGACTGGGATGACGTGGTCGCCGCCGAGGCTGCCGAAGCCGGCCGGCCGGTGCCGCGTCGCACCGGCCTGCACAAGCCGGGCGCGCCGCTGCACCCGGAGGCCGCCGATTTCGCCCAGGTGGTGCTGGACCATCTGCGCACCAGCGGCGTGCAGCAGGGCCACAAGGATGGCCGCATCCGCTTCACCAGCCTCGCCCCCTGGCCCGGCACCCTGATCGCCGCCGAGGCTCGCTACGCCCTGGGCGATACGGAGGGCGAGGGCGGGCAGGAGCAGCGCGCCGCCATCTTCATCGGCCCCGAATTCGGCACCGTCGCCCGCCCCGACCTGGTCGCCGCCGCCCGCGAGGCCGCCGAGGCCGGCTTCCCGGTGCTGATCGCCTGCGCCTTCAATTTCGACGCCCATGCCAGCGAGTTCGCCAAGCTGGGCGCCGTGCAGGTGATCCGCGCCCGCATGAACCCCGACCTGCACATGGCCGCCGACCTGAAGAACACCGGCACCGGCAACATGTTCGTGGTGTTCGGCGAGCCGGACCTGGAGATCGAGACACTGCCCGGCGACCTGTATCAGGTGCGCATCCTCGGCCTGGACATCTTCGACCCCTCCAAGGGCGAGATACGCCCCGGCGGCACCGAGGACATCGCCGCCTGGTTCATCGACACCGACTATAACGAGGAAAGCTTCTTCGTCCGCCACGCCTACTTCCTCGGCGCCAACGACCCCTACAAGGCGCTGAAAACCACGCTGAAGGCCGAGATCGACGAAGAAGCCTGGGAAAGCCTCTACCGCGACGTCTCCCGCCCATTCCCCAAGCCGGCGAGCGGGCGGATCGCGGTGAAGGTGATTAATCACTTTGGGGATGAGGTGATGAAGGTGTTCTCGGTATGAATCCGATGCTCATCGCAAAGCCATTGAATGGTGCGCAGGCGAGGTTCAATGACCTCTGTCAGTTAGGGGGGGGTCAAAAGGGTGGGCCTGCGCGTGGCCCGGTCCAAGCCTTGCTGGCGCAGGCAGGCAAGGCACTGAACAAGCTTGCTTACGAGGAAACCGAGGAAAACCTCGGCGAACTCTCCGCCTATAACCCATGGCACGTGTGCTTTGCCGTCGCCATGGGATGGGGACACCTTGTTCAGATGGAGCCCGATTTTATTGCGGCGGCCGTCAGATTGCTGGAGCATTGGAATGACATCGATTTGAAGATTGTACGCAAGTATTGCAACAAACGGGGTCCCGATGTCGTGCAGAAATCGTTGACCGGCGGGCACATGATGTTTCGAGACGTCGTGCTACCAAAAACACTGCCGACAACGCTCGGCAAACTGCGCGATGCACAACAGCGCTGGTTAGGTCGAATTATCGGTAAGAACCGCCCGCCGTACATCGGCGGCTGGAATGGAACAGCGATGTTTATGGTGGCTCTCTTCGCTGATAGGAAGATGGCTGATGAGATGAGAGACCCTGATGTCCTTCTTCCGCCGTCAGGAGCCATATACAATGGGCTGACAATACTCCATCGCGCCAGCATTTTGTCTGACCCGCCGTCGGGGAGTTCGCTTGACGACGAAGACGCCGAACCTGGAGTATTGTACGAGAACAACGCATCATTTGCCAAGATTTTGGCGGGCCATGCTGGCTGGAACATGCTCGATGTGCATAGCGGAATCTACACGCTCGGCACTCGGTTGCCGGAGTCACGGGACTGGTTCCCGCTCTGACATGGGGGCGTGAGCGATGGATTTCCGGATCGCCGACACCTTCACGGCCAGTCTCGCGCGCCTCGCCGCGCAGGACCAGAAGGCAGCCAAAACCGCCGCCTTTGATCTGCAGATCAACCCGACCTCGGCTGGCCTGTCGCTGCACCGTGTCGATCGCTCCAAGGACGCCAATTTCTGGACCGCGCGGGCGAGCGCCGATCTGCGCATCGTCCTGCACCGCACCCAGGCGAGCCTGCTGCTCTGCTATGTCGGCCACCACGACGACGCCTACGCCTGGGCAGAGCGCCGCCGGATCGAGACCCACCCCCGCACCGGCGCGGCCCAGTTGGTCGAGCTAGAAGAACTGGTTGAACGCGCCGCGCCGGTCAACACCGCCACAAACGCCGACACACCCGCGCCCCCGCACAAGCCGTTCGCCAGCACCCCGGCCGAAGAACTGCTCACCTATGGCGTGCCACCCGACTGGATCACCACGGTGCGGGCCGCGGATGAGAACAGCCTGTTCGACCTAGCGCAACACCTGCCGGCCGAGGCGATGGACGCGCTGCTGGAACTGGCCACCGGCGGCAAGCCCAAACCGCCAGTGCAGGCGCCGGCCGCCGCCGACCCCTTCGCCCACCCCGACGCGCAACGTCGCTTCCGTGTCGTGGCCAATATCGACGAGTTGCGGCTGGCGCTGGAATATCCCTGGGAGAAGTGGACCGTCTTCCTGCACCCGACCCAGCGAGAGATTGTCGAGCGCCGGTTCGGCGGCCCCGCCCGCGTCACCGGCTCGGCCGGCACCGGCAAGACCGTGGTGGCGCTGCACCGCGCCGTGCATCTGGCGCGACAGTCACCGGATGCCCGCGTCCTGCTGGCCACCTTCTCCAAGAGCCTGCGCCAGGCGCTCCAGATCAAGCTGGGCCACCTGCTCGACCCTGCCGACCCTGTCAGCGCCCGCATCACGGTGGCCTACGTCGATGGCATCGCACACCAGTTGCACGAACGGGCGCTTGGCGTGGTGCCCAATATCGCCATGGCGGCCCAGGTGGATGCCGCATTGAAGACCGCGGCCGCGGAGTTGAAGGTGACCCGGTTCTCACAGCGCTTCCTGGCCACGGAATGGCGTCACGTGGTTGATGCCTGGCAACTCCGCAGTTGGGAGGCTTACCGCGATGTGTCACGCCTCGGCCGCAAGACCCGCATCGGCGGCAACCAGCGAGAGGCGCTATGGGGTATTTTCCAGCGTACCCAAGCCCTGCTGCGCGCCCGCAATGTGGTAACCTGGGCCGAGACCGTGTCGCGCGTCACCGACCACTACCGCCCCGCTGCCGTCAAGCCATTTACCCATGCGGTCATTGATGAGGCGCAGGATATCAGCATCCCACAGCTGCGCTTACTGACCGCGATCGTGCCGGACGGCCCGGACAACCTGTTCTTCGCCGGCGACATCGGTCAGCGGATATTCCAACAGCCGTATTCCTGGCTGTCGCAGGGCGTGGACGTGCGGGGGCGGTCGCTGTCACTCAAGGTGAACTACCGCACCTCGCACCAGATACGCCGCCGCGCGGACCTGTTACTGCCTCCGCAGGTGCGCGACGTGGACGGATACGAGGAGGGCCGTCGCGGCACAATCTCGGTGTTCGACGGCCCGGAACCCGATGTAGGCCTGTTCGACACCGAGGCGGATGAGATCGAATTCGCCGGCGCCTGGATCGCCAAGTTGGTGGCAGGCGGCACTCCACCGCACGAAATCGCGCTGCTGGTCCGCTCGACCGACCAGTTCGACCGGGCGAAAGCGGCGACCAAGGCCGCCGGCCAGAAATGGGTCTCCCTGCACGAGCGCCCGGACATTCCGGACGGCCGGGTTGTGGTCGGCACTATGGACCTGGCCAAGGGGATGGAGTTCCGCGCCGTCGCGGTGATGGCGTGCGACGACGAAGTGATCCCCCTGCAATCCCGTATCGAGAGCGCCGCCGAGGAGTCAGAGTTGGACGAAATTTTCGACAGCGAGCGGCACCTGCTCTACGTCGCCTGCACCCGCGCCCGCGACCATGTTGCAATCACGGGCCTCGAGCCGGGTTCCGAGTTCTTGGCTGATCTCCTGGAGATGGGGGAATCAGCGAGTGGCACCAGGTCGCGACCAAGATTATGCGGGGGTTAGGTTCGTTCAAAATTTGACCGAACCGAAGAACTGCACGATAGCCGCAGGACGCACGGATCCGTTAAAGAACAATCAAAAAAGGTTGCGAAAATGATGAGAATAATGAGGAATTCCAATTACCCGAGATACCGGAAAGCAGGGAATTTTGTTAAAAAAATACCTTCTATGTTGATAATAGGTGCATTGGCGGCGTGCGGTCCGGAGGTTGCTTATGGGCCGGTAATAATACATCCAGTGGATCAGGGAAAAATTTCTTACCAGGACGCAAATCAGGTTCGATTTATGAGGTTGATCAATTTGCGAGGTGTTCCGGTGGGTCTCTATGTAATTTCGCCAGATACAAAATTCATTAAGGTTGACATGGATTATCACGGAAATCCAATTTTCTGTGGAGAGGCTTTGTATAATGGCGGCAGAATGAGAGCGTGTTTCGGATTTCGTGGAAATGAAATTATAATAGGAGATGGAACCATAAAAGAAGGTCGTCGGGTAGTGCCCCAGGATACGTTAGAATATTCGGTTATAAAGTAAATATAGAATGTTTTATATATATGGTTCTTGAATGTTATTGATGAATGACAATCAAAAGCCTCAATTAAGGTCAAACACAATCGGTTATCGGCATAATTTTATTGATTAAAGCAATCACCTTCTTGCACCTCATGAATTTTTCCGCCCTTGACTCAAGACCATGACACCGCAAGTTGCCGAACGGCGAGCTACGATTCGTCCGTATCTTCCGTTCGTATGGACGTTGCTTGAAAGTTCGGCGCCGCAAGTGTGCCGACCGAAGCCGCGACGTCAGCCAATAATTTGGGATGACTCATAAGAGCCGGAAATTGTGTTAGGAAAATGAAGGGATAGTTGAGCTATCGTGCTTGAGATGAGCTTTGCGGCTTGTTCGAGACGCGCGGTTTTCTGATGTTCGCGACATGTTGGATGCGTGTTCGGTAAAGGTTGTATCGCCTCCCCGCAACCACCGACAGTTCACGCCCAGGAACAAACGTTCCTGGGCGTTTTTTGTTGCCCGTTCTCAGAACCTTGCCGGCACCGCCCGAGCCGCCCGCCTCGGCTGAGGCGGCCAGTGACAGGATCATCGCCAGATCGCCGTGCAGCACCGCCGCCAGACCGTCCGGTGCTTCTGCGGCCGGCGTCAGCACAACGCGGTCAATCAAGCCGCGCAGGATGCCGGCCGCTTCGGTGCGACAGTCCGGTGCGTTGAGCGCCGTCTCAAGATCGGCGACCTTGGCGGCGTATAGCGCTGCCGCATTCGGATGCAGCCGGACCTGCGCCCGTGGCGTCCGCGCCTCGGCTACCTCCTTGGTCAACTCGACCTTGCGGGCCTCGAGCGTGTTCAGTCGCTCGCGCAAGGTGTC
>JBEPTZ010000159.1:0-8819 GCA_041691815.1 Rhodospirillales bacterium | reverse complement strand
AGAGACAGGAGTTCCACCGCGCGATCGCGCTCGGCGGCCAGCATCGCCGCCATGTGGTCGGCCAGCACCGGGCCGTGGACGCGCAGCGGCGGCTCCAGCGCCCCGTACAGGCCGGGATTGGTGGCGAGGAAGGCGGGATGCGCCCGCAGATAGGCGATCACCGCCTCTGCGCTGGGTGCGATTGCCTCGGCGGGCCCGGCCATCCCCGGTTCAGACGATCGTCTGGCCGGTCTTGGCCCAGTCGGCCAGGAAGGCGGAGAGGCCATTGTCGGTCAGCGGGTGGTGATACAGTTGCTGGATCACCTTCGGCGGCACGGTGCAGATATCGGCGCCGAGCTTGGCGGCCTGCAGGATATGGATCGGGTGGCGCACGCTGGCCACCAGCACCTCGGTCTTCAGCGCGTCGTAGTTCTGGTAGATCTGGATGATGTCGGCCACCAGTTCCATGCCGTCCTGGCCGATATCGTCGAGCCGGCCGACGAACGGGCTGATGAAGTGCGCCCCGGCCTTGGCCGCCAGCAGCGCCTGGGCGGCCGAGAAGCACAGCGTGACGTTGACCATCGCGCCGTCGCTGGACAGCGTCTTGCAGGCGTGCAGGCCGTCTGGCGTCAGCGGCACCTTGACGGCGATGTTCTTGGCGATCTTCCGCAGCACCGCGGCCTCGCGCATCATCGCGTCGTAGTCGGTGGCGGTGACCTCGGCGCTGACCGGGCCTTGCACGATGCCGCAGATCTCGGCCACCACGTCGAGAATCTTGCGGCCGGATTTGGCGATCAGCGACGGGTTGGTGGTGACACCATCGACCAGGCCAACGGCGGCGAGCGCCTTGATGTCGGCGATCTCGGCGGTATCGAGGAAGAATTTCATGGCGGGATTCCGTGGTTGTTGGGTCTGTCAGACCGGCAGGGGGTGGCCGGCAGGATGGACTTGAGGCAGATCATATAGGATGGCGGCGGATAACCCAAAAATCTCGCAGGACAGCCTCCCGATCGCGTGCCGGGCGCGCGTGCCGGTGCTGCTGCCGTATCCGTTTGCCGGGCCGTTCGATTACCGGGTGCCGGCGGGTATGGACCCGCAGCCGGGCGATATCGTGATGGTGCCGCTGAACCGCCGCGCCGAGATCGGCGTGGTGTGGGACGGCGAGGCCGATGGCAGCGTCGGCGACAACCGGCTGCGGCCGATCGACGCGATCCTGGAGGCGCCGCCAATGCGCGCCGACCTGCGCCGGCTGGTGGACTGGATCGCCGCCTACACGCTGGCGCCGCCGGGCGAGGTGCTGACCATGGCGCTGCGCGTCAACGCGCTGCACGCGCCGCTGCCACGGATCGGCTGGAGCCGCGGCGAGGTCGTGCCGGAGGTGCGGCTGACCGAGGCGCGGCAGCGGGTGCTGGCGGCGCTGGGGGCGGGGGCGATGGCTGGCGCCGACCTGGCCCGCGCCGCCGGGGTGTCGGCCTCGGTGCTGCGCGGCATGGCGGATGCCGGGCTGCTGCTGGCGGCCCCGCTGCCGGCCGAGACTGCCTTCGCGCCGCCCGACCCGGAGCATCCCGGCCCGGCGCTGTCGGCCGACCAGGCGGCGGCGGCTTCGGCGTTGCGCGCGGCGGTGGCGGCGCGGGCGTTCTCGGTGCATCTGCTGGACGGTGTCACCGGCTCTGGCAAGACCGAGGTGTATTTCGAGGCGATCGCCGCCTGCCTGCGCCAAGGCCGGCAGGCGCTGGTGCTGCTGCCGGAGATCGCGCTCTCCAGCCAATGGCTGGCGCGGTTCCGCCAGCGCTTCGGGGTGGCGCCGGCGGTGTGGCATTCCGACCTGCCGAGCAAGACCCGCCGCAGCACCTGGCGGGCGGTGGATGCCGGGCAGGCGGCCGTGGTGGTCGGCGCCCGCTCGGCGCTGTTCCTGCCGTTCCCCGATCTCGGCCTGGTGGTGATCGACGAGGAGCACGAGACCGCGTTCAAGCAGGAGGACGGCGTGGTGTACCACGCGCGGGACATGGCGATCGTCCGCGCCCGGTTATGCGCCGCACCCGCCATCCTGTCGTCGGCGACCCCCAGTCTGGAGACGCTGGCCAATGTCGAGGCCGGGCGTTACCAGCGCCTGCACCTGCCGAGCCGGCACGGCGGCGCCAGCCTGCCGGAGATCGGGCTGGTCGATCTGCGCGAGACGCCCCCGGAACGCGGGCACTTCCTGGCGCCGCCGCTGCTGCAGGCGATGGCGGCGCGGTTCGCCGCCGGCGAGCAGGCGATGCTGTTCCTCAACCGCCGCGGCTACGCGCCGCTGACGCTGTGCCGGCATTGCGGCCACCGCATGCAATGCCCGAACTGCACCGCCTGGCTGGTTGAGCACCGGGCGCGGCGCATCCTGCAATGCCACCATTGCGGCCACAGCATCCCGATTCCGCGCGAATGCCCGGCCTGCGGCACCGAGGACAGCCTGACCGCGGTCGGGCCGGGCATCGAGCGGATCACCGAGGAGGCCGCCGCCGCATTCCCCGAGGCCCGCGTGCTGGTGATGGCCAGCGACACGCTGCCCGGCCCGCACGCCGCCGCCGAGGCGGCACGGGCGATCGAGGCGCGCGAGATCGACCTGATCATCGGCACCCAGATCGTCGCCAAGGGCTGGCATTTCCCGCATCTGACGCTGGTCGGCGTGGTGGATGCCGATCTCGGGCTGTCCGGCGGCGACCTGCGGGCTGCCGAGCGCACCGTGCAACTGCTGCACCAGGTCGCCGGCCGCGCCGGGCGGGCGGAGGCGCCGGGCCAGGTGCTGCTGCAAACCTACACGCCGGAACACAAGGTGATGCAGGCGCTGCTGCATGGCGATTTGCGGCAGTTCATGGACAGCGAGGCCGCCGAGCGCCGGCCGGGGCACTGGCCGCCGTACGGCCGGCTGGCGGCGCTGATCGTCTCGGCCGATACCCCGGATGCCGCCGATATCGCCGCCCGCGACCTCGGCCGCGCCGCACCGCATGGCGACGGCATTGTGGTGCTCGGCCCGGCGCCGGCGCCGCTGGCGATTCTGCGCGGGCGGCACCGGCGGCGGTTGCTGCTGAAGACGCGGCGCGACATCGCGGTGCAGCCGCTGCTGCGGGCCTGGCTCGGGGCGGTGGCGACGCGGCGGGGGGTGAAGGTTGACGTCGATGTCGACCCGGTGAGCTTCCTGTAGCAGGGCGCGAGCGGTGAAATTCACCTGGGTGGGAGCGGCCGGGGCATCAGCTTTGACATGGACCGTGATATGTTGATATCAACTAAAAACGTCAGGCCGCAGTTCATCATCAAACGGAGCTACCATGAGCAAAGTGCGCGTCGCGGGTTTTGCGGTGTCCATCGACGGCTTCGGGGCCGGCCCGGAGCAGAGCCTGGAGCATCCGCTCGGCATCGGCGGCCGCGGGTTGCACAACTGGTTCTACCCGACCCGGACCTTTCGATCGATGCTCGGCAAAGACGACGGGATTGACGATCGCTTCGCCCGCGCCACGGCGGAAGGCTTCGGCGCCCACATCCTCGGGCGCAATATGTTCGGCCCGATCCGCGGCGAATGGCAGGACGATGCGTGGAAAGGCTGGTGGGGCGACAATCCGCCGTATCACGCGCCGACCTTCATCCTCACCCACCATGCCCGGGCGCCAATCGTGATGGCAGGCGGCACGACCTTCCATTTCGTCACCGACGGCATCAAGGCGGCGCTGGCGCAGGCCAGGGCCGCGGCGGGCGACCTGGACGTGAAGATTGGCGGCGGCGTTGCGACGGTCCGCCAGTACCTGCTCGCAGGCGCGATCGACGAGCTGCACCTGGCGCTGTCGCCGGTGGTTCTCGGCCGGGGTGAAGCGCTGTTCGCAGGCATTGACCTGCCGGGCCTTGGGTATCGGGTGGCGGAGGTGGTGCCGACCGAGTTGGCGACCCACGTCGTGCTGACGCGCTGAGCGGCCAGGTCATCTAGTCGCCGGGCCGAAACCTGGCTCGCCCCGGCAGGTTCCGCACCGTAAACGGCAGGCGCTGTCCCGACGCCCGGTTATCCCAGCGCCTTGGCCGCCGCCATGACCTCGGCGGCGTGGCCGTCCACCTTCACCTTGTGCCAGGCTTTTGCCACGCGGCCCTTGGCATCAATCAGGAACGAACTGCGCTCGATGCCCATGTAAGTGCGGCCGTACATGGATTTCTCCACCCACACGCCATAGGCCTCGGCGGCGGTCTTTTCCGCGTCGGAGGCGAGCGGGAAGGTAAGATTATATTTGGCGGCGAATTTCTCGATCGGCGGCAGCTTGTCGGGCGACACGCCGATCACCGCCAGCCCGATCGTGCCCAGTTGCGGCAGCGCCTCCTGGAAGGCGCAGGCCTCCTTGGTGCAGCCCGGGGTGTCGGCCTTCGGGTAGAAATACAGCAGGAAGGGTTTGCCCTTCATCGCGCTCAGGCTGACCTCGCGGCCGCCGCTGGCCGGCAGGTGGAAATCCGGCGCGGTGCTACCTTCCTCGATATTCATGAAACGATCTCTCCGACATGGCGGTTGAAGCAGGCGCGCACCTGCTGCGCGATCTCATCCAAAGTGGCGCGCAGGGCGGCTACGTCAACCGCCTTCAGGCCGGCCGCATCGGCGGCGCGCAGCAATGCGGCGGCGGTGGATTCGGCCAGCCGGTCCATTCTGCCGCGCCCATAGGTGATGCGCAGCATGCCCTGCACAGTCCGCCAGGCATGGTCGGCGCGGATCAGCGTGGCGGCGTCCGCCGCGGGCAGAAAGCCGGCCTCGCGCAGCCGTTTCAGCGCCTCGCGGGTGGTCGGGCTGCATAATTCCGGGTGCTCCCGGGCATGCGCCAGTTGCAGTGTCTGGGCGATGAATTCGACCTCGATCTGCCCGCCGGCCCGCGCCTTCACGTCCCACGGCCCGGAGGGCGGCAGGTCGCGCAGCAGCCGGGCGCGCATTGCCGCGGCATCGGCGCGCAGTTGCGCCGGCGGGCCGGCATGCGCCACCGCGGTGCGGATCGCCGCCTCCACCCGCGCCCGCAGCGCCGCCGGCCCGGCGATCACCCTGGCGCGGGTCAGCGCCATCCGCTCCCAGGTCCAGGCGCCCTGGCCGTGGCTGTGTGGCGCGCCCGGCGGCGTGCTGGCCGGTATTTCCGGCGGCGGCGCGTGATAGCGCTCGAAGCCGGCCAGCGAGACCGCCACCGGCCCCTTGTTGCCCGAGGGCCGCAACCGCATGTCTACCGCGAACATCGGTCCCTCGGCGTCGGGGGCGGTGATGGCGGCGACGAAGGCGTGCACCGCCCGGATGAACCACTGACTGGAGGCTAGGTGTTTCTTGCCCTTGCCGCTGCTTTCGATCGCGGTTTCGGCGTGATCGTAGATCAGCATCAGGTCGAGATCGGAGCCGGCCATCATCTCGCGCCCGCCGGCCTTGCCCATCACCACCAGCGCCAGCCCGCCGCCGCGAACCCGCCCGAAGCGGCTGGCGAAATCCTCCAGCACCGGCCCCAGCAGGCAGGACAGCGCGGCGTCGGCCAACCCGGCGCGGGCCAGCCCGGCGGCGTCGGCGTCCAGCCGGCCCTCCATGGTGGCCACCGACAGCGCGAACTCCTCCTCGCGCACCGCGGCGCGGATGATCGCGATGCTGTCCTCCAGCGTGCGCGCGTCGCCCAGTTGCGCCCGCAGCATGCGGCTGTAGTCGGGGGCCGCCACCGGCGCCAGCAGCCCCTCCAGCGCCGACGGGCTGCGCGCCAGGTGGTCGGCCAGCGACGGCGAGGCGCCGAGCACCGCGGCGATGCGATCGAGCAGCGACGGATTGCGCTGGAACAGCGACAGCAACTGCACCCCGGCCGGCAGCCGCGCCAGCAACTCGTCGAACCGGGCGAAGGCGGCATCCGGCTGCGGCTGGCGGGCGAGCGCCTGCAACAGCGGTGGCAGCACCTGCATCATCAGCGCCTGCGAGCGTTCCGAGCGCAGCGCCCGCACCCGCCCGGCCTGCCAGCTGCGCGCGGCGGCGACGATGGCGCCGGGATTGCCGAAGCCCATCGCGGAGAGTGCCGCCAGCGTCTGCGGCGGCGGGGCGCCGTCACCGCGGAAGTCCAGCCCCGGCGCCGCGCCCGCGGGCTCGCCTATGCCGGCGAACACCGCGGCATAGGCGCTTGCCACCCGGCGCTGATGGCCGCGCAGCGTGCGTGCGAAGCCCGCGCCATCGGCGAACCCGATGAATTTGGCGAACCCGTCCAGTTGCCCGGCCTGTTCCGGCAGGCTGTGGGTCTGCCGGTCGTTGATCATCTGCAGCCGATGCTCGACCCGGCGCAGAAACCGGTAGGTGGCCACCAGCCCCGGCACCCGGGCTGCCGGCAGATGCCCGGCACGCGCCAGCGCCCGCAGCGCCTCCAGGGTGCGCGGGCTGCGCAGCGACGGATCGCGCCCGCCCCACACCAGTTGCAGCGACTGCGCCAGGAACTCGACCTCGCGGATGCCGCCCTCGCCGAGCTTGACGTTCAGCCCCAGCACGCGCGCCACCGGATCGGTCTCCCGGCGCGCGCCGGTGCCCTTATGCGCGTCGATCCGCTGCTTCATCGCCTGGATATCGGCCAGCGCCACGAAATCCAGGTGCCGGCGCCAGATGAACGGCCGGATCGCCTCCAGGAACGCCTGCCCCAGCGCCAGGTCGCCGGCCACCGGCCGCGCCTTCAGCATCGCCGCGCGTTCCCAGTTCTGCCCCATGCTCTCGTAATAGGAGATCGCGCCGGGCAGCGAGATGCACGGCGCGGTGGCCGCCGGATCGGGCCGCAGCCGCAGATCGGTGCGGAACACGTAACCGTCAGCGTCGCGCGCTTCCATCAGGGTGACAAGGTTACGCGCCATGCGGGTATAGAAGGCACGCGGCTCGTCGCCGGGATACACCCCGGCGGCGGGGTCGTGCAGCAGAATGAGGTCGACATCGCTGGAATAGTTCAATTCACCGGCGCCCAGCTTGCCCATGCCGAGCACGGTGAAGCCGCAACCGCGGGTCGGCGCGCGCGGCTGCGGCAGCCGCAATTCGCCGGCGTCGTGGGCGCTGCGCAGCAGATGTGCGACCGCCAGCCCCAGCGTCGCCTCGGCCAGTGCGGAGAGCGCGGCGGTCACCTGCTCCAGCGTCCAGATGCCGCCGATATCGGCCAGCGCCACCGCCAGCGCCACAAGGCGCTTGGCCTGACGCAGCGCGGCGGCGACGCGCGGCCGGGGTGCCGCGGGGGCCACCGCCGCCAGCTCGGCCATCGCCGCATCCACCACCGCGCCCGGCCCATGGCGCAGCAGCCGGCGCAGGCTGGCCGGCTCGCGCAGCGCCAGATCGGCCAGGTACGGCGCATTGCCGCCGAGGCAGCGCAGCATCGCCGCCACCGGCCCGCGCCGCGCCAGCCCGGCCTCCACCCGGCCGCGTTCGGCGAACTCCGCCAGCAGCCGCTCGCCCGCCGCCGGGTCGGCAGGCAGGGGCCAGGCGGCCGGCAGCTGGAACGGCGCGGCGGCGGAACTTGCGGGGCGCGGCATGATGCGCAAGGCTGGCCATGAGGCGGGCCGCCGGTCAAGCGGTGCTGCATGTCGGCGGCCTGCTGCACACCATGCTGCGCGTCGCCCTGGTGGTCGTGGTGCTGCTCGCCGTGCTGCTCGGCGGCCTCGCCTGGCGGCTGTCGCGCGGGCCGCTGGAACTGCCCTGGCTGATCCCCTACGTGCAGCAGGCGGTGCCGGCGCCATACCGGCTCTCGGTGCAGCACCTGTCGCTGGCCTGGGAGGGGCTGGGCGAGCGGGTTGACCGGCCGCTCGATCTGCGCCTGCGCGGGGTGCTGCTCACCGACAGCCACGGCAGCCGCATCATGCAATCACCGTCGATCGAGGTGTCGCTGTCGGCTGCCTCGCTGCTGCGCGGCGCCTTGCTGCCGCGCGCCATCGATATCGAGGGCCTGCACCTGCGCGGCTGGCGGCTCGCCGATGGCACCGCGGCGCTCGACCTCAGCGGCGAAGGTGCCCCACCCTCCGCCGCCGAACCCAACAGCGCCGGGTTGCTGGAGGCGATGCTGGCCGAACTCGCCCGCCCGCCAGACAGCGCCGCCTCCGCCAACCAGGCCGCGGCACCGCTGCGGGCGCTGCGCCGGGTGCGGCTGCGCGATGCCGAGATCGCCATCGTCGACCGCCAGCTCGGCACCGTTTGGCAGATCAGCGGCGCCCGGCTGGACCTGCGACGCCGCCCCGGTGGCGGCATGGACGCCACCGCCGGGCTGGCGCTGCAACTCGGCAACCGCAGCCTGCCGTTCACCGCCAGCGCCGCCCTGCCGCCCGGCGGTGGCGACATCAGCTTCCAGGCCAGACTGCCGCCGCTGGTGCCGGCCGAACTGGCCGCCGCGGTGCCCGGCCTGAAAGCGCTGGCGGCGCTGGATGCCCGGCTGACCCTGTCCCTGGCCGGCGAGATCGATACCGGGCTGCATCTGCCGCGCATGCGCTTCAGCGCCGATATCGGCCCCGGAATCGTGCATCTCGGCCAGGGCGAACTGCCGTTGCGCGGCGCGAAACTGGAGGCCGAGGGTTCGTTGGCCGAATTCGACCTGCGCATCCTGGCGCTGGACGTGGCCCCCCCGGCGATCCCCGGCACCTCGCCCGGCCCCGAGGGCGCCGGCGGGCCGACCACCCATATCTCCGGCTGGCTGCATGGCCGGCGGGCCGACGGGCAGCTCGACGCGGCGCTGTCGCTGGCGCTGGACGCGGTCGATTTCAGCAACCTGGCGGCGCTGTGGCCGATCGGGCTGGGCGGGCCGGGCACCCGGCCGTGGCGGACCGCAAACATCCCGTCCCGCCCGCTCACCGGCCGGCCTCGGGGCCGGGGGCTGCCTGCG
>JBEPTZ010000158.1:0-8828 GCA_041691815.1 Rhodospirillales bacterium | reverse complement strand
TCGACAAGGCGGATATCGAGTTCCCCAACGACCTGCTGCTGGAACTCGATCGCATGCAGTTCTTCGTCTACGAAACCCGGCAGACCGTAGTGGCCAAACAGCGGCCGATCGTCATCATCACCTCGAACAACGAGAAGGAGTTGCCGGACGCCTTCCTGCGCCGCTGCTTCTTCCACTACATCCGTTTCCCCGACCGCGAGACGATGGAGTTGATCGTCCACGCGCACTACCCGGACATTCGCGGCGACCTGCTGCGCGAGGCGCTGAACGTGTTCTTCAACCTGCGCGAGGTGCCGGGGCTGAAGAAGAAGCCGGCGACCTCGGAGCTGCTCGACTGGCTGAAGCTGCTGATGGTCGACGAACTGTCGCCCGAGGTGCTGCGCAGCAAGGACGGCCACATCGTCATCCCGCCGCTGCACGGCGCGCTGCTGAAGAACGAGCAGGACGTGCATCTGTTCGAGCGACTGGCTTTTCTCTCCAGGCGCGGAGGCTAGCGGGCAAGGTGTTCGCGCAGTTCATCCTGGCGCTGCGGGCCGGCGGGGTGCCGGCCTCGATCACCGAATACCTGTCGCTGCTCGGCGCCATGAAGGCCGGCGTGGCGGATTACAGCCTCGAGGATTTCTACTTCCTGGCTCGCACCGCGCTGGTCAAGGATGAGCGGCACCTCGACCGTTTCGACCGCATCTTCGGCGAGGTGTTCAAGGGCCTGGAGCGCGAGGAGGGCGTGGCGCCCACCGACATCCCCGAGGAATGGCTGCGCAAGCTGGCCGAGAAGCTGCTGACGCCGGAGGAAATGGCCAAGATCGAAGCGCTGGGCGGCTTCGACAAACTGATGCAGACGCTTCGCGAGCGCCTGGCCGAGCAGCAGGGCCGCCACCAGGGCGGCAGCAAATGGATCGGCACCGCCGGCACCTCGCCGTTCGGCGCCTATGGCTACAACCCCGAGGGGGTGCGGATCGGCCAGGACGAAAGCCGCCATCGCCGCGCGGTGAAGGTGTGGGACCGGCGGGAATTCCGCGATCTGGACGACAGCGTTGAACTCGGCACCCGCAACATCAAGCTGGCGCTGCGCCGGCTGCGGCGGTTCGCGCGGCAGGGCCTGCCGACCGAACTGGACATCCCCGACACCATCAACAGCACCGCCCGCAACGCCGGCAGCCTGGACTTGAAGATGGTGCCCGAGCGGCATAACACCGTGAAGGTGCTGCTGTTCCTCGATATCGGCGGCTCGATGGACGAGCATGTGCGGGTTTGCGAGGAGTTGTTCTCGGCGGCACGCGGCGAATTCAAGCACCTGCAATACTTCTACTTCCATAATTGTGTCTACGAGCATGTCTGGAAAACCAATCGCCGCCGCCGCGACAACCTGGTCTCCACCCACGAAGTGCTGCGCACCTACGGCCCGGACTACAAGGCGATCTTCGTCGGCGACGCCTCGATGAGCCCATACGAGGTGAGCCACCCCGGCGGTAGCGTCGAACACTGGAACGACGAGGCCGGCGCGGTGTGGCTGGAACGGATCACCGCGCATTTCCGCCGCTCGGCCTGGCTGAACCCGTTGCCGGCACGCGGCTGGGATCACGCGATGTCGGTTGCCATGATCCGGCAGGCGATGGAACGGCGGATGTTTCCGCTGACGCTGGGGGGGATCGATGAGATGGCGCGGGAGTTGAGTAAGTGAAGTCTTCTTTGTTTGAAAACAAAGAAGCAAAAAAACTTCATCCATTGGAGTGTACGATGTCTCCGCCCCACCGCCGTTGCAAGGCGGATGGTTTTTTGGTTCTTTTTTTTAAAAAAGAACCCTTTCCTTCCTTGATAGGATTTTGTCGATGACCGACCCCGCCGCCATCATGTCCAGCCCCGCCTACCGCACTGCGACGTCGGTGCTGGAGGCCGAGCATGCCCGCACCGTGCAGGACATCATCACGCTGACCGAGATCCCGTCGCCGCCGTTCGGCGAGGCGGTGCGGGCGGCGGCGTACCAGGGCATGCTGGCCGCGCATGGGCTGGAGGATGTCGAGCAGGACGAGGTCGGCAATGTGATGGGGCTGCGGCGCGGTGCCGGCAATGGGCCGCTGATTGTGGTGGCGGCGCATATGGACACGGTGTTTCCCGCCGGCACCGACGTGAAGGTGCGGCGCGAGGGGACAAAGCTGTTCGCGCCGGGGGTTGGCGATGACACCCGCAGTCTCGCCGTGCTGCTGGCGTTCATCCGGGCGATGGACGCTGCCGGCATCCGCACCCATAGCGATATTTTGTTCGTTGGCGATGTTGGCGAGGAGGGGCTGGGCGATCTGCGCGGGGTGCGGCATTTGTTCCACAAGGGCGAGTACAAAGACCGCATCAGGGCGTTCTTCACCGTCGACAGCCCGGAGATGGACAATATCGCGGTCGGCGGCGTCGGCTCCAAGCGGTTCAAGGTGACGTTCCGCGGGCCGGGCGGGCACAGTTTCGGCGCGTTCGGGCTGGTCAGCCCGATGAACGCGATGGCGCAGGCGATGGTGGAGCTGGCGCGGGTGCAGGTGCCGACCAAGCCGCGCACCACCTATAGCGCCAGCGTCGCCGGCGGCGGCACCTCGATCAACGCGATTCCCAACGAGTGCTGGATGCAGATCGACCTGCGCTCCGAATCGCCGGCCGAACTGGCGCGGCTGGAGGCGCGGTTCCATGCCATCCTGGGCTATGCGGTGGAGGCCGAGAACCATGCCCGTTCCACCGCGCAGGGGGCGATCAGCGTCGAGGCCAAGCTGGTCGGCGACCGCCCGGCCGGCGCCACGTCGATGGACAGCGAGATCGTCAAACTGGCCACCGCGGCGATCACCGCGCACGGCTTCACGCCGCGCCATGTGGTTTCCTCCACCGACGCCAACGTGCCGATGGCGCTCGGCATCCCGGCGATCAAGATCGGCTCCGGCGGCAGTGGCGGGCGGGCGCATTCGCTGGAGGAGTGGATCGATGTCGAGGAAGGCGAGAGCCTGCGCGGCATGGCGGCCAGCCTGACCGCGATCCTGGCGGTGGCTGGGGTGGTCGGGTAGGCAGGCGTTATCCGCGCCGCTCGCTGTCCAGATCGCGCATCGCCGGCGGCGGATAGCGGTCGCCGGCGACTGCACCCTTCGGCATCGCACGTTCGATCGCCGCGATGTCCTGTGGCCGCAGGGTGAGGGCGAGCGCGCCGAGCGCCTCGGCCAGCCGGTCGCGGCGCTTGGTGCCGATCAGCGGCACGATATCGGCGCCCTGCGCCAGCACCCAGGCAATCGCCACCTGCGCCACGCTGGCGCCGAGCGCATCGGCCACCGTGCCGAGCGCGGTCACCAGGGCCAGGTTGGCCTCGGCGTTGGCGCCGCGGAAGCGCGGGCTGTGGGCGCGCAGATCGCCGGGTGCCGCGGGGCCGGGCCGCCATTGGCCGCTGATCATGCCGCGCGACAGCACGCCATAGGCGGTGATGCCGACGCCCAGCGCGCGGGCGGTGGGGAGAATCTCGTCCTCGATGCCGCGCGACAGCAGCGAGTATTCGATCTGCAGATCGCTGATCGGGTGCACCGCGGCGGCGCGGCGCAGCGTTTCGGCGCCGATTTCGGACAGGCCGATATGGCGGATATAGCCAGCCTTCACCAGTTCGGCGAGGGCGCCGATGGTGTCCTCGATCGGCACCGCCGGGTCCAGCCGGGCCGGGCGGTAGATGTCGATATAGTCCAGCCCGAGCCGCTGCAGCGAGTAGGCGAGGAAGTTGCGCACCGCCTGCGGCCTGGCGTCGTTGCCGGCCCAGCCGCCTTTGGGGTCGCGCAGGGCGCCGAACTTGACGCTGACCAGCACCTGGTCGCGCGGCACCGTGCGCAATGCCTCGCCGAGCAGCATCTCGTTATGGCCCATGCCGTAGAAATCGCCGGTGTCGAGCAGGGTGATGCCGGCATCCAGTGCTGCGTGGATGGTCGCCAGGCTTTCCGCCCGGTCGGCCGGGCCGTAGACGCCGGACATTCCCATGCAGCCAAGGCCAAAAGCCGATGTGGCGGGGCCGGTGGTGCCCAGGCGGGTGGTGCGCATGCGGTGCTCTCCTGCGGGCCGGGCCGGGTGGCCGGCGGCGGCGGCAATATAGGTATGAGATATAACTGTACGGCTAACCCGCCGCTGCCAGCGCCTCCGGGTTGATCACGTTCTCCGGGGTGCCGGCGGCGAAGGCTACGATCTGGGCGAAGATTTCGCTGAATTGCAGGTTGTATTCCTCATGCGTCACGTAGCCGATATGCGGGGTGCAGATGGCGTTCTCCAGCAGCAGCATCGGATGGCTGGGGTCGGTGATCGGCTCGGCCTCGAACACGTCCATCGCCGCCATGCCGGGCCGCCCGGCGCGCAGCCCGGCCTCCAGCACGCCCGGCGCGATCAGCCCGGCGCGGCTGGTGTTGACCAGGATGGCGGTGGGCTTCATCAGCGCCAGGTCGGCGGCGGTGACGATGCCGCGGGTCGCCGGATACAGCCGCAGATGCAGCGAGATGGCGTCGCTGTCGGTGAAGAACGCCTCCCGGCTGGCCGGCACCGTGTAGCCATCGGCGGCGGCGCGGGCGCGCGATGCCTCGCCGGCCCAGACCTGCACGTTCATGCCGAAGGCGCGGCCGTAGCCGGCCACCACCGAACCGATGCGGCCGTAGCCGAACACGCCGAGGGTCTTGCCGCGCAGCGTGCTGCCGACCGCGTATTGCCAGCGCCCGGCCTTCAGCGAGGCGATCTGTTGCGGCAGCTTGCGGGCGGCGGCCAGCAGCAGCGCCCAGGCCAGCTCGGCGGTGGGGTAGCACGGCTCGCCGGGGTGCTGGCTGGAGCACAGCAGCACGCCGCGAGCGGTGCAGGCGGCAACATCGATATGCGGATAGACGCTGCGCTGGCTGATCAGCCGCAGCTTTGGCAGCCGGGCCAGCAGGGCGGCGCCGATGCGGGTGCGCTCGCGGATCAGCACCAGCACCTCGGTGTCGGCCAGCCGCTCGGCCAGCACGTTGTCGTCCTGCACATGGTCGTTCCAGATGGTCACCTGGTGGCCGGCCAGCATGCCGAAGCAGGGCAGGGTGCGGACAGTGTCGAAATAGTCGTCCAGGATGGTGATGTTCATCAGGTGGTCCTCTCGCGCGCGGCGTGTCGGTTTCCGCTATGATGCGCCGGCACAGCGATGGAGGCCAATATGCCGAACCAGGGGCCGGACGACAGCCTGACCCGCGACCGGGCGCTGCGGAAGGGGCGCGCGGCGCTGCTGGTGGTGGACGTGCAGAACGCCACCTTCAATGCCGCACAGCAGGCCAGCCGCCCGGAATTCCACCACGCCGCCGAAACCCGGGTGCTGCCCAACCTGGTCCGTCTGCTGGCCGCCTGCCGCGCCGCCGGGGTGGAGGTGATCTACACGGTGATCGAGAACCTCACCGCCGATGGCCGCGACCGCGGCCTGGACTACAAACTCTCCAATTTCTTCATCGCGCGCGGCTCGTGGGAGGCGCAGGTGGTGGCCAGCGTCGGCCCCGGCCCGGATGAACTGGTGCTGCCGAAAACCTCGTCCAGCCTGTTCAACTCCACCAACCTCGACTACCTGCTGCGCAACATCGGCATCGAGGACCTGATCGTCACCGGCTTCCTGACCGACCAGTGCATCGACCACACTGTGAAAGACGGCGCCGATCGCGGCTACTACGTCACCTGCGTGCCGGACGCCTGCATGGCCGACACCGAAGCGCGCCACGCCGCGGCGCTGCAGTGCTTCGCCGGGTATTGCCGGATGTTGAACAGTGACAAAGTCATAGAAAACATAAGGCAAGCAGCGCTTTTTTGAAAAAAAGCGTTTTCTTCCGCCTTGCAACGGCGGTGCCGTGGAGACACCGGAGTCTCCAAAATGGATAGAAAGTTTTTTTGCTTCTTTTTGTTCACAAAAAGAAGATCTTCCTTCCTCAATACGCCTCGGCATACCGTGCGCACAGCGTCGCCTCGTCCAGCCCTTCCATAGCTGCCGCCTCGCCGCGTTTCTGCATCAGGTAGGCGTTCAGGTAGTTCTCGCCGAACCATTGCACGGATGCGGGATCGGCTTGCAGTGCGTCCAGCGCGGCGGAGAGGCTGGCGGGCAGGGCGGGGGCGTCTTCCGGCAGGTCGAGTTTGCGGGTGATGCCGTCGACGCCGGCCCAGACCAGTGCGCCGAGGGCCAGGTATGGGCTGGCGGCGGCGTCGGCCACCCGGTATTCCAGGTTGAACTGGCGCGCCGCCTCGGGGCCGGGCAGCACCGGGCAGACGCGCAGCGCGGCGCTGCGGTCCTGCACCTGCAGCGTGGCGTGGGTGGGTGCCCAGCGGTTCGGGCGCAGGCGGATGTAGGAGACCGCCGATGGTGCGGTGATGGCGCACAGCGCCGGCATATGGTGCAGCACCCCGGCGGCGAACTGGCGGCCGAGTGTGGAGAGTGCCATCGGCGCGGCGGCATCGTAGAGCGCCGGGCCGCCGTCGCGGTCGCGGAAGCTGAAATGGATGTGCACGCCGTTGCCGGTGCCGGCGGGATCGAGGATCGGCGAGAAGATCGCCCGGTGGCCCAGCCGGTGTGCGGCGGCGCGGGCGATCTCGCGCACCACCACGGCGCGGTCGGCCGAGCGGATGCCGCCGGCGGCCTCGGTGACGATCTCGTATTGCCCGGCGCCGAATTCCGGCATGAAGCTGTCCGGCTCGGCGCCGGCGCTGCGCAAGGCTGCCACCAGCACCTCGGCGAAGATGCCCTGGCGGCGGAAGGCGTCCAGCGAGTACGCAGCACCTGGCCGATCGTCCACGCCGGTGTAGACGAACTCATGCTCGAAGGCGGAGACCAGGGACACGCCGGCGCCGGCCTGCAGCGCCCCCAGTGCCCGGCGCAGGAAGTCGCGCGGGCAGCATTCCCACGGCCGGCCGTCCAGCTGGCGTAGGTCGCCGAGGTAGAAATGCTCGTCCGCCGAGCCGTCGCCGAATTCCACGCGCACCTCGGTGCCGGCGTCGGGCACCAGCAGCAGGTCGCCGCCGGTGCCGAACGGGGTGGCGTGGATGATGCCGAACGCCGAGATCATGGTGTTGGTCGGCACCCAGCCGACGCCCCGGCTCATCCGCGCCGCCAGGTCGCGGGCCGGGAATGCCTTGCCGCGCACCCGGCCGGAGATTTCGCAGGTGCAGACCATGATCAGCGGTTCGCGGTGCATCGCGGCCTCCCGGCGTCAGTCTTGCAGGAACGGGTTGTGCTGTCGCTCGGCGCCGAAGGTGGAACTCGGGCCGTGGCCGCAGATGAAGGCGATATCGTCGCCCAGCGGCAGCAGCTTGTCATGGATCGAGCGGATCAGCGCCGGCGCGTCGCCATACGGAAAGTCGCAGCGCCCCACCGAGCCCTGGAACAGCACATCGCCGACGATGGCGAAGCGGATTGCCTGCTCCACGAACACCACGCTGCCGGGGGAATGGCCGGGGCAATGGCGCACGTCGAACCGCAGCGTGCCGAGTTCCACCACGTCGCCGTCGTGCAGCCACTGGTCGGGCTCCACGTTGTGCAGGCCGGGCATGCCGTGCTTCTGCGCGTCGGCCTCGATGCGCTGCAGCAGGAAGCGGTCGCGCTCATCCGGGCCGATGATCGGCACCGGCGGCTGGCTGGTGGTGGCGCCGCGCACATTCAGCACCCGCTGAAGCGTCGCCGCGCCGCCGGCATGGTCGAGATGGCCGTGGGTCAGCAGGATCTTGTCGACCGAAAGATCGTATTTGCCGATCGCCGCCAGGATGCGCTCCGGCTCGCCGCCGGGGTCGACCACCGCGCAACGCTGGGTTCCGGTCTCCCAGACCAGGCTGCAATTCTGCTGGAAGGCGGTGACCGGGATGATGACGACTTGCACGCGCGACATGATGCGCAGGTTAAACTATAGCCCCTCGCTGTCCAGCGCGTAGCCGGCGGCGCGCACGGTGCGGATCAGGTCCGCCTCGCCCGGGCCGTTGAGGGTCTTGCGCAACCGGCGGATATGCACGTCGACGGTGCGCGGCTCGACATGGATGTCCCGCCCCCACACCGCGTCCAGCAGCGCCTCGCGGGCAAACACCCGGCGCGGGTGCTGCAGGAAGAATTCCAGCAGGCGGAACTCGGTCGGCCCCAGCGCCACCTGCCGCCCGCCGCGCTGCACCCGGTGGGCGGCGAGGTCCATGCTGATGTCTTCGAAACTCAACCGCCCGCTGGCTGGCAGCGGGCTGGCGCGGCGCAGCAGGGCGCGGATGCGGGCCAGCAGGCTGTCGAGGTTGAACGGCTTGGTGATGTAGTCGTCGGCGCCGATATCCAGCGCCCGAATTGCATCGCGATCCTCGCCGCGGGCGGTCAGCATGATCACCGGCAGATGGCTGGTCTCCGGCCGGCGGCGGATTTGCCGGCAGACCTCGATGCCCGACAGGCTCGGCAGCATCCAGTCGAGCAGCACCAGGTCGGGCGGCTGCTCGGCGATGCTGGCCAGCGCCTCCTGGCCGTCGCTGGCCTCGGACACCCGGTAGCCCTGTTTTTCCAGGTTGTAGCGCAGCATGGTGGCCAGCGCCGCCTCGTCCTCCACCACCAGGATCAGCGGCCCGGGCGACGTCATGGGGCGGCCTAGGCCTCGCCGGCCGGGCGCACCACCGCATACGCCGACACGTCGCCTTTCGGGCGGGCATCGGTCAGCGGCGTGCCACGCACCGCGTAGTAGATGGTCTCGGCGATGTTGGTGGCGTGGTCGCCGATCCGCTCCAGATTCTTGGCGATGAACAGCAGATGGGTGCAGGGGGTGATGTGGCGCGGGTCCTCCATCATGTAGGTGATCAACTCGCGGAACAGCGCGGTATAGATCTCGTCG
>JBEPTZ010000157.1:0-9026 GCA_041691815.1 Rhodospirillales bacterium | reverse complement strand
GGACATGCCGGCGCCGGTGTCGAGCGGGGTGCCGGCCTCGCGCTGCAGGTCGGACAGGGTCTTGGCCGGCGGCAGCGGCCCGGGCCAGACATTGCCCGATTCCGGCAGCAGCGGCGCGGCATCGGAGGTGCTGCCCATCACCCGCTGCATGTTCGGCGCGTTGCCGATCGGGCGGTTCGGGTCGGTATGCAGGCTGACCGTGTCGCCCATGAACCCGCCGAACCCGGCGAGTGGGTTGCCGACATAGTCGCAGCCGGCCAACAGGAGCAGGCTGATCAGGGCGATATGCCGCATGGGCGGAGAATCCTTGACTCGCAACGGGCGGGCGCATGGGCGCTCGCGGTACGATGCAATGTGCCCTTTGCGGGGCGCCGGCTCAAGCATCATGCTGCGGTGCCGTGACGAGGCCGAGATAGCTGCACGCCCAGGCGGCCACCGCCTCGGGATCGTTGAGCGGCAGCACCGCGCGGTCGCAGGCGACTGGCAGTGCGGCGTCGCTGGCGACGGCGACGATGTCCGCCCGGCCGGGCCAGATCGGCGCGCGGGCGAGCGAGGGGCGGAAGACCTCGATCTTGGGGTGCGGATTGGCCTTGAAGCCCTCGACCAGCACCAGGTCGACCGGGGCGAGGCGGGCCAGCAGCTCGGGCAGCTCCGGCTCGGCTTCGCCTGCCATCTCGTGCAGCAGCGCCCAGCGGCGGGCCGAGCCGATCAGCACCTCGCGGGCGCCGGCGGCGCGGTGGCGCCAACTGTCCTTGCCGGGCTGGTCGAGGTCGAATTCGTGATGCGCGTGCTTGATGGTGGAGACGGTGAGGCCGCGGGCGGCGAACAGCGGGATCAGCGCGGTCAGCAGCACGGTCTTGCCGTTGCCGGACCAGCCGGTGAGGCCGAGCAACTGCATTGGGTTCAATCGACCTCGTGCGGGGTGGCGGCGTGGCGCAGGCCGGTGGTGAGGTAGTCCCAGCCGGTGACCAGGGTGAGGGCGGCGGCGACCCACAGCATCGCCTCGCCGATAAAGTTTACCGGCAGCCAGCCGATATGCAGGATCACCGCACTGCCGTTACCGGCCAGCAGCGCGCCGATGGCACCCATCTGGAAGCCGGTTTTCCACTTTGCCAGCCGGGTGACCGGCAGGCCGACGCGGATGCCGGCGAGGTATTCGCGCAGGCCGCTGACCAGGATCTCGCGCAGCAGGATGATGATCGCGGGGTAGAGGCCGGCGGCACTCAGATGGCCCATGCCGACCAGCATCATCAGGGCTGCGGCGACCAGCAGCTTGTCGGCGATCGGGTCGAGCATGCGGCCGATATCGGAGGTCTGCTTGCGCTCGCGGGCCAGCTTGCCGTCGAAATAATCGGTGATGCCGGCGAGGCCGAACACCACGCAGGCCGCCAGGTCGGTCCCCGGCATGCGCAGGGCCACCAGCAGCACCATCAGCGGGATGACCGCGATGCGCGACAGCGAGAGGATATTGGGCAGGTCGGTCAGCATGGCCGGCGGACAGTAGAGCAAGGTTGCCGCCGATAGAAGCCGGCGCCCGATAGAAGTGGGGCGGGCGGCGGATTGACCGGGCGCGACACCCGCCCTAACGATTCGCGTATGGAACCGTCATTCGCCGGCATCTGGCCGATCCTCTACGCATTTTTTGACGCCGAGAACCGGTTGGATCGCGAGGCGATGCGGCGGCAGACCGAGATCTGCGTCGCCGGCGGCGCGGACGGCATGGCGGTACTCGGGCTGGCCACCGAGGTGGCGAAGCTGTCGCCGGCCGAGCGGCGGCAGGTGGTGGAGTGGGCGGCCCGCGACCTGGACGGGCGGCTGCCGCTGGCGGTGACGATTTTTGGCGCGACACCGGCGGAGCAGTCGGACGCGGTGGCGCATGCGGCGGCCAGCGGGGCGGCCTGGGTGATATTGCAGCCGCCGCGGCGGCCGGGAATCAGCGAGGCGGAACTGCTGGATTTCTTCGGTCAGGTGATCGAGCGGGCGCCGGTGCCGGCCGGCATCCAGAATGCGCTGGAGTTGATCGGCATCGGGCTGTCGCCGGACGGAATTGCCGAACTGGCGCGGCGGCAGCCGAATTTCCGGGTGCTGAAATGCGAGGCGCCGACCACGCTGATCGCCCAGGTGGTGGAGCAGAGCGGCGGCCAGGTGGCGGTGTTCAACGGGCGCGGCGGGCTGGAACTGCCGGATAATCTGCGCGCCGGCTGCGCCGGGCTGGTGCCGGCGCCGGACTGCTTCGAGGCGCAGGTGGAGATTTATCGGGCGATGCGCGCGGGGCGGGAGGTTGAGGCAGAGGCGCTGTATCGCGAGATCCTGCCGGCGATCGTGTTCGTGATGCAGTCGGTGGATCACCTGATCTGCTACGGCAAGCGGCTGGTGGCGGCGCGGATGGGGATTGCGGTGCATGACCGGGCGCCGGGGCTGCTGCCAAACGCATTCGGCGAGGCGGCGGTGGCGCGGTTCGCGCGGGCGCTGGGGCCGTATCCGGTGTAATTGACCGTCTGGCGGGGCGCGCCTAGCGTTCCTGTTACGGTTTAATGGGGGAATATCGATGGCAACCAAGGTGGCGAAAATCTGGGCGTCGGGGAAGGCCGTGGTCAACGGCTGGCTGGCGATCCCGTCCGGCTTCTCGGCCGAGGTGATGGCGCAGTGCGGCTTCGACAGCGTGACCGTCGATATGCAGCACGGGGTGCAGGACTACCAGTCGATGGTGCAGTGTTTCCAGGCGATGCAGGCGCACCCGGTGACGCCGATGGTGCGGGTGCCGTGGAACGAGCCGGGGATCATCGGCAAGGCGCTGGATGGCGGGGCGATGGGGGTGATCTGCCCGATGATCAACACCAGGAAAGAGGCCGAGGCGTTCGTCAGCTACTGCAAGTATCCGCCGATGGGCAGCCGCAGCAACGGGCCGATCCGGGCGGCGATGTATGGCGAGGCGTCCAGTTACCAGACCACCGCCAACGCCGAAATCCTGTGCATCCCGATGATCGAGACCAAGACCGCGATCAAGAACCTGGAGGCGATCCTGGATGTGCCGGGGGTGGCGGGGATTTATGTCGGGCCGTCCGATCTCGGGTTTTCCTACGGGCTGCCACCGAAGCTGGATCGCTCGGAGCCGGAAATCCTGAAGATCTACGACAAGATCATCAAGGAATGCGACAAGCGTGGCATTTTCCCGGGCATCCACACCGCCGGCGCCAAGGATGCGGCCAACTGCATCTCGATGGGCTTCCGGCTGACCACGCTGATGAACGATAGCGGGATGATGGCGACGTTTGCCAAGAACGCGATCGCCGAGACGCGGAAGAATTCCAAGGGGAAGGCGTAAGGCTGGGGCGCTGCCCCAGACCCTGCCAGGGGCCGAGCCCCTGGACCTCCTCTTATTTCGTGAGTTCCAAGGGCTCGGCCCTTGGTGGGGGTCCAGGGGGCAACGCCCCCTGGGCTTACTTGGGAGAGTGACATGCCGCCGCTATTTATCCGCCTGAACGAGTCCGACAACGTGGTGATCGCGCGGGCAACCCTGCCGCCCGGCACGGTGGTGGATGGCGACGTAACGGTGACTGACCGGGTGCCGGCCGGGCACAAGGTGGCGACGCGGCCGATTGCGGTGGGCGAGGCGGTGCGGCGTTACGGGCAGATCATCGGCTTTGCCACCGCGCCGATCGCGCCGGGGCAGCAGGTGCATGTGCAGAACTGCGGCATGGGCGAGTTCTCCAGGGACTATGCATGGGGGGTGGATGCGCGGCCGACGCAGTATTTCGACTATGAGCGCACCTTCCAGGGGATCAGGCGGTCGGACGGGCGGGTGGCGACGCGCAACTATGTCGGCATCCTGACCAGCGTGAACTGCTCGGCGCATGTGGCGGACCTGGTGGCGGCGGCGTTCGCCAAGAACCCGATGACCGGCTACGACCCGATGGCCGAGTTCCCCAATGTCGACGGGGTGGTGGCGCTGACCCACAAGACCGGCTGCGGCATGACCCAGCTGGAGCCGCTGCGGGTGCTGCGACGGACGCTCGGGGGGTTCGCCCGGCATGTGAATTTCGCCAGCGTGGTGGTGATTGGCCTGGGCTGCGAGGTGAACCAGATCGGCGGGCTGATGGACGAGCAGAAGCTGGCCGGGCGGCTGCGGACGATGACCATCCAGGACCTCGGCGGCACCCGCAAGACGGTGGAGGCCGGCATCGCCTTCGTGCGCGAGGCACTGGCCGAGGCCAACCAGGTGAAGCGCGAGCCGTTCTCGGCCAGCGAACTGATGGTGGCGCTGCAATGCGGCGGCTCGGACGGCTATTCCGGCATTACCGCCAATCCGGCGCTGGGGGCAGCCTCGGATATTCTGGTGCGGCATGGCGGCACGGTGATTCTGTCGGAAACGCCTGAAACCTATGGCGCCGAGCATCTGCTGACCAGGCGGGCGGCGAGCCGGGAGGTCGGCGAGAAGCTGGTCGGGCTGATGCGCTGGTGGGAGGAATACACGGCCCGCGAGGGGGCGGAGATGAACGCCAACCCGAGCCCCGGCAACAAGGCGGGCGGGCTTACCACCATCCTGGAGAAGTCGCTGGGGGCGATGGCCAAGGCCGGCAGCACCAATCTGGTGGATGTGGTCGCCTATGCCGAGGAGGTGCGCGAGAAGGGTTTCGTGTTCATGGATACGCCGGGCTACGACCCGGTGGCGGCGACCGGGCAGGTGGCGGGCGGCGCCAATCTGGTGTGCTTCACCACCGGGCGCGGCAGCGTGTTCGGCTGCAAGCCGGCGCCGTCGATCAAGCTGGCGACCAACTCCAGGATGTATCAGCACATGGAGGAAGACATGGACATCAACTGCGGCACTATCGCCGACGGCGATGAGAGCGTGGCGGAGTGCGGCGAGCGGATTTTCGAGCTGATGCTGCGGACCGCATCGGGGGCGCCGACCAAGAGCGAGGCGTATGGCTTCGGGGCGTCGGAGTTCGCGCCGTGGGTGCTTGGGGCGACGATGTAGCCGGGTTTCAGCCGCCGCGCGCTTTGGTGGCCAGCACGTCGGCGCGTTCGTTCATTTCGTCGCCGGCGTGGCCGCGGACCCAGCGCCAGTCGATCTGGTGCGGTTTTGCGGCGTCCAGGATGCGGCGCCAGAGGTCCATGTTGGCGACCGGGTCACCGGCGGCGTTGCGCCAGTTTTTCCGCACCCAGCCGGTGTGCCAGCGGGTGATGCCGTTGCGCAGGTATTCGCTGTCGGTGTGCAGCACCACGCGGCAGGGGCGGGTGAGGCTTTCCAGCGCGGTGGCGGCGGCGGTGAGTTCCATGCGGTTGTTGGTGGTGGCCGGCTCGGTGCCGGTGAGTTCGCGCTCGGCGCCCTTGTAGCGCAGGATCGCCGCCCAGCCGCCGGGGCCGGGGTTCGGCTTGCAGCCGCCATCGGTCCAGATTTCAACCAGTTGCGGCTCAGAGTCCATAACTGGCCTCGCTGGTGGCGGTGAGGTGGAAGCGCAGCCGGCGGATGTACTCCATCGGGTCCTTGCGGGTGACCAGCGCGCCCGGCGGCGTGTTGATCCAGTCGAACAGCCGGGTGAGGGCAAAGCGCAGCGCGGCGCCCTGGCTCAGCACCGGCAGCGCGGCGCGCTCGGCGGGCGACAGCGGGCGGGTGGCGGTGTAGGCGGCGAGCAGGTGGCGGGCGTTGGTGACGTTGAACGAGAGGTCCGGCTCGAAACACCAGGCGTTCAGGCAGATGGCGATGTCGTAGGCGAGGAAATCGGTGGCGGCGAAGTAGAAATCGATCAACCCGGACAGGCGGCCATCGAGGAAGAACACGTTGTCGGGGAACAGGTCGGCGTGGATATGGCCGATCGGCAGGGCAGTGGGCCAGTTGGCCAGGATGGCGCTCTGCGCCTGCTGCAGCTCGGCGGCGAGGCCGGGTTGCAGCGCCTCCACCGCATCCGGGTTGGCCAGCGCGCGGGTCAGCAGCGGCGGCCAGCCATGCGGCCCCAGCGCGTTGCTGCGGGTGGGGGCGTAGCCGGCGCCGGCCAGGTGTAGTTGCGCCAGGGCGGCGCCCAGCGGCGCGCAATGCTCGGGGCGGACGCGGCGCGGCCAGACGCCGGGCAGGAAGGTGGTGATGGCGGCGTGGCGGCCGGCGAGATGGCGCAGCGCCTGGCCGTCGCGGCCGCGCACCGGTTGCGGGCAGGTGAGGCCGTGCGCCGCCAGATGCTCCATCAGGCCGAGGAACCACGGCAGTTCCTCGGGGATCACCCGCTTTTCGTAGAGCGTGAGGATGAAGTCGCCGGTGGTGGTGCGCAGCGAGAAATTGCTGTTCTCGACGCCCTCGGCGATGCCGCGGAAGGCGACCATGGCGCCGATGTCGTACGCCTCCAGGAAGACGGCCAGCGCCTCGTCGGTGACTTCCGTATAGACCGCCATGGTTACGCGAGCGGCGCGGGCAGCTTGAACACCACGTCTTCCTCGACCACCCGGCGCTCGGAGACCTCCAGCGCGTAGCGCTCGCGCAGGCGTTCCAGCAGCTGGTCGACCAGCAATTCGGGGGCGGAGGCGCCGGCGCTGATGCCGAGCGAGGTGACGCCTGCAAGCATGGCCCAGTCCAGCGCCGCGGCGGCGGGCAGCAGCACGGCGCGGGTGCCGGCGCGCTCGGCGACCTCGCGCAGACGCTGGGAGTTCGACGAATTGGCGCTGCCGATCACGATCACCAGGTCGGATTCGGCGGCGATCGCCTTCACCGCGGCCTGGCGGTTGGTGGTGGCGTAGCAGATATCCTCGGATTTCGGGCCGCGGATATCGGCGAAACGGCTGCGCAGGATGCCGACCACCTCGGCGGTGTCGTCCACCGAGAGGGTGGTCTGGGTGATGAAGGCAATGCCGTTGGAGGTATCGGGGGCGACGACGCGGGCTTCCTCGGCGGTCTGCACCAGGGTCATGGCGCCGGGGGTGAGCTGGCCCATGGTGCCGATCACCTCCGGGTGGCCGGTATGGCCAATCATCAGGATGTGGCGGCCGGCGGCGGAATGGCGTTCGGCCTCGCGATGCACCTTGGAGACCAGCGGGCAGGTGGCGTCGAGCCAGGAGATGCCACGGGCGACCGCTTCGGCGGGCACGGATTTCGGCACGCCGTGGGCGGAGAACACCACCGGCGCGCCTTCCGGCACCTCGGCAACCTCTTCGACGAACACCGCGCCCTGGCGTTCCAGCGCTTCGACCACGGTGCGGTTGTGCACGATCTCGTGGCGGACATAGACCGGCGCGCCGTGGCGGCGCAGCGCCTCCTCGACGATGCGAATCGCGCGGTCCACCCCGGCGCAGAAGCCGCGTGGCCCGGCGAGCAGGACTTGCAGCGGCGGGCGGGCCTGCTGGGTGGCCGGGATCGATGAGTCGGGCATCGGTGAATCGGGCATCGTGGTGCGGTCTTTACCGGTTGTGGCGGGCGCTGCTGCGCCGCAGTATGCCCCGGCGGGCCGGCGCGAACAATGCGCGGCGCCGCGATTCGCATTTTTGCCGGAGTCTTCGGATGCCCAAGCTGCCTGCTATCCTGCCCCTCGTGGTTCTGCTCGGCCTGCCGCTGGCGCTGTCCGGCTGCGGCAGTTTCGGCAAGACCGAGCAGTTCGCGCCGGTCTGCCCGAAGCTGGCGCTGCTGAAGGACGGCGCCGACCTGACGCGATTCTCGCCGCGCGGCCATGACGTGACCGACCTGGTGCTGGACGGAAGGCTGGTGGCGGTTCCGGCGGAGTGCGAGCCCGGTTCGCGCGGGCATGTGGCGGCCTCGCTGCGGGTGACGATGAGCCTGGCGCGCGGCCCGGCGGCGCAGGGGCGCGACATGGACGTGGCGTATTTCGTGGCGGTGGCGCGCGACGGCCACATTGTCGACAAGCAGGACTACGTGATCCGGGCCAGCTTCCCGCCCAACGTCAACCAGATCACCGTCACTGGCGACCCTGTGGCGATGAGCTTCCCGGCCGATGCCGCGCACCCGGCCTCGGCCTACCAGATATTCGTGAGCTTCCAATTGACGCCCGACGAACTGGCGATGAACCGGGGACGCGGCCCGCGGTAGAATCCAGCGGGGAGGCCAGGGCCTCCGCGCTGAACCGCTGCGATCCGGCGCTTGCGGTGCCGGTTCAGTGATGGCCGAAGAAGCCGTGGCCGAAATGACCGTGATGATGGCCGCCGCCGTGGCCGCCGCCACCGCCGCTGCTGGTGAAGCTGTCGGCCGAGAGGCTGCCGATGCCGGCGAAGGTGATCGTGGTGTTGTCCGACAGGGTGATGCTGGTGTTGCCGCCGGCATGGGTCTGGCTGGCCAGCGCATCCTGGATGGCGTGCGGGCCGTAGCCGAGCAGGTTGATCCGGTCGCTGCCGTCGAAGCCGTTGATCAGGTCGACGCCGCCGGCCTGGCCCTTGATGAACTGGAAGCTGTCGCCGGCATTGGCCGATTGCATGGTGGCGTGGCCGCTGCCGGCGATGAAGGTGTCGTCGCCCAGGCCGCCGATCAGCACGCTATGGCCGCTGCCGCCCTGCAAGGTGTCGTGCCCGCCGCTGAGCACGCCGAACAGCGTCTCCGCGCCGGCGCCGGCGACCAGCTTCTGGCCGGCGTTGCCGGCGGCATAGAGTTGGTCGCCATTGCCGCCGCCGAACAGCGTGGCGTGGCCGGTGCCGGCGATGATCAGGTTGTTGCCGCCGCTGCCGCCATGCAGCACGCTGGTGCCGCTGCCGCCATACAGCGTGCTGCTGCCGCTGCCGCCCAGCACCGTGGCGCCACCGCTGCCGCCGACGAACAGCAGGTGGCCGCTGCCGCCCTGCACCAGGTCGGTGGCGCCGGCACCCGCCACGATGGTGGCATCGCCGCTGCCCAGGCCGATGGTGTCGTTGCCGCCGGAGACCACGGTGTCATTGCCGCCGCCGAGCAGGATGGCGTTGCGGCCGGCGCCGGCGTTGATGCGGTCATCGCCGCTGCCGAGCGCCAGGATCTGGTCGTCGCCGCCGCCGGTGTTGATCGACCACCCGCCGGTATCGCCGGGGGAGATGATCACCTTGTTGTCGCCGCCGCCGGCCACGAT
>JBEPTZ010000156.1:0-9161 GCA_041691815.1 Rhodospirillales bacterium | reverse complement strand
GCCAGATGGGTGCCGCCGTCGCGCTGCGGGATGTTGTTGGTGAAGCACAGCATGGTTTCATGGAAGCTGTCGTTCCAGGACACCGCCAGTTCCACCCGGATTGCCGCCATGTCCACGCCGGGGTCGCCCTCATGCGCGGTGACGCTGATCGGGGCGGCGATCACCGGTGTCTTGGCGCGGTCGAGCCAGGCGACGAAGGCGATCAGCCCGCCCTCATAGTGGAACCGCGACTCGACCGGCGTCGCCGTCCGCTCGTCGCGCAGCACGATCTCCAGCCCGGAATTCAGGAATGCCAGCTCGCGCAGGCGGCGTTCCAGCACGGCGAAATCGAAATCGATGTTGGTGAAGGTGCCGGTGCTGGGCTTGAAGGTGATTTCGGTACCGGTCTGCCCGTCCGATGGCCCGAGGATTTCCAGCGGCGCCACCGCGTCGCCGTGTTCGAGACGGAGGAAGTGCGCGTGGCCGTTGCGCCAGATGCGCACCTCCATCCACTCCGACAGCGCGTTGACCACCGAGGCGCCGACGCCGTGCAGCCCGCCGGAAACCTTGTACGCGTTCTGGTTGAACTTGCCGCCGGCGTGCAGCCGGGTCAGCACCACCTCGGTGGCGGAAATGCCTTCCTCCGGATGGATATTGGTCGGGATGCCGCGGCCATTGTCGCGCACCGTCACGCTGCCGTCGCCGTTCAGCACCAGTGACACACGGTCCGCGAAGCCGGCCTGCGCTTCGTCCACCGCGTTGTCGATGATCTCGAACGCCATGTGGTGCAGGCCGGAGCCGTCATCGGTATCGCCGATATACATCCCCGGCCGCTTGCGCACCGCGTCCAATCCCCGCAGCACGGAGATCGACGACGCATCATACACATCATGAGGCGGGGGGTCAGAATCGGGGGTCGACGCGGCGCTGTCACTCATGCCGGCTTGGTGCTCCAAAGGTCGGTTGGGAAAGAGAATTTATACAGCCTTTGGGCGGATTTAGCCAACTTCGGCGGGGCGCGGGCGGCAGCGAAGCAAGCGGTTCTTTTTTGAAAAAAAGAACCAAAAAACTTTCATCCCCTGGAGTCTCGCTCGCAGGGTAGGTGTCCAACGGACAAAAAGCTTTTTTGCTTCTTTTTGTTCACAAAAAGAAGACCTTAGCCTACTGCTCCTGGCTCTGCCGGAATTCCGCAACGCCGCGCAGCGGCGCGAACGCCTCGGCGTCCGTACCTGTTACGAAACATTGCCCCTGGCCAGCCACCAGCGCCGCGAACAGGGCAGCCCGGCGTGCGGCATCGAGATGCACTGCCGGTTCGTCCAGCAGCAGCAGCGGCGCGGCGCCCCGCACCTGCGCCAGCAGCGCCGCATGGGCCAGCACCACACCGATCAGCAGTGCCTTCTGCTGCCCGGTGCTGGCCATCGCGGCCGGCTGGCTGCTGGTCGCATCGGCCAGGCCCATATCGGCGCGATGCGCGCCCAGCGCCGCCGACCCGCCGGCGGCATCTGGCCCGCGCCCGGCCGCCAGGGCGGCGCGGAGCCAGTCCTCCACCTGCAGTGCGGGGGCTCCGGCCAGCCGGTCGCCGATCGGGCAGAGCAGCGTCATCCGTGCCGCCGGAAACGCCGTGCCGGGGGCCGCGTTCAGCCGCGCCACCAGGCCCATGCGCGCCGCCGTCGCCGCCACCGCATGGCGGGCCATCGACTCTTCCAGGCCATCCAGCCAGACCGGGTCCGCCCGGCCCTCGGCGAGCAGGCGGTTGCGGTTGGCCATCGCGGTATCGAACGCTGCCACCTCGCGGGCATGACCAGGCTCCAGCGCGAACACCAGCCGGTCGAGAAACCGTCGCCGGCCGGATGGCCCCTCCTGGAACAGCCGGTCCATCTGCGGTGTCAGCCAGACCGCCGCCGCGTGCGCCGCGATCTCCGCCTGGTTGCGCGGTGCTGCGCCGTCGAGGCGGAACACCCGCCGGTCGGCTGGACCCTCCGGCGCCGTGCCGGTGGCGATCTCGACCTCGCCGTCAGCCGCTGCGAACCGCCCGTTGACCGCCCAGGACGATGCACCGTGGCGCAACAGGTCGCCGATCCTGGCGCCGCGCAGGCCGCGGCCAGGCATCAGCATGGAGATTGCCTCCAGCAGGTTGGTCTTGCCGCTGCCGTTGGGGCCGGAGATCACCATGATCGGCGCGGCCGGACGCAAGGTCAGGGCGGCGTAGTTGCGGAAGTTTTCCAGGCGCAGGCGGGTCAGAAACATCAAGGAAGGTCTTCTTTTTGTGAACAAAAAGAAGCAAAAAAACTTTTCATCCCCTGGCGCACCGATGCCGGTGCGCCAGGGGATGGCGTTTTTTGCGCGCTTTCTTTGCAAAAAAGCGCTGCTTGCTTCCTTACACCCGCATCGGCATCAGCACGAACAGCGCGCTGCTGTCCGCTGCATCCTGCACGATGGTCGGCGCCGCGCCGTCGGCGAAGCGGAATTCCACCTGCTCGCCGATCTGGTCGGTGATGTCGCTCAGGTAGCGGGCCTGGAAGCCGATCTCCAGCGGGCCGGCCTCGTATTTCACCCGGTCGCCGTCCAACTCTTCGGTTGCGGTGCCCTGCTCGGGGCTGGAGGCCGACAGCACCAGCAGGTCGCGCGCCAGGGACAGCTTGACCGGGCGCGACCGCTCCGACGAGATCGCCGCGACGCGGGCCACGGCGTCGGAGAAATCCTTCTTGCCGACCCGCAGCACCTTGTCGTTGTCGCGCGGGATCACCCGCTCGTATTCCGGGAAGGTGCCGTCGATCAGCTTGCTGGTGAGCGTGATCGCGCCGACGCGAAACTGGATGCGGGTGTCGGACAGCGCGATCTCGACGTCCGACGTCACCTCGTCCACCAGCTTGCGCAACTCGTTGATGGTCTTGCGCGGCACGATCACCCCGGGCATCGAGGCGGCACCCTCCGGCAGCGGCTCCTCCACCCGGGCCAGTCGGTGCCCGTCGGTCGCCACCGCGCGCAGCACGCGCACCCCGTCGGACTCGCCGGCGTGCATATAGATGCCGTTGAGGTAGTAGCGGGTTTCCTCGGTGCTGATGGCGAAGCGGGTGCGGTCGATCAGCGCCCGCAGGGTGTGCGCCGGCAGCGCGAATTTGTGCGGCAGCGTGCCGGCGGTCATCGACGGGAAGTCCTCGGTCGGCAGTACCACCAGGCTGGTGGCGTAGCGGCCGGCCCGCAGTGCCAGTTGCGCGTCGCCGCCCGGGCAGTCCAGTTCCACCTCGGCGCCGTCCGGCAGCTTGCGCACGATCTCGTACAGCGTCGCCGCCGGGGCGGTGCAGGCGCCGTTGCGGATGCTGGTGGCCGCCACATCCTCGACCACCGCGATTTCCATGTCGGTCGCAGTCAGCGTCAGCTTGCCGTCGTGCACCGCGATCATCACGTTGGCCAGGATGGGGATGGTGTTGCGCTTCTCCACCACGCTCTGCACATGCGCGAGGGCCCGCAGAAGGGTGGCGCGGTCGGCCTTGAACTTCATCGGGTCATCCTCTTGGACCGGCCTTCAGGTATGCCGGGCGGACATATTCCCGCGCCAGCGAATCGGGCGGGCACCTTAGCAACCCCGGCAGGCCGCGGAAAGCGCCGGTTTTACGATTCCAGCATCCGGCGCAACAGTTCCACATCCTCGGCGAAGGCGCTGTCGGCGGTCATCAACTCGGTGACCCGGCTGACCGCGTGCATCACCGTGGTATGGTCGCGATTGCCGAACTTGCGGCCGATCTCAGGCAGCGAGCGGCTGGTGAGCTGCTTGGCCAGATACATCGCCACCTGTCGCGGCCGCGCCACCGCGCGGGCCCGCCGGGCGGAGGACATGTCGGTGAGGCGGATGTTCCAATGCTCGGAAACCTTGCGCTGGATCTCCTCGATCGTCACCCGCCGGTCATGCGCCTTCAGCAGGTCGTGCAGCACTTCCTGCGCCGATTCCAGAGTCACCGGCCGGCTGAACAGGTTGGCGTGGGCGATCAACCGGTTCAGCGCCCCTTCCAGCTCCCGGACATTGCTGGTGATCTTGTGCGCCAGGAATTCCAGCACCTTCAGCGGCACCTCCACTCCGGCGCGCTGCGCCTTGGTTCCCAGGATGGAGATGCGCAGCTCATAGGTGGTGGCATGCAGGTCGGCGACCATGCCGCAGGTCAACCTGGTGCGCACCCGCTCCTCCAGCCCGGCGAGGTCGGAGGGCGACTTGTCGGCGGAGACCACGATCTGCTTGCCGGCGTCCACCAGCGCGTTGAAGGTGTGGAAGAACTCCTCCTGGGTGGCGTCCTTGCCGATCAGGAACTGCACGTCGTCGACCATCAGCACGTCGACGCTGCGCAACTCGTCCTTGAACTCCATGGTGGCGTGGCTGCGGATTGCCGCGATGAAGCGGTGCATGAACTTCTCGGCGGACATGAACGCCACGCTGACCGGCCCGCCCGAGCGGTTGGCGCCGGTCAGGTTCCAGGCGATCGCGTTCATCAGATGCGTCTTGCCCAGCCCGACCCCGCCATACAGGAACAGCGGGTTGAAGCCCTGGCTCGCCGGCAGGTCGGCCACCCGGCGGGCGCAGGCATAGGCGAATTCGTTCGGCTTGCCGACGACGAAATTATCGAACGAGAATCGCGGATCCAGCAGGCCGCTCTCGGCACCCCGCTCCGCTTCGCTGGCGGCCGCTGCCTCTGCCGGTTCATGCGGCGGATTGGCCGACTGCGCCAGCGCCGCCTCATCGCCCCGGCCGCTCACCCGGGCGAGGTCGCCGAAGCGCAGCTCCACCCGGCGCACCCGCCGGCTCTCGGCCTGCCACAGCGTCGTCAGCCGGTCGCCGTAATGGCTGCGCACCCAGTCGCGCAGAAAGCGGGACGGCAGGGTCACGGTGATCTCGTCGCCGGTCAGCCCCACCAGCGTCATCTGCCGCAGCCAGGTGCGGTATTCGACGTCGCCGACCTCCTGCTGCAGTCGTCCACGGATGCGGGCCCATTGCGCGGCTAGCTGCGGTTCCTCAGGCTGTCCCCGTTCCACCGTCACGCTCGCCCCCCACTCCAGCCCGCCAATCGTCACGATGCATCTACCCCATCACGCCGACGACCGCGTCGGCACGCAACTGAAGCCCCCACCCCACCAACCGGGACGAGCAAAACATTGACGGAGCCGGCCGCCGATCATGTGGCCGGTGAGTAATAATTAGGGGGATTTGCCGGCCGTGGCAATCGAAAATCGATCGCCAGAAATATAACAATGTCGCGGTGCAGAAAAACAAGTAATCGTTCGTAGTTACTTCGGTGCCGATACGTCGCACCTGAACGTCACCATGTATGTGCCTGAAACTCCGCCGCCTCCGCCCGGAAGCCTCGTCCCGCGGCCGTGCGGGAGGAGGCAGTCCGGGGACGTGCGCGTCCCAGGTGGGCCGTCAGTTGGCCACCAGCGCCTTGATGCGGGCAGACAGACGGGAAATCTTGCGCGACACGGTGTTCTTGTGCGCGATGCCCTTGGTGACGCCGCGCTGCATCTCCGGCTGCGCTGCCACCAGGGCCGCCGCTGCCGCCGCCTTGTCGCCACCGGCGATCGCTTCCTCGACCTTCTTCACGAAGGTGCGCACCCGCGAGCGGCGGGCGGTGTTGCGGGCGTTGCGGCGTTCGTTCTGGCGGATGCGCTTGCGCGCCGAGGCGGTGTTGGCCATGGGTTCTCTTCAGACAAAACAGGACAAGTCGCCGGACAGCGTGCAGCCAACCGAGGCGACGGACAAGGGAGGCCTTCTAGGCACAGGCCGGAGCGGAGTCAAGGAAGCCTGACAAGCGCGCCGGCATGGCTCAGCCGCGTCCGAAGGCCGGCTTGCGTTTCTCCACGAACGCCGCCATCCCCTCGCGCTGGTCCGGCGTCCCGAACAGCGACAGGAACAGCCGCCGCTCGAAGCGCACGCCCTCGTGCAAGGTGCTCTCGAAGGCGCGGTTCACCGCCTCCTTGCCCATGGCGACGGCCACCGGCGACAGGGCGGCGATCTTGCCGGCGGTCTTCATCGCCTCGGCGATCAACTGCTCGGCGGCAACCACCCGGGTGACCAGGTTGGCGCGGTCGGCCTCGGCGGCGTCCATCATGCGGCCGGTCAGCACCATGTCCATCGCCTTGGACTTGCCGACCGCGCGGGTCAGCCGCTGGCTGCCGCCGGCACCCGGAATCACGCCCAGATTGATCTCCGGCTGGCCGAATCTGGCGGTATCGGCGGCGATGATCATGTCGCACATCATCGCCAGCTCACAGCCGCCGCCCAGCGCGAAGCCGGCCACCGCGGCGATCACCGGCTTCTTCACCCGCAGCACCGTCTCCCAGCGCGCGGCGATGAAGTCGTTCATATAGGCGTCCGGGTAGCTGCGATCCTTCATCTCCTTGATGTCGGCCCCGGCGGCAAATGCCTTCTCGGAGCCGGTCAGCACGATCGCGCCGATCGCCGGATCGGCATCGAACGCCAGCAACTGCGCGCCGAGTTCGTCCATCAGCTGGTCGCACAGCGCGTTCAGCGCCTGCGGCCGGTTCAGCCGGATCAGCCCCACCGGCCCCTGCGTCTCCACCAGGATCATCTCAGCCATGCCGCACTCCTTCTCGCTGCGCCCGGTTCTAGCTAGCGCTGGTGGCGCGGGCAATAGAACGTGCTGCGCCCGGCCTGCACGATGCGCACCACGCCGGGGCAGGCCGGCGCCCCCGGGCAGCGGGGCCCGCAGGGCTGGCCAGCGCGGCCATAGACCTTGAATTCGTGCTGGAAATAGCCGTGCTCGCCGTTCGGCAGCACATGGTCGCGCAGCGTCGAGCCGCCGACCGCGATCGCCTCGCCCAGCGTCGCCTTGATTTCCGCCACCAGCCGCCGAAGTGCCGCGGCAGACACGCTGCCGGCCAGCCGGTCGGGCGCGATGCCGGCGCGGAACAGCGCCTCGCAGACATAGATGTTGCCGAGGCCGGCGACATTATGCTGATCCAGCAGCGCCGCCTTGATCGGGGTGCGGTGCCCGGCCAGTGCGGCGGCCAGCACCTTGGCGTTGAAGCTGTCGTCCAGCGGTTCCGGCCCCAGCCCCGCCAGCAGCCGATGCGCGTCCTCGCCCGCCGTCGGCACCAGGTCCACCGAGCCGAACCGCCGCGGATCGACGAAGCCCACCCGCACCCCGTCCGCGGTCTCCATCACCATATGCTCGTGCGGCGTCACCGCGTTCGGCAGCGCCGGGCCGATCACCATCCGGCCAGACATGCCGAGATGGATCAGCACGCTGTCGCCGCCGCCCAGTCGCATCAGCATATATTTCGCCCGCCGCCGGAAGCCATCCACCCGCGCCCCGGTCAACCGCGCCACCAAGCCCGGCGGAAACGGCCAGCGCAGCCCGTCGCGATGCAGCACGGCGCGGCGGATCACCCGCCCCTCCAGCGCCTGCTGCAGGCCACGCATCACGGTCTCGACTTCGGGGAGTTCCGGCATGGCCGCGCACGCTATAGAGTGCCGCCATGAGTGACAATCCGGACCTGATCGATTTCGGCTACCGCAGCGTCAAGCTGGAGGAGAAAAAACCCCTGGTCCGCGCCGTGTTCGACAGTGTGGCGCCGAAATACGACCTGATGAACGACCTGATGTCGCTGGGCATCCACCGCGCCTGGAAGCACATCTTCGCCACCGCGCTCGACCCGCGCCCCAACCGCACCCTGCTCGACCTCGCCGGCGGCACCGGCGATATCAGCTTCGCCTGGCTGAAACGCGGCGGCGGCCCCGTCATCCTGTCCGACATCAACCCCTCGATGCTCGCAGTCGGCCGCGACCGCGCGCTGGCCAAGGGCCACGCCGCCAACCTCAGCTTCCTCACCGCCGACGCCGAACACCTGCCGCTGCCCGACCGCAGCCAGGACACCGCCTCGATGGCGTTCGGCCTGCGCAACTGCACCGACAAGGCCGCCGTGCTGCGCGAGGCCTGGCGGGTGCTGAAGCCGGGCGGCCGGTTCTTCTGCCTGGAATTCTCCCGCGTGCAGGTCGCCGCCCTGGTGCCGCTCTACGACGCCTGGTCGTTCCGCATCCTGCCGCGCCTCGGTCAGGCGATCGCCGGCGACGCCGACAGCTACCAATACCTCGCCGAGAGCATCCGCATGTTTCCCGATGCCGAAACTCTGGCCGCGATGATGCGCGAGGCGGGGTTCTCGCAGGTTCGGGTGCGTATTCTGTCCGGTGGCATTGCGGCGATCCATTCGGGGTGGAGGACGTAAGCAAGGCCTTCTTTTTGTGAACAAAAAGAAGCAAAAAAACTTTTTATCCCCTGGAGTCCCGGCCTGCACAGACTCGCGAAGCGCCGGGAAGTTTTTTGCTTCTTTTTTCCAAAAAAGAAGTGCTTCCTTCCTCACGAGGGCCCCAGCATGACTCTCTCCGGCAAGCGCGTCCTGCTCATCATCTCCGGTGGCATCGCCGCCTATAAAGCCATCGAGCTGATCCGCCTGCTGCGCAAGCAGGGCTGCGCCGTCCGCTGCGTGCTGACCCGTAATGCCGCCGAGTTCGTCACCCCGCTCACGCTGCAGGCGATCAGCGAGGACCGCGTCTACACCGACCTGTTCTCGCTGACCGACGAGAGCGAGATGGGCCATATCCAGCTCTCCCGCGGCGCCGATCTGCTGGTGGTCGCCCCGGCCAGCGCCGATCTGCTCGCCCGCATGGCCACCGGCCGCGCCGACGACCTGGCCAGCACCGTCCTTCTCGCCACCGACAAGCCGGTCCTGGTCGCCCCGGCAATGAACGTGCGGATGTGGCAGCACGCCGCCACCCAGGCCAACATGGCGACGCTGGCGGCACGCGGCATCGCCTGCATCGGCCCGGACGAGGGTGCGATGGCCTGCAACGAATACGGCCCCGGCCGGCTCGCCGAACCACCAGCAATCCTGGCTGCCATCAACTCATTGCTGCTACCAACCAAGCCGCTTGCGGGCCGCCGCGCGCTGGTAACCAGCGGACCGACTCACGAGCCCATCGACCCCGTCCGCTACATCGCCAACCGTTCCAGCGGTCGGCAGGGACATTCGATCGCCACCGCGCTTGCGAACCTAGGCGCGCACGTCACGTTGGTAAGCGGACCCGTCGCCATTCCGGATCCCGCCGACGTCGCGGTGAAGCATATCGAAAGCGCTCAACAGATGCTGGAGGCATGTCAGGCCGCACTGCCGGTGGA
>JBEPTZ010000155.1:0-9288 GCA_041691815.1 Rhodospirillales bacterium | reverse complement strand
GGGGCCCCCCCCACACCTTGCCGCCGCGCCTCCCCCCCGCGCCGTCGGCGACGCCGCCGGATTGCACGCCCTCGACGCTGCCGCTGCTGACGGTGGTGCCGCTGGTGGTGCCGCCGTCGGCGCCGATCTCGACGCCGCCGTCGCGCAGCACCGAGTGGCTGGCGACGCCGCCGGACGACACCACGGCGAGACCGCCGGCGCTCACCACGGTGGCGCTCGCCTGGCCACCGGAAAAGACGGTCTGATCGCCAACCGCATGCAGCACGGTGCCGCTGGCCAGCCCGCCGGCGCTCACGTACTGGTTGCCTCCGCTGCTGACCACGGCGGCGCTGGCGACGCCGCCGGAACTGACGATCTGGGTGCCGCTGGTCAGGATCGCCGTGCCGATGGCGATGCCCGCGACCTCCTCGGTGCCGCCGCCGGAAACCACCGTGCCACTGGCCACCCCGCCGGCCAATATCTGGAGAATCCCGGTGCCGGTGACATTGGCGCCGCTGATTGCGCCACCGGAACTGACCACGGCTGCGCCATTCGCCACCGCCGTGCCGGTGGCGACACCGCCGGACTGGATGCTCTGCTGCGCGCCTTCGCCGCTGACGATGGTGTTGCTGGCCGCCCCGCCCGAGGCGACGATCTGCGCGCCCTGGCTGAAGATCAGGGCAACCTTGGCGATGCCGCCGAACATCACCGACTCGGTGCCGCCGGAACTCACCAGCGTGCCGACCGCGTTGCCGCCGGACGAGACCACGTCGCTGCCGCCGCTCAGTATGGTGGTGTTGAGCGTGCCCCCGGAAAACGCGAACGCGGTGCCGCCGGCAGACACCACCGTGGTATTCGCCGTAGCCGAGCCGAACACGTTCGCGGAGCCGCCGCTGACCAATTCCAGCGACAGGCCGGTCGCGCCAGAAAAGAAATGCGCGGCGCCGCCGCTGCTCACCGTGGCGCCGACGATGGTCCCGCCTGAGAATGCGTCCTCGCTGCCGCCGCTTCGCACCTGGGCTGCGACCGAGACGCCGCCCGAGGAGACGCGTTCATCACCACCGCTGAGCACCGTGCCGCTGGCGGCGCCGCCCTTGAACACGACCTGAGTGCCGCCGCTATTGACCACGCTGCCGCTTGCCGTGCCACTGGACAATACCTCGACAAAGGCGCCGCTCGCCACTGCCGCCGCCGCCAGGGTGATGCCTGACGACACGAACATTGTCGCCTCGAACGTCACAATCGTGCCGCTCGCGGAGCCGCCCACGCGGATGACCTGCGAGCCGCCGGCGTACAGCAGCGTGCCGAAGGCGGTGCCGCCCGATGAGACATATTCGGTGCCGCCGCTGAGCACCTGCGTTGCGCTGGCGATGCCGCCCGAGGACACCGCATCGAAGCCGCCGCTGCTGACCACCGTGGCGATGGCGAGCCCGCCATGCAGCACCTGCTGGACGCCGCCGGCGCTGACCACCGTGTTGATGGCGCTGCCGCCATTGAACGCGCTGGCGGCGCCGCCGTTGCGCAGCACCGTGCCGATCGTGGTGCCGCTGGTCAGCACTTTCTCGCTGCCGCCGCTGCTCACCACGGTGCCGCTGGCGACGCCGTCATAGACAAACTGGCTGCCGGCATTGCTGATCACCGTGCCCACCGCCAGCGCCCCGGAGTCGACCACGGCCTCGAAGCCACTGCTGAGGAGGTGCGAGGCGAGGGTCGTGCCGCCGGCATAGACGTCGATTTCGGCACCGGCACCGCTGGCCACCAGGCCGGTGCTGATGACGCCGGCGCTGACTTTGATGACGCTCATGGTCCGGAAACCTCAATGCTGGCAGGTTGGCGGTGCGGTGAAATTGCGATCGCCGCCATGCCCGGCACCCGGTCGAGGGCGCGGATGACGGCTTCGGCGGCGCGCAGCGGCGGGAGGGTCAGGCCCGACATCGCCACGATCAGCTTGCCGCCATGCTGCCCGGCGAAGCGGACGCCATGGCGGAACCGGCCGATGGCGTCGCCCGGCGCGCTGGCCGCCGGCCGACCGGCTGGGACGGCCGGCGTGGCGCCGGTGTCAGCGGCGCGCGAGCGGGCCCGGTTCGCGACGGGCTGTTGCGACGAGACGTCGGCGGACGGCATCGACAGCCCTTTCGTTCGGCATGGTCGCGCGGAGGCGCACGGCACCGAGAATTATCCAGCATAGAAATGTTTCGCAACTCATCGCAATACACGATGTGATGCCAGCCGGGGGGTTATTGACCCCTTGACGGCCGGCGTGGCCCCGGTTGCGCCCCGCAGCTGCCCGACCACGCAGGGCCGGCGCCGCATCGCCCGGCGTCAGCATGTTGCAGTTTTCGTCACCCGCATCGGTGCCGCCGCGCCGGCAGCGCGGAAGCTGCCGGCGATCAGGCCATGCCGGGCGTTGCGGCGGATTTCCGCCCCGCGCCGGTCGGGTGACGGCAGGGCTCATTGGCCAACTCCTTGATAACGGCCGAGGCTGAACGGGCCGGCCAGCGGGCCGGCGGCGCCGCGTGCGCGGGCGGCCAGCAGCTCGCCCAGCGCCGCCGAGTGCTTGAAGCCGTGGCCCGAGCAGGCCGAGGCGACCAGCACGTCCGGATTGTCCGGCAGCGCATCGATGATGAAACCACTGTCCGGGGTGACGGTGTAGAGGCAGGCTGCCGCCCGCACCCGCCGGCTGCTGACGCCGGGCAGTCGGCCGGCGACGTGGCGGGCGAAGAACTCCGCCGATTCGGCCGGCGTCACCTCGCGATCAACCAGGTCCGGGTCTACCGTGGCGGCATAGCGCTCGCTGGCGAGTTTCACCGCATCGGCGCCGGGCAGCGCCGGAAAGCCGTACATGTAGTCCTCCTCGCCGGTGCCGTGCATCCAGATGAACACCGGGAAGCGGCCGGGCGCGTAGGCTTCCGGCGTCGTGGCGGCGAACCAGTGCAGGCTCTGCCGATAGACGCGGGTCAACGACGCCAGCGGCCGGCCAGCCAGGCCGGCGACCCAGGGGCCGGCAGCCAATACCGCCCGGCCGGCATGCACCACCCGCCGGTCGGTCGCCACCTCCACCCCGCCGGCCCGCGCCCGCAGTTGCCGCACCGTCTCGCCCAGATGCAGCCGGGCGCCGTTCGCCTCGGCCAGCCGCAACTGGGCGGCGACGCAACGCTCGGGGAACAGCATCCCGGCGGTCGGCTCGTAGAGGCCCCATTCATTGCCGCGCAACGCGAATTGCGGGAACCGCGCGGCGATCGCGGCGGCGTCCAGCACCTCGTGGGCGATGGCGTTGGCGCGCGCCACCGCGATGGTGCGGCCGACGAAATCGTCCTTGCCGTGGTGCTGCGCGCTGCCGCCGCGCACGCCCATCACCAGGCCGCCGGTTTGCAGCATCAGCGTCTCGCCGGTCTGTGCCTCCAGCTCGCGCCAGATGGCGTGCGAGCGGCGGACCAGCGGCGCGTAGCTCTCGCCCTCGCCGACCGCCAGCCGGGTGATGCGGCTTTCGCCGTGGCTGGAGCCGCGATCATGCGGCGGATGGAAGCGATCGATGCCGACCACGCTGGCGCCGCCCAGCGCCAGGCGATGCAGCGTGGCGCTGCCCACCGCCCCCAGCCCGATGACGACGACATCCGCGGTTTCGGCCATGCGCCGGCGGCTCCCTGTTCAGCAGCCAACGCTAGGCCCGGCCGCGGTCGGCGCGAACCGTGCGGCGGCGACTGGGGGGCTTTCTTATGTTGAGCAGTAGATATTTTTATACAGTCAACGCGTTGTTGCGTCAGCATGCGGGTTGCCCAAACCATGTCGCCAGGAGTTGCAGGATGCGCCCACCCGGTTCGCGGTCATGACCGAACGATCGCCGTTGGACCTGCGGGCGCTGCGGGTATTTGTGGAGGTTGCCACGTCCGGAAGCATGACCATCGCCGCCAGCCGCCTCGGCCTGACCCAGTCAGCAGTGTCGCAGACCGTCCGGCGGCTTGAGGGCGAACTGGGCGTGGCGCTGGTGGTGCGTGGCAGCCGCCCGGTGGTGCCGACGGCGGCCGGAATGTTGCTGCGCCAGCGCGCCGAACCGCTGCTGCGCGACGCGGCGCAGCTGGCGCATGCGGTCACCGAGGCGGGCAGCACCCCGGCGCAGGAATTGCGGCTCGGCCTGGTCGACACCTTCGCCTCCACCGCCGGGCCGGAACTGATTCGCGTGCTGACCGGGGCTGCCACCCGTGTCGTGGTATGGTCCGGCCTGGCGCCGTCGCTGGGCGAGGCGCTGATCGGGCGGCAGGTGGATGCGATCGTCACCTCCGATCCGCTGGAGGACATGGACGGCCTGCTGCGCTTTCCGCTGTGGCGGGAGCCGTTCGTGCTGCTGCTGCCGCGTTCGCTGCCGGCGCCGGGTTCGCCCACCGCCCCGATCTCGCTCGACACGCTGGCGGCCAGCCTGCCGATGATCCGCTACAGCGCCCGCTCGCATACCGGCCGGCAGATCGAGCGGCATCTGCGCCGCGTCGGCTGCGGCAGCGAGCGGCGGATCGAGATCGATGGTTCGGACGCGCTGGTGGCGATGGTCGCGGCCGGCATCGGCTGGGCGATCACCACCCCGCTCTGCCTGCTGCAGGGTGCGGCCAGCGCCGCCGGCACGTATTCGCTGCCGCTGCCGTCGCCCGGCTTCAGCCGCACGCTGAGTCTGCTGTGCCGCGAGGACGGCCCGGCCGCGCTGGCCAGACATGCCGCCGCGGCGGCGTTCGGCGCGCTGCGCGACACCTGCCTGCCGCGGCTGCGCGGCCTCGCGCCGGCGCTGGCCGATGCGGTCACCCTGCTCGGTGGCACTGGCGTCGAGCCGCCGGATGCGACGCAGCAATGAGCGGCGACATACCGCTCGAGGCCATCGATCCAACGCCGCGCGGGCGGCACGACGATCGCCGCGACGCCTTCGCCAACTGACCAGAACGAGGCGTTTTTGGTGCTTGCTGGCGCCTGAATTGCCTGCCTAATCTGCTATGCATTCGAATGCACAGAACGCATGAGGGAACGCCAGAATGGCCGAAGCAGCCCACGACCCGGCGCACAACGCGCCCGCTTCGCCGGCCGCCGCTACGGCGCCGATTCTCGAAGCGCGCGCGATCACCAAGAATTTCGGTCATGTCGAAGCCCTGCGCGGCGCCGACTTCACCGCCCATCCCGGCGAGGTGACGGCGCTGATCGGCGATAACGGCGCCGGCAAGAGCACGCTGGTGAAAATCCTCAGCGGCGTCTATCGGCCGACCGCCGGCGAGATCTTCGTGCGTGGGCAGAAGATGACGTTCGACTCGCCGGCCGCGGCACATGCCGCCGGGATCGAGACGGTCTACCAGGACCTTTCGGTGGCGCAGGACCTCAGCCCTGCCGCCAACATGTTCATGGGCCGCGAGAAGCTGCTGCCCGGCCTGCTCGGCCGCCTCGGCTTTCTCGACAACGCAGCGATGCGGCGCGAGAGCCTGATTGCCTTCCAGCGGCTGAAGGTCAGCCTGAAGGACATGGACACGCCGATCTCCAGCCTGTCCGGCGGGCAGCGCCAGAGTGTGGCGATCTGCCGCTCGATCATGTGGGCGAACAGCGTGGTGTTCATGGACGAACCGACCGCGGCACTGGGGGTGCTGCAAACCGGCCGCACGCTCGAACTGATCCGCCGCATCCGCGACACCGGCATCGCCGTGGTGTTCATCAGCCATAACATGCGCGACGTGCTGCAGGTGGCCGACACCGTCGAGGTCTTGCGGCTCGGCCGGCGCATCGCCCGGCTGCGCAATGACGGCATCACCATTCAGGACCTGGTCGGCGCGATGACCGGCGCACTGGATATCGAGGAAGGAGCTGCCGCATGAGCCAGGTGAACGCCGACCTGGTCAACGATTCGGTGCTGCTGGCGCCGCCTTCGCTGCGGCGCAGACTGCGCTCCGGGGCGACATCCTCACCCGCCTACATGCTGGTGATCCTGATCCTGCTGATGGCGTTCTTCGGCTTCATGCGGCCGCATACCTTCGCCAGCACCTTCAACATCCGCAACATCTTCATGGATGCCTCGGTGCTGATGATCATCTCGATGGGCATGACCTTCGTGATGATCGCCGGCGGCTTCGACCTGTCGGTGGGCTCGGTGCTGGTGTTTTCCGGCGTCGCCGCCGCCAAGGCGATGGAGGCGCTCGGCACCAACAGCGTCAGCACCGTGGTGCTCGGCACCGGGGTGGCGCTGGTGGCCGGCCTGGCCTGGGGGGCATTCAACGGATTCTGCATCGCCAAGCTGCGGGTATCGGCGCTGATCACCACGCTGGGCTCGATGGGTTCGGCGCTCGGGCTGGCCTATCTGATCACCAGCGGCAACGATGTGCGCACCGTGCCGGACCCGCTGATCGCGCTCGGCACCGGCAGCATCGCCGGGGTGCCCTGGCTGGTGCTGATCGCCGCGGTGTTCACGGTGATCGGCATGATCGTGCTGCACCTCACCCGCTATGGCCGGCACACCTATCTGGTCGGCTCCAACCCCGAGGCCTCGCGCCGCGCCGGCATCAACGTGCCGGGGCACCTGCTGAGCCTGTACGTGCTGAGCGGCGTGCTGGCCGGCGTCGCCGCCATGCTCTCGCTGGGCAGGTTCTCCACCACCACTCTGGAGGGCCACATGAACGACCCGCTGGACGCGATCACCGCGGTGGTGCTGGGCGGCACCAGCCTGTACGGCGGGCGCGGCACCATCATCGGCACGGTGATCGGCGTGTTCATCCCCGCCGTGCTGGCCAACGGCTTCATCATCATGGGGGTGCAGCCGTTCTGGCAGATGGTCGCCGTCGGCTTCGTGGTGATCGCCGCCGTCTATGCCGACCAGCTCAAGCGCCAGAATCGCGATCACGGCTGAACGCGACACCGATAAATTCATCAGGGAGACGACAGGACATGCGACTGAAACTCACCACCGCACTCTCGCTGGCGCTGGCCGCCTCGTTCGGGCTGACCCAGGCGGCTTTCGCCAAGGACTACAAGATCACCTACATCATGGGCCTCACCGGCAACCCGTTCTACTCCACGGTGGCCTGCGGCGGCCTTGACCAGGCGAAGAAGATGGGCAACGTCAAGTTCGATGCGCAGGGCCCGGCGCAGTATCAGCCGGCGATGCAGATGAAGGTGCTGGACGCGGTGATCGCCTCGCAGCCGGACGGCATCATGTTCACCGCCGACGATCCGGTGGCGATGACGCCCACGCTGCTGCAGGCCAAGGCGATGGGGATCAAGATCATCTCGATCGACGGTGATCTCAAGGACATGAGCGTGGCGATCGCCAACATCCAGTCCGACAACGTCCTCGGCGGCCAGCAGGCGGCGATGGCCCTGGCTCAGGCGATCGGCGACAAGGGCAAGGTGCTGGCGATGGAGAACTCGCCGGCCGCCGCGGTGGCGCAGCAGCGGCTGCAGGGCTTCGTCGATGAGATCAAGAAGCACCCGAATATCGAGTATCTCGGCGTGCAATACAGCAACAACCAGACCGCCAAGGCCGCCGGCATCGTGACCGCGACGATCGCCGCGAACCCGGACCTCGCCGGCATCTTCACCATCACCACCAACAACACCGAGGGGGCTGCAACCGGCGTGCGTGAGGCCGGGATGATCGGCAAGATCAAGATCGTCGGCTTCGACACCTCGGACCCGATCGTCGAGGATATCCGCAAGGGCATCGTCACCGCCGATGTGGTGCAATACCCGTTCCGGGTGGGCCAGCTTGGCGTGGAAATGATGGTGCATGCGCTGGAAGGCAAGACGATCGAGCGCGAGGTCCATACCCCGTTCGTGATCGCCACCAAGGATAACATCGACAGCCCGGATGTGCAGAAGTTCGTCTATAAGATGAAGTGTCAGTGAGATTAGGAAGTCTTCTTTTTGTGAACAAAAAGAAGCAAAAAAACTTTTCATCCCCTGGAGTCTGGCTTCACCGGCGAGACTCCAGGGGATGAGTTTTTTGGTTCTTTTTTCCAAAAAAGAACCGCTTGCTTACAGCCGCGCCGACCCCCGGACGACGAAGCGGGCATTCACCTGGGCGTGCATCACCGGCAACTCCGGCGCCGCCAGCCGTTGCAGCAGCAGTCCCACCGCCTGGCGCGCCATGTCCACGGTATCCTGGTGCATGGTGGTCAGGCTGTCGCCGGGCCGCGCCGCCTCGGGCACATCGTCGAAGCCGACCACCGAGATATCCTTCGGCACCGCGAGGCCGAGGGTGAAGCGGCAGGCGTCCATCACCCCGAAGGCGATCTGGTCGTTGGCGCAGAACACCGCCTCGGGCAGGCTCCCGCCCTGCACGCCGGCGAGGAAGCCGTCCCGCCCGCCGGCATAGGAATAATCGGTCTCGATCACCGGGGTCTGCTTGATGCCGAGCGCCTGCAGTCGGCGCAGGAAGCCCTCGCTGCGCTCCCGGCTGACCGGCGCCTCGGGTGGGCCGCTGACGCAGAGGAAGCGCCGATGCCCGGCGGCGTGCAACGCGGTTGCCACCTCGCCGGCGGCGGCGAAATGGTTCGCGGTCACCGAATCGACCGCAATGCGTGGCGAGTGGCGGTTGTAGAGCACCAGCGTCAGTTGCCGGGCCTGGAGGGTCCTGATGTCGTCGTCGGACAGTTGCACGCAGGAAATCAGCCCATCCAGCGGATATTCCAGCCAGCCGCGCAGATCGGCGACCGAAGGCGTGTCATGCTCGGCGGTGATCAGCAGCACCTGCTTGCCGGCGGCGGCCAGCGCCTGGCCGATCGCATAGATCGCTTCCGGATTGCCGCGCAGCGTGTAGCGAGTGGCGATGACGCCGACCAGGTTGGAGCGCCGGGTGATCAGGCTGCGCGCCAGCACATTCGGCAGATAGCCGAGCTTGCGCGCCACTTCCAGCACCAGCTCCCGGGTCTCCGGGGAGATCGCGCTGTCGTTCCTGAAGCAGCGGGACACGGTGGACTGGGCGACTCCCGCCGCGCGCGCCACGGCCATCGACATGGCGCGGAGCCAGGCCGCCCGAGCCCCCCCCGCGCCGCTCCGGGCGGCTTTCCGTGGGAAGACACGCTTGCTCACGAGATCACCCACCTTGCGATTACTCGCGCGACACGCGATACGGCGCCCCTCTGGCTTCAAGAGGGCCTGGCCAAGCGACAGGAAACCCGCTGGCGCGCGCCCCGTCCCTTCGACGGGGAGCCGCGGGCGGATGACGTCGCGAAAAACGCACTTCTCACCGGGCAGTCGGTGGGCATCGACAAGCTGGGGTCTTCGATCGCCATGTTGCCGAGCGCGGACGCGGCCTCGATCGCTTTCGCCGAAGTGGCGAGCTTCATCGAGTAC
>JBEPTZ010000154.1:0-9391 GCA_041691815.1 Rhodospirillales bacterium | reverse complement strand
ATCGGCCTCAACATCGACGCCGAGGAAGCCGACCGGCTCGACCTGTCGCTCGACCTGCTCGAAGCGCTCTGCCTCGACCGTGCGCTTTCCGGCTGGAACGGCATCGGCTTCGTCGTCCAGGCCTACCAGAAGCGCGCGCCCCTCGTGCTCGAATGGGTGATCGATCTCGCGCGGCGCAGCGGCCACCGCATCATGCTGCGCCTGGTCAAAGGCGCCTACTGGGACAGCGAGATCAAGCGCGCCCAGGTCGACGGGCTGGCCGATTTCCCGGTATTCACCCGCAAGCTGCACACCGACGTCTGCTACCTCGCCTGCGCCCGCCTGCTGCTCGACGCGCCGGACGCGGTGTTCCCGCAATTCGCCACCCACAACGCCCAGACCCTCGCCGCCATCCACAGCATGGCCGGCCCCGAGTTCCACCCCGGCCAGTACGAATTCCAGTGCCTGCACGGCATGAGCGAACCGCTTTACGATCAGGTCGTCGGCCCGACAAAACTCGACCGCCCGTGCCGCATCTACGCCCCGGTCGGCACCCACGAGACGCTGCTCGCCTATCTGGTCCGCCGCCTGCTGGAAAACGGCGCCAACTCCTCCTTCGTCAACCGCATCGCCGACCCCGCGGTGGCAATCGACGAGCTGGTCGCCAACCCGCTGCTACACCGCCCGCTCGGCGACAAGCACCCGCGCATCGCCCTGCCGCGCGACCTGTTCGCCGCCCGCCCGAATTCCGCCGGCCTGGATCTGGCCAGCGAGGCGCAACTCGCCGAACTGGATCGCCTCCTGCAATACCTGCCACCCCCCGAGCCTCCCGGCACGCCGGTACGCAATCCCGCCGACCCCGCCGATCTGGTCGGCTACGTGCAGCACGCCACCTCAGAGCAGGTCGATCAGGCGATCGCCGCCGCCACGTCCTGGGGCAACGCCGCCGAGCGCGCCGCCGTGCTGCTCGCCGCCGCCGACCTGCTCGAATCCCGCCTCCCCACGCTGCTCGGCCTGATCATCCGCGAAGCCGGCAAGACCGCCGCCAACGCCATCGGCGAGGTCCGCGAAGCCGTCGACTTCCTGCGCTACTACGCCACCGAAGCGCGCGACCACCTCGGCGCCAGCACCCCGCTCGGCCCGATCGCCTGCATCAGCCCGTGGAACTTCCCGCTCGCCATCTTCACCGGCCAGATCGCCGCCGCCCTGGCCGCCGGCAACCCGGTGCTGGCCAAGCCGGCCGAGGAAACCCCGCTGATCGCCGCCGCCGCGGTCGCCATCCTGCATGAAGCCGGCGTGCCGCCGCACGCCCTGCAACTCCTCCAAGGCGAAGGCGACATCGGCGCCCGCCTGGTCGCCGACAAGCGCATCCGCGGCGTCGTCTTCACCGGCTCCACCGAAGTCGCCCGCCTGATCCAGACCCAACTCGCCCAGCGCCTGAACCCCGACTCCAGCCCAGTGCCGCTGATCGCCGAAACCGGCGGCCAGAACGCCATGATCGTCGACTCCTCCGCCCTGGCCGAACAAGTCGTCGCCGACGCGCTGGTCTCCGCCTTCGACAGCGCCGGCCAGCGCTGCTCCGCGCTCCGCGTGCTCTGCCTGCAACACGACATCGCCGACCGCGTGCTGACCATGCTGAAGGGCGCCCTGGCCGAACTGAAAACCGGCAACCCGGCCGAATTCGCCACCGATGTCGGCCCGCTCATCACCCCCCAAGCCGCCGCCGCCATCACCGCCCACATCGCCGCAATGCGCGCCGCCGGCTGCCCCGTGCATTCGAATGCACTGCCCCCCGCCTGCGCCGCCGGCAGCTTCGTCGCCCCCACCATCATCGAACTCGCCGACATCGCCCAACTGAAGCACGAAGTATTCGGCCCCGTCCTGCACGTGCTGCGCTACCGCCGCGACCGCCTCGCCGACCTGCTCACCGCCCTCGCCGCCACCGGCTACGCGCTGACCTTCGGCGTCCACAGCCGCATCGACGAGACCATCGCCCGCGCCGTCGCCGCCGCCCCGGCCGGCAACATCTACGTCAACCGCACCCTGATCGGCGCCGTGGTCGGCGTGCAACCGTTCGGCGGCCACGGCCTCTCCGGCACCGGCCCGAAAGCCGGCGGCCCGCTCTACCTCCGCCGCTTGCTCGCCGACGCCCCACCGCTGCCGCCGCCCGCCATCGGCATCGAGACCGACCTCCCCGGCCCGGTCGGCGAACGCAACACCTACCGCCTGGACCCGCGCGGCACCGTGCTCTGCGTCGCCGCCACGCCAGCCGCCCTGGCCGAACAGCAAGCCGCCGCCCACGCCACCGGCAACCAGGTAACCCAGGACCCCGACGCCGCCTGCGACGCCGCGTTGTTCGACGGCCCGCCCGACGCCCTGCGCGCCCTGGCCGCCAAACTCGCCGTCCGCCCCGGCCCGATCATCGCCATCCACACCCGGGCCGCCACCGGCTACCGCCTGGAAGCCCTGCTGCGCGAGCGCGCCGTCAGCACCAACACCACCGCTGCCGGCGGCAATGCCAGCCTGATGATGCTCGGCTGACCCGGCCGCCGCAGCGCCACCCGCTGTCAAGCCTCTCGCCGGCAGGGCCGCATGCCCGGCAACGCACCTTGCGGAGCGGAAACCAAAACGTCAGGCTGCAACCCTCGGTTACCGTCAGGACCCTCTATGAGCAGCAACGCCGCGGCACTGGACGGCCTGCCCCCCGCCGCCCGCTGGCGCGCCATGATCACCATCGCCATCGCCGTCTCGATGTCGGTACTGGACAGCGCCATCGCCAACATCGCGTTGCCCACCATCGCCCACGACATGGCGACCAGCCCCGCTTCCTCGATCTGGGTGGTCAACGCCTACCAGCTGGCGGTCACCGTCTCGCTGCTGCCGCTGGCCTCGCTCGGCGACATTATCGGCCATCGCCGGGTCTATATCGTCGGGCTGGCACTGTTCACCCTGGCCTCCGGCGCCTGCGCGCTCACCCATTCGCTGCCGGCGCTGGTGGTCGCCCGCGTCATCCAGGGCTTCGGCGGCGCCGGCATCATGAGCGTCAACACCGCGCTGATCCGCTTCATCTTCCCGCGCGCCCAGCTCGGCCGCGGCATCGGCCTCAACGCGCTGATCGTCGCCACCTCGGCCGCCCTCGGCCCGACCATCGCCGCGGCGATCCTGGCAGTGGCCGACTGGCACTGGCTGTTCGCCGTCAATGTCCCGCTCGGCGTCATCGCCCTGGCGATCGCCGTGCGCGTGCTGCCCAACACCAGCCGCTCCGGCCACCGCTTCGACCTCGCCAGCGCGGTGCTGAACGCCATCACCTTCGGCCTGCTGATCACCGCCGTCGACGGCCTCGGCCACGGCGACCAACAGCTGCTGGTCGCCGCCGAACTGGCCGGCGGCATCATCTTCGGCATCGTCTTCATCCGCCGCCAGCTGGCACTTCCAGCGCCGATGCTGCCGGTCGACCTGTTCCGCGTGCCGATCTTCGCCCTCTCGGTCGCCACCTCGGTCTGCTCGTACACCGCCCAGGGCCTCGCCTACGTGTCGCTGCCGTTCTTCTTCCAGAACGTCGGCGGCCTGAGCCCGATCGAAACCGGCCTGCTGATGACCCCCTGGCCGGCCATCGTGGTGATCGTCGCCCCGATCGCCGGCCGGCTGTCAGACCGCTACCCCGCCGGCATCCTCGGCGGCCTCGGCCTGGCGGTGATGACCGCCGGCCTGGTCTCACTGATGCTGCTGCCCGAGCACGCCGGCTACGCCAACGTCGCCTGGCGCATGGCGCTATGCGGCTTCGGCTTCGGCTTCTTCCAATCCCCCAACAACCGCCTGCTGATCGAAAGCGCCCCGCGCGAGCGCACCGGCGCCGGCAGCGGCGTGCTGGCCACCGCAAGGCTGGTCGGCCAGACCACCGGCAGCGCGTTAGTCGCCCTGGCCTTCGGCCTGACCGCGCAATCGGGCGGGCTGGCCGCCGGCTCGACGCTGGCGCTCGGCATCGCGGTGGCGGCGTCGGCGGCCGGCATGGTGGCGAGCACGCTGCGGCTCAGGGCGTGATGGGCGGAGGGGCTTCGCCGGGAGCCTGCATCGTGCAACAAGGCAAGAGTTTCGTACCACGCGGAACAGCAACTGACGACCCAAAGCTGACCGCACGGGCGCGAGGCCGAATGATTGCGAGCGACTTCCCCTAACATTAGCTCACGATATCGTCGCAGGGTAGGGCCATACTATCTTCGCTAGAGTAGCCATCTCGGCGCCGCGCTGAATGATTCTTTCCTCATTCCAGTCCGAAGCCGTCAGGATCGAACGGTTCAATTCAAGCATTGTATGCTTGGATATCTCGTCCTGCTTCTTCTCGAAGGGACCATTACTCACCGCGCTGTTCAGCGGTTTTGTCAGAAGCGTGAGATTTCCGATCGTCTGCTTCAAACGCTCCCGGCGGGTGATAACTCCCGCGCGTGATCCATCCTCGGTTGATGATACCCACAACTCCATCGCCTGGGCCTCGGTCCCGTCCGGCAGGCGCCAATGCTTCGTCCAGGATTGCGGCAGGATATGCTCAACGGTGAGCCCCGGCGCCACATCGCCAGCGTCGCTGAATTGCGTCCGCTGGGCTTTTTCGATAAGTTCGAGAATCAAGCGCACGCGAGACCCGATGGCTGAATAGAGCGGCTTGGTTGTCAGTCCGGCCTCAAACTCTGCATCATCAGGGAATCGCGCCGAGTCTGCTTTTGAAGCCACAAGTGCCCGCTGGACACTTTCTGATGTCCAGTCGCTTGCATCGAGCTTGGCGATGATCGAAAGGAAAACCTTATTATAGTTAGCATTGTTGAGCCCGCACGCCGCCCGCCGGACAATGTAGCTGAGAAGGACACTGAGGCTCCGCGCTTTATCCGCCGTTTCTAACCCCTCGGCACCCCACAAGCGGAGCACCAGTGGATATACCGTCGTCTGATCCCAAGGCAAAAGTTTCCGAGCAAAGTCACCGAGTGGCGATGCACTATGTCTCTCTATGAGTTCGCGATAGATCCCGCCATAGCGACTGAGCTCGATTAACTCATCGGCGATCGTTGGATACGCCCGGCTACGGACGAATGCCTTGTATTCGCTAAACAACTTCGAGAGATTGACCTCGCTCGCGATCTGCCCGGCAATGAAATTGGCGAGGAAAAACTCAAGCCGGGGTTTCTTAAATCTCCCCTGCTTCTCCTCGACCTCCCAGAATCGATCCTCAAATGGCTTCCAATGCAGATCAAACAGCTTCTCTGCCGTCGGTCCGCCCGGCTTTGTCCGGGCATCTGCGCGCTGAAAGATGTTATTGCGGACGAGGTCGGCGGCCAAAAGCGGCTCGCCTCGCTCGTTCAGTGTCTCAAAGATCACCTGGGCATCGTCGCCGTCTTCGAGCACGATTTCGACGACCTTGAACTCCTCGACGAGCGCCTGCCAGATCGCATCAAGCTTTCTTTCGTTCGGATGCCCACTGTCCACCTCCTCCGATGCGTCGATGAATTCGCTCTCCAGGTCATTCGTTTCCACCGCATGTCTTATTTTTTCGAAGAAATAACCATAGGCAAGCATAAGTTTTGGGACGTAGCTGTATGTGTAAACTTTATCTTGGCTCTTGTAGAACCAGTCAGGATATTTAACCCGAAGCTTGTCGCGCCCCAAAGTGAGGATGTCGATGAATAGAGGCCGATCATACTGCGTGAGCCAAACCTTAAATTTCTCGATATCTGGCTCTTCCATCAAATATAATTTGTCGTTATAGAGATAACTGTCAATATTCGAAGCCGTCGCATCGAACTTCGAGGAGACGGCGTAGTCGCGCGCGGCCGCAAGAAAGAGTTGAAAAGTCGTTAGACGCTGCTGCCCGTCCACGACCTGGAAGGATGGGACACGCTTTGCGGAAAAAGCACCGCGCGATTCCAGCACCAAGGCGCCCATGAAATGTGAAAAGCGGCGGTCGCGGCCCTCCAACCGTTCAATCGCTTTCGTTCGGATGTCCGCCCAGAACGGCTCCCACTGCTTTCCCTTGTTCCAGACATAGTGTCTCTGGTAAATTGGCACGCAAAAGCGCCATCGGTTCTGTAGAACTTGGCCGACAATAGCGGGACCTGCTTTCAATGGACTTCCTCACTTAGCGTATCGGATTTGCGAGATTTTACTGTCAGCCTTCATCGACGATTAATGCACATTTGCACGAAACTGGCGCGCGGCCAAGTCGGTCGGCTTGAAATGTCTGGGGTAGAGCAATCCAGCGAACGCACTTGGTGTTGGGGATGGGCCATTATGGGACGTTCGAGACGCTCAGGCGAAGGGTGGCCTTCCACCGGCCTCGAACCGCGGAAATATCAAGAGCTCAACGTAGCTCGACTGCTTCCTTGCCCCATCACCCCGCCTTACCTGTTGTCGGCGGCCCGTCCCGCCCCAACAGCACCTCCAGCGGCACTTCCTCCTCCTTGCGCGGCAGCGCCACACCAAGCGTCAGAATCATGCCGGTCGGCTGGGTAACAATACGGGTAGGGGTCATCTGCGAATCCCGGTTGGTGCCGGGACAGCGTAAATGCGACTGACTTGCAATTGCAAGTTCTATCGAACCCCCCACGCCGCCACCGCCGCCGGAAAATCAGGCCGCCAACCGCCCCACAATCTCCGAAAGCGCCGGCACCCGATCCGCCGGCCCCATCGTCGCCAGCGTCGGCGCGGCGCGGAACAGCGTGCCCGCCGCCGCCTCGATATCGGCGATCGTCACCGCGTTGATCTTGCCCACCGTCTCGGCGGTCGGGATCACCCGGCCGAACACCTGGATCTGCCGCGCCAACTGCTCGCACCGGCTGCCGGAGCTTTCCAGCGACATCAGCAGGCTGGCCTTCACCTGCGCCCGGGCGCGGGCCAGTTCGCCCTCGTTCACCGTGTGCTGCACCTTCTGCAATTCATCGAGCGCCACCGGCATCAACTCCGCCGCCTCGCTCTCGCCAGTGCCGGCATAGATGCCGAACAGCCCGCAATCCATATGCGGTGCGGCAAACGAATACACCGAATATACCAGCCCACGCTTTTCGCGAATCTCCTGGAACAGCCTTGACGACATCCCGCCGCCAAGCAGCGTCGACAGCAGCAGCGTCGGGTAATATTCCGGGTCGGAATAGCCGACCGACGGAAACCCCAGCACGATATGCACCTGGTCCAGATCGCGGGTCTCGCGGAATTCGCCGCCGCCATACACCCCCGGCAGCGCCACCGGCGCGCTGGCCGCCGGCAGGTCGGCGAAATGCTTCTGCACCAGGTCGAGAAACCGGTCGTGCTCCAGGTTGCCGGCCGCCGCCACCACGGTGTTCTGCTGGGTGTAGTGCCGCTTCATGTAGCCGGTCAGCGTGTCGCGCTTCATCGCCCGGATGCCGGCCTCGGTGCCCAGCACCGGGCGGCCCATCGGCTGGCCGGGAAACGCGGTCTCCTGGAAATGGTCGAAGATGATGTCATCCGGCGTGTCGTTGGCCTGGCCGATCTCCTGCAGGATCACCCCGCGCTCACGCTCCAGCTCCTCCGGATCGAAGCTGGAATGGCAGTAGATATCGCCGATGATATCAGCACCGAGCGCCATGTCCTCCTTCAGCACCTTGACGTAATACGCGGTCTGCTCGCGCGCGGTGTAGGCGTTGATATGCCCGCCCACCGCCTCGATCTCCTCGGCGATCGCCGCCGCACTGCGCCGCTCGGTGCCCTTGAACGCCATGTGTTCGAGGAAATGCGAAACCCCGTTCTCCGCCTCGGTCTCATGCCGGGTGCCGGCCGCCACATAGGCGCCGAGCGAGACGGTCTCCACCCGCTCCATCCGCTCGGTGACCACGGTCAGGCCGGACGGCAGGCGAGTGAGGCGGATGGCGTCGTTCTGGTCGGTCATGCAACATTCCTCAGAGCGGTGGCGCGAACCTGCGCCTCGATGGCGGCCAGATCGGCGGGCAGGCGGGTGAAAATCTCGTCTCTCTCATATAGGTCCGCGAGCCGCGGCGGCAGGGGGGGGCGGATGCCGGTCGCCTGCTGCATCGCATCGGGGAATTTGGCCGGATGCGCGGTGGCCATCGCCACCATCGGCACGCCCTTCACCGCCCAGGCCCGCGCGGTGGCCACCCCGATCGCGGTATGCGGGTCGGCCAGGTAGCCGCATTCGGCATGCAGCCGGCGGATTTCCGCCAGGGTTCCAGCATCGTCCAGCCGATGCCCGACGAACTGCGCCGAGGCCAGCCGCCACGCCGCATCCGGCACCGGCATCCGCCCGCTGGTGCGAAACGCCGCCATGGTCGCCGCCGTCGCCGCCCCGTCGCGGCCCAGAAGCTCGAACAGCAGCCGCTCGAAATTGGAGCTGACCTGGATATCCATGCTCGGCGACAGGCTCGGCGCCACGCCCTGCACGCTCATGTCGTTGGCCGCCAGGAACCGCGTCAGAATGTCGTTGCGGTTGGCGCCAATCGCCAGCCGCGCGATCGGCAGCCCCATCTTGCCGGCCACCCAGGCCGCCAGCACATTGCCGAAATTCCCGGTTGGCACCGCAAACGCCACCTCGCGCTCCGGCGCCCCCAGCGCCAGCGCGGCGGCCACATAATACGGCACCTGGGCGGCAATCCGCGCCCAGTTGATCGAATTCACCGCCGAAAGCCGCATCTCGGCGCGGAACGGCGCATCGGCGAACATCGCCTTCACCAGGTCCTGGCAATCATCGAAGGTGCCGGCCACCGCGATATTGGCCACATTGGCGGCGCGCACCGTGGTCATCTGCCGCCGCTGCACCTCGCTGGTGCGGCCGTCCGGATGCAGGATCACGATATCCACCCGCTCCCGCCCGGCGCACGCCTCGATCGCCGCCGAGCCGGTATCGCCCGACGTCGCGCCGACGATCGTCACCCGCCGCCCCTGCGCGGTCAGCACGTAATCGAACAGCCGGCCCAGCACCTGCATCGCCATATCCTTGAAGGCGAGCGTCGGGCCGTGGAACAACTCCTGGGTCCACAGATCGGTATCCAACTGCACCAGCGGCGCCACCGCAGGGTGCCCGAACCCGGCATAAGCCTCGCGGCAGATCGCCCGCAGCGTCTCGAACGGCACCGCCTCGCCGACAAACGGCCGCATCACCCGCGCTGCCAGTTCCGCATACGGCAGCCCGCGCAGCGCCCGCAATTCCTCAGCCGAGAACGACGGCCAAGTCTCGGGCATATACAGCCCGCCATCCTCGGCCAGCCCGGCCAGCAGCACGCCGGCGAAATCCAGTGCGGGCGCCTGCCCGCGGGTCGAGATGTAACGCATGTCCTCGCAGCCTGCCGCCGATGAAGCGGGGATAGATGGGCCAAGCGACGCCAGTGGGCAAGGCAAGTTCTTTTTTGAAAAAAAGAACTTTTTTATCCGCCTTGCGACAGCGGAGGGGTGGAGACGCCGG
>JBEPTZ010000153.1:0-9420 GCA_041691815.1 Rhodospirillales bacterium | reverse complement strand
CCTTTGTGTGCGGGTGTGGTCGGGGTTTTTTTTTTTATATAATCTTTTTAAACCCCGGGGCGGTCGGGCCCCCCTTTCCCGCCCCCGGCGGCACGTTGGCGCAGCGTGATTTTGCGTTATGATTATGCGTTATAATACCACGTCTCTGAAGGGGTGACTCGGAGAGGCTTCCGCGATGCGGCGAGGTTGTGATTCAAAGTGGCGGACGAGGGAGGTTCGCCATGCCACTCCCGCTTCGGACTGATTTTGATGCCTCCGGTTGAGGCCGCCTCCCGTTGCCGCTCGATATGCTGGAATCTTTAGCCCTTCATCGTGGCGATATGGTGAGAAGTGTCCACGACCGGGATAATGGACACAAGTTTGCGGGTCCGGCGGCGGCATAGATCGTGGTCGGAGGCTCTCAAGCGGGAGATCGTGGCGTCAAGTTGGCGGCGCTGCGGGTCAAGGCGAACCTGGCAATCGCCCGTGCGCAGACGTCGGACGATTAGGCGATGATCGCGCAGCAGAGCCTGCAAATCGCCAAATTCGGGCATGAGCGCCACGGCCAGCGCTCGGAGCGTGGCGTGCGGTTGCTCGACCAGATGGAACTCGGTTTCGAGGAACTCGAGAGCGCCGCGACCGAGGACGAGATCGCCGCCGAGCAGGCCGTCGCATGCGCCACGAATGTGGCCGCCTTCACCCGCAAGCGCCCGGCGCGCCAGCCCTTCCCCGCGCATCTGCCGCGCGAGCGCCTCGTCGAACCCGCCCCCGCGGCCTGCCTGTGCTGCGGCAGCGCGCGGCGGCGCAAGCTGGGCGAGGACATCACCGAGACGTTGGAGGTGATCCCGCGCCGGCGGAAGGTAATCCAGCATATCAGGGAGAAGTTCTCGTGCCGGGACTGCGAGAAGATCAGCCAGCCACCGGCGCCGTCCCACGTCACCCCGCGCGGCTGGGTCGGCCGCGGCCTGCTGGCGATGGCCATGTTCGAGAAGTTCGGCCAGCATCAGCCGCCGAACCGCCAGGCCGAACGCTACGCACGCGAGGGCGTGCCGCTCAGCCTGTCCACCCTGGCCGACCAGGAGGGCGCCTGCTGCCGGGCACTGGCGCTGCTCCTGCAGCGTCTGCGGGCGCATGTCTTTGCCGCCGCACGCCTGCATGGCGACGACACCACGGTGCCGGTGCTGGCCCGCGGCAAGACCGACACCGGTCGATGTTTGGTCTATATGAGCAACGACTGCCCGTTCGGCGGAGTGGCCGCACCGGCCGCGATGTTCTACAATTCGCGCGACCACGGCGGCGAGCATCCACGGGCACATATGGCCGGCTATGGCGGGCTGTTCCAGGCCGATGCCTATGGCGGATACGGCAAGCTTTACGCGCCCGATCGCCAGCCGGGGCCAATCCTGGAGGCGGCCTGCTGGATGCATGCGCGCCGGGCGTTCTTTGCGCTGGCGGATCTGGCGGAGAACGCCAGGCGCGTAGTGCAGGGTCAGACGCCTGGCCTGCTCTCGCCGGTTGCACAGGAGGTGGTCCGGCGGATCGACGCATTGTTCGCCATCGAGCGCGATATCAGCGGTCAGAGCGCCGGCCGTCGCCAAACCGTGCGCCAGGAGGTGAGCGCCCCGCTGGTCGCTGATCTTGAGAGTTGGATGCGCGACCACCGTGCCAGGCTGTCGCGCGGCAACGATCTCGCCCGCGCCATGGACTACATGTTGAAGCGGTGGCCCTCGTTGGCCCGCTTCCTCGGCGATGGGCGCGTCTGTCTCTCCGACAACGCCGCCGAGCGTGCGCTTCGCGGCATTGCACTGGGCAGAAAATCCTGGCTGTTCGCCGGCTCCGACCGTGGCGGCGAGCGCGCGGCGGCGATGTATTCGCTCATCGTCACCGCCAAACTGATTGGCATCCACCCCGCAAGCCTGATTGGCCGATGTGCTCAGCCGGATCGCCGGGCACCCGGCCAGCAGGATCGTTGAACTGCTACCCTGGAACTGGCAAACCAGTCCCGATCGGCGAAACTAGGCCGCCTGATATGGCCGCCATCTCGGCTGTCTTCACCATAAACCGCGTCGCCGTCATGCTCGGTGAAGGCGAGGACTGGCTCCACGAGTTCTCGATCGGCATGTTCCCCGAAGGTGGCTGTCTGCACGTCTACCGCGTGGCCGCCGACGGCGTCACCGCCTTCACGCCATACGGCATCGAGTGCCCGCAACAGATCATCCAAGATGAACGCCAAGTCGCGAACGCGCCGCAAAGCGAAAAGCCAACCGAATAGCACCGGCGGCGGTCTTCACCGCAGGCTTACGATTGTCCGTGGGTTGGTTGATGCGATCGGCTGGTGCCGGAAGATGGCCGGTTGCGAGTGGAGCTTCGCGGCGCGCTGGCGGCGATCCTGACGCTGGCTGCGGGTGCGCAAAACAACAAAAGCCCCGGCATTGATGCCGAGGCTTTGAGTGTGCAAGTCAAGGTGGTTGCGGGGATAGGAAACCGACGTTCCCATCATTCGACGGTGGGGATTTGGCCCTGATCGCGGAAGCAGTCCACTGTGGCCACGAGCGGAGGCCAACGCCCTTGACCTTCACCGGGCGGCTAATCTGTGGGCAGCTATCTCGCGCACACGGTTGGGGTGGTAGTGCGGTCAAGGGGGGCGACGCAGTATCCCGAACGGAAGCGCCGAAAGCAGGCGGCATGGTGGGTAGCAACCCGGGCATCGCCCCGGTCCCATGCCGTCGATTTTAATACATGATGTCGCCGCCGTTCGGCGAAAGGGTGGCGCCGATATAAAAGCCGCCGTGCCGGCCGGCGAGCAGCAATGCCGTGGCGGCGATTTCCTCCACCGTGCCGAAGCGGCCGGCGGGCAGTCGGGCGATGAACGCCTCCCGCCACGCGATCGGGTTCTGGCGGACAAGTTCGGTGTCGATCGGCCCCGGGGCGATGGCATTCACCCGCACGCCGTTCGGCGCCGCCTCCCACGCCAGCGCACGGGTAAAGCCGGCGATGCCGGCTTTGGCGCTACAATAGGGTGTGAGATTGGCACCGCCCTTGATGCCAAGCTGGCTGGCAACATTGATGATGCAGCCGCGGCCCCGCCGGACCATCGCCGGGTAGACGTTCTGCGCCATGAAAAACATGCCCTTCAGATGGGTATCGAGCACACCATCGAAATCCGCCTCGGTGATGTCCTCGAATGCCTTGCGGATATTGCTGCCGGCATTGTTGAATAACACGTCGATCGGCCCGAGTGCCGCGGCGGCATCAGCGGCGAAGGCGCGACCAGCGGCGATATCGGAGACATCAACCTCGCGCTGGAATACCTTTCGTCCCAGGGCACTGATGGCCTCGGCGGCTTGCTGCGCCCGATCGGCATCGGCGAGATGGCAGAAGGCGATATCGGCGCCGGCCGCGGCGAACGCCAACGCCGTCGCCTGACCGATGCCGCGGGAGCCGCCAGTAATCAGGGCGACCTGGCCGTCAAGTTCTAATGCCATATTCGCCTCTTCGTGTTGCTGCGTCGGGATTGTAGAGGCTTTCGGCGCCGACCTGCCAGGGATAGACGGCGCCTGCCCTGCCGGCTATCCCGGTCAACACGCCGTAGGAGCCACCATGACCGATCCACACGCCGCATTGCGCGCTCGCCTTGCCGCTGTAAAGGCCAAGCGCGGTTACCTCTTGCCCCACCATGGGCTGCTGGCGCTGGCCTTTCCTGAGCTGCTGGCCGGATACGATGCCGCCTACACCGCGATGGCGCTGGCGGATCGGGTGCTCTCCCACCACGACCGGGAATTCGTCTGGCTGGCGGTGCTGGCAGCGACCGACGAGGGATTGGCAACGCATCATATTGCCAAGTTTCGTGCCGCTGGCGGCGACGATGCCGGTATCGCCGCGGCGTTCGCGGCCTCCGGTTGGGCGATTGGCGCGGAGGCCTATGACTTCGCTGCGCGCAGCTGGTCGGCGCAGCTGGCGCCATGGGACCCGCGCGCTGCCTATCTGGAGGGTGCGCGACGGCTTGCGCCGCGACGGCTGGTGCATCTGGCGCAACTGGCCGTGCACGTTTGCCGGGCGCGTTGGCGGGTGTTGCGTTGGCAGCTGGCCGCCGCCTACGAGGATGGCGTGGCGGAAGACGACATCGCCGAGGCGCTGACCCTGGCGATGTTCCCCGGCTCGATCCCCCGCTTCGTCGAGGCGTGCGGCGTGTGGCGCGAGATGATCGCCGCCGGCGAGGTGTCGGCCAGCGAGCCGTACCGGATCTGGGCGGCCTACGAGGGCCAGGGCGGTTATGACGAGGCCGCCGCGTCGCCATAGGGCGAAGGCAGCGACGGGTCCGCCCCATACGCGTCTGCCCAGGCCTGCACGGCGTCAATCAGGCACGGACCGCCGGCCGGTAGCAGCAGGAATGACAGCCCCTCGGCCACCATTGCCGGCGTGGCTCCGGCCGCGAAGGCGCGCGGCAGGTGCAGCTTCATGCCGGCGTGAGTTCGGCGCGCGGCGTGGCAGACGATGGCGGTAATCTCGGCCGCTACGGCCGGAACTCCGCCAGCCGCAGCGTCGAACATGCGGAAATAGCGCGGTACGGCGGAGGCGAGCGGCGTCCAGTCGCGCCAGTAATCGTCGCCGAACTGCAGCACGGTCCAGCTTTCCACCGCCGCGCCGATCGCCAACGCATCGGCGATGGCCGCCCGGCTGAGGCCGGCCGCCTCGGCCCGTCGCAGATGGATCATGCCGTGATACTCGCGGGTGGCGGCCTGCAATGCGATCCAAACCGTCTCCTTGGCGGCATCGTCGAGCGCCCGGTGCCGCAGGGTAAGCTGCTGATAATAGGCATCGTAGGCGGCCAGCAACTCCGGGGCATGGGCCTGGAACATGCGGTGATAGCTGAGCGCGTAGCCGCGCCTGCCATGCACCTGGCGCAACAGGTCGGGACTGTCGGCGGCGATGTCGGATTGCAGGCCCTGGATGGTCATCGGAGGCTCCCTATTCATGGCCGGCGATGAAATCGGCGCAGCGCTGGCCGATGAACATCGACGGGGCGGCAGTGTTGCCGCTGGTGATACGCGGCATGACCGAGGCATCGGCGACCCGCAGGCCGGCGATGCCGCGTACCCGCAAACGATCGTCGACCACCGCGCCGAGATCGGTGTCGCTGCCCATGCGGCAGGTGCCGACCGCGTGATGCACGGTGTCGGCGGTCTGGGCGATCCAGGCATCCAGCGCCGCATCCGATGCGATGTCGGCGCCCGGGGAAAGCTCGGCGCCACGATACGGGTCGAACGCCTTCTGCGCGAAGACGTCCCGCAGGATGCCGACGCCGCGCCGCAACGCCACGCGGTCGCCCGGATCGGCCAGGTAGTTGGGGTGGATCCGCGGCGCGGCCAGCGGGTCGGCGCTGGCGAGGCGGACCTCACCGCGGCTGGCCGGGCGCAATTGGCTGATATTGGCCATGAAGCCGTGCCCGTCTCCAGCGCGCAGCGGGCCGGCGAGGAACGGCACCCGCAGCGTGGCGGTGGTCAGGCCGGGCAGAAAATGGCTTTGCAGGTCCGGCTCGTCCATCGCCGGATCTGATCGCACCAGCAACCCGGCGGCGAGCGGAAAGCTGGCGGCCGGGCCGCTGCCGGAGACCAGAGCGCGCAGCAGCGCCACCGCGGCGCGGTCCAGCCGGGTCAGCGATTGCAGCGTGATCGGTTGGGTGCAGGCGTGCTCGACACGCACCAGCACGTGGTCATGCAGGTTCTGGCCGACGCCGGGCAGGTCCACCACCACCTCGATGCCCAGCGCACGCAACTGCCCAGCCGGGCCGATACCGGAGAGCATCAGCAACTGCGGCGAGTTGAATGTGCCGCCGCTGAGCACGATTTCAGGCGCATGGAACAGCGTCTCGCGGCCACCGACCACCGCGGCGACACCGACGGCACGCCCACCCTGCAACAGGATGCGCGTCGCTTGGGCGCGGGTGATCACGTGCAGGTTGGGCCGTCGCGCGGCGGGGCGCAGAAATGCGGTGGCGGCGGACCAGCGACGGCCGCCGGCGATCGTGAAATGGTAGCGGCCGACGCCTTCATAGGGTGGCGCATTGAAATCGCTGGTCGGCGGATAGCCCGCCTGTTGGCCGGCGAGCAGGAATGCGTCGATCAGTTCGTGGCGGGTTCGGGCATCGGTAATCGGCAGCGGCCCGCCACCGCCGTGAACCTCCGACGCGCCGCCCTCGAACCGTTCGATCCGGCGGAACGCGGCGGTGGCGTCATCGGCCGCCCAGCCGCGCAGCCCGGCCTGGGCCCAGCCGTCATAGTCCGAGGGCCGGCCGCGCGCCCAGACCATGCCGTTGATCGCCGTCGAGCCGCCCACCATCTTGCCGCGCGGGATGGCGGTGCTGCGCCCGGCGAGGCCAGGCTCCGCCTCGGTGCGGTACGACCAGTTGGCGTATCGGCTGCGCAGCAGGATGCCGGTCATCAGCGGCACGCGCAGCAAGGGATTGCCACCGCGCCCGCCGGCCTCCAGCAGGATCACCTGGCGGGCCGGATCCTCCGAAAGGCGCGCGGCGAGCACGGCGCCTGCCGCGCCGGCACCAATAATCAAGACATCGGCTGAATCAGTCATCGGTTGTCATCCCGCGATCATATGTCCTATGGTTAATACAACTTATCCGGAGTACCGCATGACCGCCAGCATCGAGATCGCCGCGGTTCGCAAATCCTACATCGCCCGTGGCCGCGAAGTTCTGGCGCTCGATCGGGTCGACCTGGATATCGCGCCAGGTGAATTCGTCGCCTTTGTCGGCCCGTCAGGCTGCGGCAAATCGACGTTGATGAACATGATCGCCGGCATCCTGTCGATCGAGGAAGGCCGGATCACCCACGAGGGCAAGCCGGTCACCGGTATCAACCGCAATGTTGGCTACATGACCCAGCAGGATTCGGTGCTGCCATGGCGGACGGTGGCGCAGAACATTGAGTTACCGCTGCGGTTTCACGGCATGGCGGCCCCGGCGCGAGCCGTGCGGGTGGCGGAGATGCTTGCCTCGGTGGGGTTGGAGGGGTTCGGGCGATCATTTCCCGCCGAGCTGTCCGGTGGCATGCGCAAGCGCGTGGCACTGGCGCAATTGCTGGCCTACGAACCGCACACCTTGCTGATGGACGAGCCGTTCGGCGCGCTGGACGCGCAGTTGAAACTGGTGATGCAGCAGCAGTTGCTGGCGATCTGGCGTGCCCGCGGGCAGACGGTGGTGTTCGTGACCCACGATCTGGCCGAAGCGGTGACCCTGGCGCAACGTGTCGTGGTGTTTTCCGGGCGACCTGGTCGGATCAAACAGATCGAGACGGTAGTCCTGCCACCAGAACGTGATGTGTTTCGGGCGCATTTTCTGCCGGAATTCGAAGCCGCCTACACGCGCCTGTGGGAAGCGCTGGCGCCGGAAATACAGCGCGGAGCGGTCGCGTGAGCGGCGCCACGAACGAAGCAGGTGCGGCCGGCAAAGCATCCCGCACCGCACGCGTCGCGGCGGCCGAGGCCGCGGTCGGGCGGCGGCGGGTGGCGATCATCGTGCTGCGCATCCTGGTCGGCGTGGTCTTCATCGCGGTCTGGCAGCATGCGTCCGGCAACTGGATCGAGACGCTGCTGATCTCCTCGCCCGAAGCGGTCGGCGGGCGGCTATGGCAATGGACGCTGGACGGCACGCTGTGGGACAACCTTTCGGTAACGCTGTACGCGACCGTCTGGGGCTTCGCGATTGGCGGTGCGATTGGCTTCTCGCTGGGGTTACTGTTCGGGCGCTATACCTTGTTGGCTGAAGTGTTCGGCCCCTACATCACCGCCATCTACTCCATACCGCTGATCGCTCTGGCGCCGTTGTTCATCATCTGGTTCGGCATCGGCATCGCCAGCAAGGTTGCGGTATCGGCGACCATCGTGTTTTTCGTGATCTTCCTCAACACGTTCAGCGGGGTGCGCGAGGTCAATCCGCTGTATCTCAACGTGACGCGGATCATGGGTGGCCGCGAGATCGACGTGCTGCGCCACGTGATCGTGCCGTCGGCGGCAAGCTGGGTCATCACCGGCCTCAAGGTGAGCGTGCCGTATGCGCTGGTCGGCACGGTGATCGGCGAGTTCATGTCGTCCAATGTCGGCATCGGCTTCCTGATCAGTCAGGCAACCGGGCTGTTCAATACCACCAGCGTCTACGCCGGCATCATCGTGCTCGGGGTGGTCGGGGCGGTGATCAATGTCGGACTTAAACACATCGAGTCGCACGTGCTGCGCTGGCAGCCATAGGCGGCGGGTTCACCGTTTCATGATGCAGGGAGTCAAGGCCATGACAGTTTCGCGTCGTTCGCTTCTCGCCACCGCGGCAGCCGGGGTGGTGCTGCCGCATTTCGCCATCGCCCAATCGATGCCCGAGGTGAGCACCATGCGCTCAACCTCGAAATCCTGGATCTGGATGGCCGAGGCCTATGCCGTCGACGGCGGGTTCTTCACCAAGGCAGGCGTCAAGGTTTCGGCCAATGCCTCCGACCGTGGCACCAACATGACGGCCCTGGTTGGCCAGGCGGTAGACATGGTCTGGGGCGACCCGGGCGAGACGATGAACGCCAAGAAGCAGGGCCTGAAGTTCCGCACCATCGGCCAGACGGTTGGCAAGTTCGGCTCCCATGTGGTGGTGCGCAAGGAAATCCTCGACAAGGCCGGGCTGACGCAGGCGAGCCCAGTGGACAAGAAACTGGCGCTGCTGCGCGGCTTGCGCATGGGCACCACCGGGCCGGGCGGGGCGCCGGACAATCTGCTGCGTTGGCTGTCGGTGAAAGGCGGCCTGGACCCGAACAAGGACGTGCATCTGGTGCCGATCCAGGGTGGCGGGCCTGGCATGATCGCCGGCGTTCGTCAGAAGGTGATCGACGGGTTCTGCCTGTCGTCGCCGACCGCCGATCTTGCCAACGCGAGTTTCGGCTGCGCCTTCCTGTTCCAAATGGTGCTGAATCCGCCCCCGGAGTTCGACCGTTTCACCTACATCGTCTGCAGCGTCGGTGAGAAGACGCTGCATGAGCGGCGTGAGGCAATGGTGCGCTATGTTGCCGGGCTCGCATCGTCGCTGCGGTCAATCAAGGCTGAACCGGACAAATTCAAGGCGTTCGCGATTCCATACCTCCAACTGGACCCCAGCATCGCGGAAGCAGCCTATGCTGGGAATGGCTCGATGTACTATGCCGATCCACTGCTTACCGAGGCAGAGTTCGCCGGCAACGTGAGCTTCATCGACATCGCCAACAAATCCGCCGGGCAGAGCCCGATGCCCGCCGACCTGACCTTCGCCTCGATGTATGATCCGTCGATCGCCGAGGAGGCGATGAAGCGGATTTGATATCGTATGACCGCCGCGTGGGCGCTATCGGAGTAACGAGCCCGGTCTTAGTGTCTGACTGAGAATGGGTTGAGTGATTTCAGTGGGTTGTGATTCTA
>JBEPTZ010000152.1:0-9424 GCA_041691815.1 Rhodospirillales bacterium | reverse complement strand
GGGGGGGGGGTGGGGGTGGGGGGGGGGGGGTGGGGGGGGGGGGGGGGGGGGGGGGTTTGGGGGGGGGGTGTGGCGGCGGGTGAGGGTCATGTGGAATTGCCAGGTGGCGAAGACGTAGATGTAGCCCCAGCGTTGCAGGTTGGCTTCCTGGGCGGGCGGCAGGGCGCCGTGGCGGCGGCGGCGGGCGAGTTCGGCTTCGGTGGGGGGGGCGCGGAGGTGGTCTAGGGTGGCGACGCAGGCGTCGGCGGCGGCTTGCAGGGGGGCGCTGGGGGTGGTTTCGCAGAGGGCGAGGAAGCCGCTGAGGTCGGTGACGGCGAGGGCTGGCAGGGCGAAGGGGGGGATGGTGGCGGCGACGGATTCGGTGGCGGCGAGGAGGTCGGGCCAGGCGAGGCCGGGGCGGAGGGCCATCGGGGGTTTGAGGGTGGCGTGGAAGCCGTAGTTGGCGGCTTCGGCGGTGATGGCGGGGAGGTTGGGGAGGTTCGGTTGCGGGCGTGGGGCGTTGGTTTCTGGGTCACGGCCGAGCCAGGTGGTGCCGGCTTGCCAGAGCGGGTCGTCGGCGGTGGGGGCGTAGTAGAGGCCGTAGCGGGCGGGCATCAGGCGACGCGCTCGCCGGCGCGCCAGACCTGGCGGATGATGGCCTGGCCTTGGTGGATGCGGACGCGGACGAGATCGGCGCGCAGGCCGGGTTCGAGGCGGCCGCGATCGGGCAGGTGGGCCATGGCGGCGGGGTGGGCGGTGACCAGGGCGATGGCCTGGGGCAGGGTGATGCCGGTTTGGGCGGGGCAGAGGAAGGCGGCTTCGACGAGGGCGGCGGGGTAGTAGTCCGACGCGAAGGCGTCGACGGTGCCGGCGCGGACCAGGTCGGCGACGGCGATGTTGCCGGAGTGGCTGCCGCCGCGGACGATGTTGGGGGCGCCGGCGATGACCTGCATGCCGCGGGCGCGGGCGGCGGCGGCGGCCAGCATGGTGACGGGGAATTCGCTGATGCGGATGCCGTCGGCGTGGTTTTCGGCGACTTCCTGTTCGGTGCGGTCGTCGTGGCTGGCGAGCGGGACGTTGAGGCCGGCGACGCGGGCGAGCAGGGCGCGGCGGTTGGGGTCGCGCATGCGGGCGCGGAGTTCGGCGAGTTCGATGATGCGGCGCTCAATGAAGGCCTCGGTGGCGCCTTCGCGGCGGCGCATGGCGCGGTAGGCGTCGATGCTGGCGTATTGGCCGACGCCGGGGCTGTGGTCCATCAGGCTGACCATGCGGACATGCGGGTTGTCGGCGACCGGGTCGAGCAGGGCCATCATGTCTTCGGCCGGGAGTTCGCAGCGCAGGTGCAGGAAGTGGTCGCTTTTCAGCAGGCCGCTGGGGGCGAGGGCGTTGAGGTCGGCGACGCCGTCGTGGAAGGTCTTGATGCGGGCTTTCTCGAAGCCGAGGTCGCCGAGGCAGAGGGCGTCGAACACGGTGGTGACGCCAGCGGCGGCGCATTGGGCGTCGTGGGCCAGCATCGCCGAGCGGGAGGGCCAGCGGGCGGAACTGCGGGGCTGGACCTGGCGTTCGAGGTTGTCGGTGTGGAGGTCGACGACGCCGGGCATCAGGTAGTCGCCGTCCATGTCGAGGGCGGCGGGGGCGGTGCTGGGGCCGGGCTGGAGTTCGGCGATGCGGCCGGCGCGGAGCACGATTGTGCCGGGGAGCAGGGCGCCGGGGAGGATCAGGGTGGCGTTGGTGAGGGTGGTTTCGGCGGTGGTGGCGGCGAGTGGGGCGGCGTCGGTCATGCGGCATCCTGCAGCAAGGGCGTGACGGTGTGGAGGCGGTCGGCGATACGGTCGCGCACCGGCAGATCGTGGAAGATGCCGACGATGGCGGTGCCGTTCTGCTTCGCTTCGAGGATCATGTCCACCACGATGTCGGCGCGCTCGGAGTCCAGGCTGGCGGTGGGTTCGTCGAGCAGCAGGATGGGGTGGGCACCGATGAAGCCGCGGGCGAGGTTGACGCGCTGCTGCTCGCCGCCGGAGAAGGTGGCGGGCGGGAGTGCGTGCATGCGGGCGGGGATGTGCAGGCGGAGCAGCAGTTCGGCGGCGCGGGCGCGGGCGGCTTCCGGGGTGAGGTTGTGGGCGGCGGCGGCGACCACTTCCAGCGCCGGGACGCGGGGGACGACGCGGAGGAACTGGCTGACATAGCCGAGGGTGTGCTGGCGGACGCGGACCACGTCACGCGGGGCGGCGGCGGCGATGTCGACCAGCTGGCCGTCGTGGCGGACCAGGATGCGGCCGGAGTCGGCGCGGTAATTGCCGTAGAGGGCGCGCAGCAGGGTGGATTTGCCGGCGCCTGAGGGGCCGGCGAGTGCGAGGCATTCGCCGGCAGAGACGTGCAGGTTGACGGCATCGAGCACCGGCAGGGTGAGGCCGCCGCGCAAATGGAGGACGAAGCGCTTCGACAGGGCTTCGGTTTTCAGCATGATCATGCGTGCAGCACCGAGCTTACCAGGAGTTGGGTGTAGGGGTGCTGCGGGTCGTCGAGCACCTGGTCGGTGAGGCCGGTTTCGACGACGCGGCCGCGCTGCATCACCATGATGCGGTGGGCGAGCAGGCGGGCGACGGCGAGGTCGTGGGTGACCAGCACCACGGCGATGTCGAGGCGGGCGACCAGCGAGCGGATCAGGTCGAGCAGGCGGGCCTGGACCGAGACGTCCAGCCCGCCGGTGGGTTCGTCCATGAAGACGAGGCGGGGGTTGGTGACCAGGGTGCGGGCGATCTGCAGGCGCTGCTGCATGCCGCCGGAGAAGGTGCGGGGCAGGTCGTCGACGCGGGATTCGTCGATTTCCACCTGACGCAGCCAGTCGATCGCGGCTTCGCGGATGCGGCCGTAATGGCGGCTGCCCTGGGCCATCAGGCGTTCGCCGACATTGCCGCCGGCGGTGGTGCCCATGCGCAGGCTGTCCCGCGGGTTCTGCTGGACGAAGCCCCAGTCGGAGCGGTGCAGGGCGCGCAGGGCGGGCATCGGCATGGTGTGGACGTCGTGCAGCACGCCGTCGGGGGCGCGATACCAGGTGACGCCGGAGTGCGGGGCCATGCGGCCGGACAGGACGTTGAGCAGGGTGGTTTTGCCGGAGCCGGATTCGCCGACCACGGCCAGCACCTCGCCGGGCCAGAGATCGGCGTCGACCTCGACCAGGGCGGGGATGTTGCCGAAGTGCAGGGAGAGGCCGCGGGCCGAGAGCAGGGTGTCTTCGCGCATCGGGCTCACTCCGCGGCCATTTCGGTGGCGCCGACATGGCCGGCGTCGCGGCGGGTTTCGCAGAAATCGGTGTCCGAGCAGCAGAACAGGCGGCCGCCGCGATCGTCGGTGACCACTTCGTCGAGGTAGGAGTTGGTTGCACCGCACAGGCCGCAGGCGTGCGGGGCGCGGGTGGTGCGGAACGGGTGGTCCTCGAAATCCAGGCTGTGGACGGCGGTGTAGGGCGGGATGGCGTAGATGCGGCTTTCGCGGCCGGCGCCGAAGAGTTGCAGAGCGGGCATCATGTGCAGCTTCGGATTGTCGAAGGCAGGGATCGGGCTGGGCGACATCAGGTAGCGGCCGCCCACCATCACCGGGTAGTCGTAGCTGATCGCGACGTGGCCGTAGCGGGTGATGTCTTCGTAGAGTTTGACGTGCATGGCGCCGTATTCGGCCAGCGCGTGCATGCGTCGGGTTTCGGCGCGGCTTGGCTCCAGCTTGGACAGCGGCTCGGGCTGCGGCACCTGGTAGACGATGATCTGGTTGTGGCCCAGCTTCGCCTCCGGGATGCGGTGGCGGGTCTGGATCACCGTCGCGTCCTCGGTGTGGGTGGTGGTGGCGACGCCGGCGGTGCGGGCGAAGAAGCGGCGGATCGAGACGGCGTTGGTGGTGTCGTCGGCACCCTGGTCGATCACCTTCAGCACGTCGGCCTCGCCCAGCACCGAGGCGGTGACCTGGATGCCGCCGGTGCCCCAGCCGTAGGGCAGCGGCATCTCGCGCGAGCCGAACGGGATCTGGTGGCCAGGAATGGCGACCGCCTTCAGCAACGCGCGGCGGATCATCCGCTTGGTCTGCTCGTCGAGATAGGCGAAGTTGTAGCCCTTCATTGCGCCGGCTCCTTCACCGCTGCCATGGCGTCGCGGCGCATGCGGCGGACGGTTTCCAACTCGCTCTGGAAATCCACGTAATGCGGCAGTTTCAGGTGTTCGACGAAGCCGGTCGCCTCGATATTGTCGGCGTGGTAGAGCACGAATTCGATGTTCTGGGCGGGAGCTTTGACGTCCTCGCCGAGTTCCTCGGCACGCATCGAGCGGTCGACGAGGGACATCGCCATCGCCTTGCGCTCGGCGTGGCCGAACACCAGGCCGTAGCCGCGGGTGAATTGCGGCGGCGCGGTTTTGCTGCCCTTGAACTGGTTGACCATCTGGCATTCGGTCACGTCCACGTCGCCGATATCGATTGCGAAGCCGAGTTCCGGCGGCGTGATCTCGACGGCGGCCGAACCGACGCGGATTTCGCCGACGAACGGGTGCGAGCCACCCCAGCCGCGCTGGGTGGAATAGCCGAGCGCCAGCAGGAAACCTTCATCGCCGCGCGCCAGGGTTTGCAGCCGCACGTCGCGGCCGGCGGGGAAGGCCAGCGGGGTGCGGGTGAGGTCACCGGGTTCGCTGTCGTCCGCGGCGTCGGCCTCCACCAGCCCTTCCTGCGCCAGGATCGCGTTGACCGGCGGGATCGCCTCGGCGGTTTCCGTCATCTGCGGCGTCGGGGGCGGGGTGAAGCCGACTTCCAGCGCGAAATCGAGTAGGCGGTGGGTGTAGTCGTAGGTCGGGCCGAGCACCTGGCCGCCGGGGATGTCCTTGTAGATCGCCGAGACCCGGCGGCGGAGCAGCATCGCGGCGGTGTCGAGCGGCGCTGCGTAGCCGAAACGGGGCAGCGTGGTGCGATAGGCGCGGACCAGGAAGGCGGCTTCGATCACGTCGCCCTGTGCCTGTTTCAGCGCCAGGGCGGCGAGGCCGGGATCGTACAGCGAGCCTTCGGCCATCACCCGGTCGACGGCGCGGCCAAGTTGGCTGGCGATCTGGTCGGTGCCGATTTCGGCGACGTTGGGGTCGCCGCGCCGGGCTTCGCCGAGCCAGGCATGGGCGTTGTCGATCGCCCGCTCGCCCCCCTTGACTGCAACATAGGCCATCAGGCCGCTCCTTCGACGATGCGCAGGCTGCGCGGCAGCGCCGCCAGACGGGCGCCGGCGCACAGGATGATGTCGACGCCGCGTGGGAACAGCGCGTGGTTGCGTGCCCAGGCGGCGGCGAAATCCGCTGGCAGGCCGGCGACCTGGAATTCGGCGGGCGCCTTCAGGCCGGGACCGGACAGCAGCAGGGTTTGGCCCGCACCGAAGGCGGTGACTTCCAGCAGCAGGGTCGCGGCGTCCTCGGGCGCTTCGTCGCTGCCGGTGCGCAGCGTCGCCAGGTCCGGCAGGGTATGCGCCACGACGAAGGCGGCATCGGCGCTGGCATCGGTCACCGGCGCGCCGCAATGGAACACCAGCCAGTCGCGCGCCGCGGCACAGTCGCCTTCGAGCGCCAGGGTGGTGTCGCCGTCGACCAGCGACAGCAGTACCGCGGCCATCGCGCGGCCGAGCGGGGCGGGCGGCGACAACCCCTCCCCTGCCGGATGCACGCTGCCTGGGGTCGCCATCGCCGCCAGCACGGCGCGGAAGCAGGTTTGCGCGCCGGCGACCGGATCGGCGAGACCGGGGAGATCGATGCTCATGCCGACCTCATCGTCGCCATGGTGAAGAACTGCACTCGCGTTGCCGCAGCCTTGCGGCGGGTTTCCTCGCGCGCGGCTGCCTGGGCGGCGGCCAGCGGGGTAATGACCGCCTGCTGCAACACGTCGTGGGTCGCCTGGTCCTGCAGGGCCGCATCCAGCCGGGCCGCCAGTTCGGCCTGCGCGGCATCGCGGCCAGCGACATAGGCGTGGCCGACCTGCCCGCCGGCGGTGCGCACGGCGCAGCGGGTGACCGTCATCTCGCCGATATTGAAGCGCTGCCCGGCGCCGCCGGCGCGGCCGCGCAACATCACCAGCCCGGCTTCCGGCCCGCGCAGCACGACGAACTCCGGCAGCGGCGGCAATCCCGCCAGGCAGCCGCGCAACTGGCTCTCGCTGGCCCGCGCCAGCACCGCCATCCAGCGCTGGCGCGCGCCGGTGGCGGGGTCGGGGGAGGTCTCGGGCATGGGGCGGCGGTCCATCGCTGTGTAGATGTCTAGACAGCTAGATCACGACCCGGCTACAGTCAAGCCATGGCAACCCGCCCGCAGCGCCACGTGCGATGACCCCTGACAGCTTTCACCCCGCGCCGCGCGCGGACGGGGTCGCGCTGTGGCGGCAGATCGCCAATGCGCTGGAAGCGGAGATCGCCGCGGCGACGCTGGCCCCCGGCGCGCGGCTGCCGACCGAGGCGCTGCTGGCGGCGCGGTTCGCGGTCAATCGCCACACCGTGCGCCGGGCGCTGGAGGAGTTGTCGCGCAACGGGCTGATCCGCATCGAGCAGGGCCGCGGCAGCTTCGTCGCCGAGGACGTGCTGGACTACACGGTCGGCCCGCGCACCAGGTTCAGCGAATGGGTGCGGCAGCATAACAAGGAACCTTCGGGCCAGTTGCTCGATCTGCGCGAGGCGGCGGCCGACAGCACGGTTGCCGCCGCCCTCGGCCTGCGGGCGGGGACGCGGATCATCCGGCTGGAGCGACTGGGGCTGGCCGATGGCAGACCGGTGAGCCTGGGCAGCCATCATTTTCCGGCAGCCCGCATCCCCGGCCTGCTGGCGCATCTGCGCGCCGAGCCGACCATCACCGCCGCCCTGGCCGCCGCCGGCATCGCCGATTATCGCCGCCAGGTGACGCGGGTGACCGCGCGGATGCCGCAGCCGCAGGAGGCCGCGTTGCTGCAGATGGCGCGCAATCGGCCGCTGCTGATCACCGAGAATGTCAATGTCGATGCCGCCGGCGTGGTGGTGGAGTTCGGCATCGCCCGCTACCCTACGCCGCGCGTGCAGATCGTGTTCGAACCCTGAGGATCCCCCCGATGCGTCCCTTGCGAATTAATGGCGGCCAGGCGCTGGTCGGCAGCGACATCGTGCCGGCCGATCTACTGCTGGAGGATGGGCGGATTGCGGCGCTCGACTCCAGCGCGCCGGCGGCGGGGTTCGACGGCTCCGGACTGCTGGTGCTGCCGGGGATCATCGATATTCATGGCGACGCCTTCGAGCGCCAGTTGCAGCCGCGGCCGGGGGTGGATTTTCCCGCCGGCCTGGCGTTGGCCGAGACCGAGCAGCAGTTGCTGGCCAACGGCATCACCACCGCGTTCCACGGCGTCACGCTGTCCTGGGAGCCGGGGCTGCGCAGCCTGGTCGCCTGGCGCATCTTGCTGGACGCGCTGGATGCCGGCAGCTGGACCTGCGACATGCGGGTGCATCTGCGCTGGGAGGCCTACAACCTGGACGCGCTGGAGACGGCACTGGCCGATATTGCCGCCGGGCGGGTGCATCTGCTGGCGTTCAACGACCATACGCCGCCGATCCTGAAGAAGCTGAAGGACCCGGTGACCGGCGCCAAATACAGCGACCGCGCCGGCATGGGGCTGGATGACTTCCGTGCCCTGGCCAACCAGGTGGCCGCGCGCGAAGCCGAGGTGCCCGCTGCCCTCGCCCGCATCGCCGCCGCCGCCCGCGCCGCCGGCCTGCCGATGGCCAGCCATGACGACGATACCATCCCGGTGCGCACGCATTTCCGCGCGATTGGCGCCAGCATCTGCGAGTTTCCGATGGCCGAGGAGGTCGGCGCCGCCGCCCGGGCTGCCGGCGACGCGGTGGTGATGGGCAGCCCGAACGTGGTGCGCGGCCGCTCGCATCTCGGTTGGGCGTCCGCCGCGCGGCTGGCCGAGGCCGGCATCTGCTCGGTGCTGTCGTCGGATTATTATTATCCGTGCCTGCTGCAAGCAGCCTTCATCCTGGCCGGGCGTGGCACGCTCAGCCTGCCGGCCGCCTGGGGGCTGATCTCGGCCAACCCGGCCGCCGCCGCCCGGCTCACTGATCGTGGCGTGATCGCGCCGGGGATGCGGGCCGACCTGGTACTGGTGGATGCCTCGGGCGACCTGCCGCGCCCGGTGGCGACCATCGCCGGCGGGCGGATCGCGCATCTGGACGCGGCAGGCTGGGCGCGGCTGCGATAGGTCGTCGGAGTCAGGTGTCGAACTTGATGATGTTGCGCACCGGCGCGCCGGATTTGAGCGCCGCGTAGCCCTCGTTGATCTGCTCCAGCTTGATGTGGCCGGTGACCAGGTGGTCGAGCTTCAGGCGGCCCTGCTGCCACAGCTTCAGCATGCGCGGCATGTCCACCCGGAAGCGGTTGCCGCCCATCGAGGTGCCCTGGATCTTGCGGTCGCTGAGGAAATCGGCGCCGTGCAGCTCGATCTTGGTGCCGAACGGCACCATGCCGATGATGGTAGCCAGCCCGCCCGGACGCAGCATCTCGAAGCTCTGCTCGGCGGTTTTCTTGGAGCCGAGCGCCTCGAAGGAGTAATGCACGCCGCCGCCGGTAAGGTCGCGCACCGCTTCCACCGCATCGACGTTGGAGGCGTTGATGGTGTCGGTGGCGCCCATCTCGCGGGCGATCTCCAGCTTGGAGGCCACGGTGTCGATGGCGATCACCCGGCTGGCGCCGGCCACCGCGGCGCCGTTCACCGCCGACAGGCCGATGCCGCCACAGCCGATCACCGCCACCGTGCTGCCGGGCTCGACCCGTGCGGCGTTGAACACCGCGCCGACGCCGGTGACCACGCCGCAGCCGACCAGAGCGCCGATGTCCATCGGCACGTCGTCGGCCACCTTCACCAGCGCGTTCTCGTGCACCAGCATCTGCTCGGCGAACGAGGACAGGTTCTTGAACTGGTGCACCGGCTGGCCCTTCCAGCTGTAGCGGCGGGCGGCACCGGCAACCAGCTTCACCTCGGTGTTGTTGCACAGGTTGGGGTGGCCGGTGGTGCACTGGTCGCAGGTGCCGCAGAACACCGACAGGCAGGAAATGACATGGTCGCCGGGCTTCAGATAGGTGACGTCCTCGCCAACCTGCTCGACCACGCCGGCGGATTCATGGCCGAGGATGGTCGGCGTGGGGTGCGGATACAGGCCCTCCATGAAATGCAGATCGCTGTGGCAGAGGCCGGCGAAGGCGGTACGGACCAGCACCTCGCGGCGCTTCGGCTTGGCGACCTGGACCTCCTCGATGGTGAGCGGCTCGTGGGCGGCATGCATGATGGCGGCGCGCATCGGGTGGGCTCCTGTGGTTTGTCAGCAGGGTAGCAAGGAAGCAGTCCTTTTTTGAAAAAAAGGACCAAAAAACTTTTCCTGCTTACCCAGGATAGTCAGCCAGTTTGAGAAGGCGGTAAG
>JBEPTZ010000151.1:0-9719 GCA_041691815.1 Rhodospirillales bacterium | reverse complement strand
GAGCAGCCGGTGGCGCAACTGCCGATGCCGCCGGTGCCCGAGCTGCCGGCGCTGCCCAAGGGCGCCTCGCCGCCCGCCGCGGTGATCGGGGTGATCGGGGTGCCGGAGGTGATGCGCGGCTCGGTCGCCGCCCAGGCGGTCGAGAAGGTGCTCAGCGCCAGGCGCGAGAAGCTCAACGAGGACGCCCAGAAGGAGCAGAGCAGCTGGCGCGAGATGCAGCAGAAGCTGGCCGCCGAGCGCACCAAGCTGTCCCAGGCGCAGGTCGAGAAGAAGGTCCACGAGCTGCAGGAGCGGATCACCAGCGCGCAGAAAAAATTCCGTGAGCGCGACAAGATCATCCAGGAAGCCACGCAATACGCGCTCAACCAGATCCAGGCGACGCTGATCGGCGTCATCCGTCAGGTCTCGGACAGCCGCGGCATGAACCTAGTGCTGCATCGCAGCCAGGTGGCGCTGAACGTCAACGAGTTCGACATCACCGACGAGGTGCTTGAGCAACTCAACAAGCTGCTGCCGACGGTCAAGGTGCCGGCCGATGGCGTGGAGCCGCCGCAGACCGCGCCCAACGCGCCGGTGGTGGTGCTGCCGGCCGCGCCGGCCGCGCCGACGCCGGCTGCCGCCCCTGTCAAGAAGTAGCGCCCGGGGCGGGCGCCGCATGGCGGATGTGCCATCCCAGGCGGGCGACCAGCGGTTCTTCCGGCGCGCCGGCCCGTTCAGCCTCGCCGCGATCGCCGCCGCGGCCGGGGCGACGCTGCCGGAGGGGCTGGCGGAAGATGCCGCCGGGCGGCTGCTGACCGGGGTTGGCCCGCTGCAGGCGGCGGGGCCGGAGCAGGTCAGCTTTCTCGACAACCGGCGCTATCTGCCGGCGCTGCTGGGGAGCCGGGCCGGGGCGGTCATCCTGCACCCCTCGCTGGCCGACCGGGCGCCGCCAGGCTGCGTCGCGCTGGCCAGCAGGGAGGCCTATCTCGGCTGGGCGCGCACTGCGGCACTGTTCCATCCGCCGCCGCCGGCGCATCCCGGCATCCATCGGCTGGCCTGTGTCGATCCGACCGCCATGGTGGACCCGAGTGCCGAAATCGGCCCGTTCGCGGTGGTGGAAGCTGCCGCCGAGATCGGCCCGCGTTGCCGCGTCGGCCCGCATGCGGTGATCGGCGCCGCGGTGGTGCTGGGGCCGGATTGCCGCATCGGCGCGCACGCCACGCTGAGCCATGCGCTGGTGGGCGCGCGGGTCTATATCTATCCGGGGGCCAGGATCGGCCAGGAGGGCTTCGGCTTCACGCCGGGGCCGGACGGCTTCGTCACCGTGCCGCAACTCGGCCGGGTGATCTTGGAGGACGATGTCGAGGTCGGCGCCAACAGCACCGTCGATCGCGGCTCGGCGCAGGACACGGTGATCGGCGCCGGCACCCGCATCGACAATCTGGTGCAGGTCGGGCACAACGTGCGCACCGGCCGCTGCTGCGTGCTGGTCAGCCTGGTCGGCGTTGCCGGGTCGGTGGTGCTTGAAGATTTCGTGACATTGGCCGGGCAGGCTGGTATCGCCGGACATCTGCGCATCGGCAAGGGTACCAGGATCGGCGCCCAGGCCGGCGTTATGAACGATGTGCCGCCTGGGGTGGATTATCTCGGCAGCCCGGCCGTTCCGGCCCGCGAGATGCTGCAGCAGGTTGCCGCACTGCGCCGCCTGACCGAGCAGATGCGCAGCCAGCGCCGGGCGGGCAAGACGGAGGCCGGCGAGCGGCCGGCAGGCGATATCGGGCCCGGCGTGACGCCGGGGGGCGAATCGGATGGTGGAGCGGATACGGGCTGAAGCGGTATGAACGGCAACACATCAGACGCAGACGGCGCCGCCCCGGCGAGCGCCAACCCACCGCCGACCGCGGAGTCCACCGGCGGCGCGCCCGCCCGCGGCAGCGCGCTCGGCACCGTCGACATCGCCGGCATCATGGCGGCGATCCCGCATCGCTACCCGATGCTGCTGATCGACCGGATGGTCGATATGGTGCTCAACGAGAGCGCCACCGGCATCAAGAACGTCACGGTCAACGAGAATTTCTTCCAGGGCCATTTCCCCGGCCATCCGGTGATGCCCGGCGTGCTGATCATCGAGAGCATGGCGCAGACCGCCGCCGTCCTGGTGGTTGAGAGTCTCGGGCCGGAGGCACGCGGCAGGGTGGTCTATTTCATGTCGGTCGAGGCCGCCAAGTTCCGCCGCCCGGTGGTGCCTGGAGACCAGTTGCACATCCACATCAAGAAAGACCGCCGCCGCGGCAATGTGTGGAAATTCAGCGCCGTGGCGCGGGTCGACGGTGTCTCGGTCGCCGAGGCGACGTATACCGCAATGATTATGGACCGGGCAGCGGACAGGTAGCCGATAGTGAGTTTGATCCATCCAACCGCGATCGTGGCGCCAGGCGCCACGATCGAAGACGGCGCACGCATCGGCCCCTGGTGCCAGGTCGGCCCGACCGTGACCATCGGTGCCGGCGCCGAACTGATGAGCCATGTGGTGGTCGACGGCGTCACCCGCATCGGGCCGCAGGCGGTGCTGTTCCCGTTCTGCACCGTCGGCCTGGCGCCGCAGGACCTGAAATACAAGGGCGAACCGACCCGCTGCGAGATCGGCGCTCGCACTCATATCCGCGAGCACTGCACCATCCATCGCGGCACCGTCACCGGCAGCGGCATCACCCGGGTCGGCGACGACTGCCTGCTGATGGCGGTGGTGCATGTCGCGCATGACTGCACCCTCGGCAACGGCGTGGTGGTGGCCAACAACGTGGTGATGGGCGGCCATGTGGCGATCGGCGACAACGCGGTGGTCGGCGGTGCGGCGGCGATCCACCAGTTCGTGCGCATCGGCCGGGCGGCGATGATCGGCGGCGTCTCCGGCGTCGAGGGCGACGTGATCCCGTTCGGCAGCGTGATCGGCAATCGCGCCCGGCTGGCCGGCCTGAACATCATCGGCCTGCGCCGGCGCGGCTACGACAAGGCGCAGATCCGCAGCCTGCGCGCCGCCTTCCTGCATCTGTTCCACGGCCCCGGCGTGTTCGCCGAGCGCCTCGCCAACCTGCGGCAGAGCGAGCCGCACAACGCCCTGGTGGCGGAGATGCTCGATTTCATCGCCGGCGCCGGCCGCCGCGGTCTGATCCGCAGCGCGATCCATGCCGATGACGACGACGAGGCGTGATACGCCCGCGCGATGACCGAACCTGATCGCCCGAAGCTGGGCATCCTGGCCGGCGGTGGCGTGCTGCCGGCGCAGGTGGCGCGGGCGGCGCAGGCCGCCGGGCGCCAAGTGTTCCTGCTCGGTCTGGAGGGCTTTGCCGATCCGGTGCTGCTGGCCCCGTTCCCGCATGCCATCGTCCGGCTCGGCGCGGTCGGCCAGATCTTCGCCCAGTTGCGCGCCCATGGCTGCACCGACCTGGTGATGATCGGCCCGGTGCGCCGCCCGTCACTGCTCGACCTGCGGCCGGACGCGATGGGCGCCAAGATGATCGCCCGGGTTGGCCGCGCCGCGTTTGCCGGCGACGACGGGTTGCTGAAGGCGGTGGTGCGGATTTTCGGCGAGGAGGGGTTCACCGTGCTCGGCGCCCACGACATCATCACCGAGGCGCTCGGCCCGCGCGGCCTGCTGTCGCGGGCGGCACCGGACGCCCAGGCCGCCGTCGATATCGCCCGCGCCATCGTGGTGACGCGTGCGCTGGGCGCTGTCGATGTCGGCCAGGGCTGCGTGGTGCAGCAGGGCCTGGTGCTGTGCGTCGAGGCGGTGGAGGGCACCGACGCCATGCTGGCGCGCGCCGGGGAACTGCGCCGGCCGGGCCCCGGCGGGGTGCTGGTGAAGCTGCTGAAGGCCGGCCAGGACCGCCGCGCCGACCTGCCGACCATCGGCCCGGCCACCATCGAGGGCGGGGCGGCGGCCGGGCTGCGCGGGGTTGCGTTTCAGGCCGGCGCCACCATCCTGGCGGAACGGGCCGCCACGGTGGCGGCGGCAGATGCGGCGGGGCTGTTCCTGCTCGGGCTTTCCGATGAGGATATCGCCGGCGCGTCCAGTTAGTTATAAGGGATAACAGTTATGGCTCAGTCCTATCTCCACACCATGCTGCGGGTCGGCGATCTCGACCGTTCGGTGGCGTTCTACCGCGACATGTTCGGCATGACCGAGTTGCGCCGGCGCGACGTGCCGGACGGCAAATACACCCTCGCCTTCATGGGCTATGCCGACCAGCCCGGCAGCACCGAACTGGAGCTGACTTACAACTACGGCGTTGATAAATATGACATCGGCACCGGCTTCGGGCATCTGGCGATCGGCCTGCCGGATATCTACGCCGCCTGCGACAAGATGCGCGCCGCCGGCGCCAAAATCAGCCGCGAGCCGGGCCCGGTGAAATTCGGCACCACGGTGATCGCCTTCGTCGAGGACCCGGACGGCTACAAGATCGAGCTGATCCAGCGCGGCTGAGGCATGCGGCAGGCGGCGCGGTCAGAACACCAGCCGCGCCACCTGCCACACCGCCAGCCAGCACAGCAGCGACAAGGCCAGCACGATCGGCGCCGCCAGGGTAACCGGCAACCGGTCGGTGCGCTGCACCGGGCGGCGCTGGCGGGCATGCAGGGCAAGGCTGGACAGGCGGGTCATGACGGGAATCCTGGCAGTGGCGTCGGCCCTGTGCGATCGGGCAACCGACCATCGCACTTTACGCCAACAAAAGTTAACGTTCCCTGTCAAATAATGCTAATTTGTCGTCACACAAGGCGCACTAAAGCGTTGTGAATACCGCAGTACCCGCTTCGGCGATGATTTTTCCGCGCTTCAGCACTATGCGGTCGCGCGGCCGGCTCACCACCGCCTCGGTGAGGCAGGCGCCCGGCAGCAGCACCATATCGGCCGGGCAGCCGGGCCGCAGACCATAGTCGGTCACCCCCATCATCGCGGCACCGCCATGGGTGCAGACATCCAGCGCCTGCTCCACCTGGTCGTCGCGGCGCAGATTATTGCGCATGCCGAGGAACATCGCCCGCTCCAGCATGTCGGCATTGCCGTACGGCCCCCAGGTGTCGCGGATGCCGTCCGAGCCCGACCCCACCACCACGCCGGCCTCGCGCAGCGCCAGCAGCGGCGGCACCGGGCGCGACGGGGTGCCGGTGGTCATCACCGCGATCTCCGCCTCGGCCAGCGCGTCGACCAGCCGCGCCACCGCTGCCGGATCGGGCATGCCAAGGCAAAAAGCGTGGCTGATCACCACGTTACGGCGCATTCCCAGCGCCTGGGCACGCTCGATGATCAGTTCCATGGAGAACGCCCCCATCTCGCCGCTCTCGTGCAGATGGATGTCGACGCCGCGCCCGTAGCGCTGCGCCAGCGCGAAAATCGCGTCCAGATGGCCTTTCGGGTCACGGTCGATGGCACACGGGTCCAGCCCGCCAACCACATCGGCGCCGAGTCGCATCGCCTGTTCCATCAGTTCCATCGTGCCCGGCCGCACCAGCAGCCCGGATTGCGGGAAGGCGACGATCTGCATGTCCACCACATCGGCCAGTGCCGCGCGGGTCGCCATCACCCCTTCGATGCCGGCCATGCCGCCATCGGTGTCGACGTCGACATGCGTGCGTATGTGCGTGGTGCCATGCCCGGCGGACAGCGCCACCTGCCGTGCCGATTGCCGCGCCGGGTCGATGCCCAGGCTGCGCTTGGCGGCGCGCTCGTTGTCGATCTTGTCGATCAGCCGTGGGCCGACCTCGTTGCGGTACCACGGCATCCCCCACAGCGTCTTGTCGAGATGCGCGTGCGCCTCCACCAGGCCGGGAATCGCCAGCCGGCCGCCGCCGTCCAGGGTCGGAAAACCGGGCGGAATCGCGCCGCCAATGGTCGAAATCCGGCCATTTTCGATCAGAATCGAGGTGGAAACGCCGCCCATCGGCCGGATATTGCTGATCGCCAGGGTGCTCATGGTCGTCTCCGCTGTTTGCGGTCAGCTTCCCACTACGCCCCGGCTGGCGTCCAGCGCGCCTTGCAGCATGTAGGCGGCGGCCATCCGGTCGACCACTTCGGCGCGCCGCTTGCGGGTCATGTCGGCCTCCTCGATCAGGAAACGGTTCACCGCCGCCGAGGACAGCCGCTCGTCCCACAGCGCCGCCGGCAGGCCGGTCGCCGCCGACAGCGCATGCGTCCAGTCGCGCGCCGCCTGGGCGGCCGGGCCGGCGCTGCCATCCAGCGACAGCGGCAGGCCGACCACCAGGCCGGCGGCGTTCTGGCGTTGGGCGATCGCGGCGATCTGGGCGGCGTTGGCGGCCAGCTTGCCGCGCTTCAGGCTGGCGTGCGGGCTGGCCAGCAGCAGGGAGACATCGGACAGCGCCACGCCGATCACCCGGCTGCCGGGGTCGAGTCCGAGCAGGCGCTGGCCTTGGGTGAGGTGGGCGCGCAACTGCATCATGTTGAACAGGGGCATGGGCGCGGTTATGGTCCGCGCCCGCGTCTCAGCCAAGGAAATCCCATGTCGCTCGATCCCGCGACCGTCCGCCGTATCGCCAGGCTCGCCCGCATCCGGCTGGATGACGGGCAGGTCGAGCAGATCGGCGCGGAGCTTAACTCCATCCTCGGCTGGATCGAGCAGTTGAATGAGGTGAATGTCGATGGGGTTACGCCGATGGCCGGCGGCACCCACGGTATGGCGCAGCGGTTGCGTGCCGATCTGGTTACCGATGGCGGCATCGCCGAGCAGGTGCTGGCCAATGCGCCGGACCGCGAGGGCGCGTTCTACACCGTGCCAAAGGTGGTCGAATGATGCTGACCGACCTTACCTTGGCCGAGGCCCGCGCCGGGCTGCGCGCCGGCCGGTTCTCGTCGCGGGAGTTGACCCAGGCGTTCCTCGACGCCATCGCGGTGCTGAACCCGAAGTTGAACGCCTTCATCACGGTGACCGGCGCGGCGGCGCTGGCCCAGGCCGATGCCGCCGATGCCGCGCTGGGGCGTGGCGAGCATGGCAATCTCACCGGCATCCCGCTGGCGATCAAGGATCTGTTCTGCACCAAGGGGGTGCGCACCACCGCCGGCAGCCGCATCCTGGCGCCGTTCATTCCGCCCTATGAGAGCACCGTCACCGCCAACCTGCTGCGCGACGGCGCGGTGTTTCTCGGCAAGGCCAATCTCGACGAGTTTGCCATGGGGTCGTCGAACATGACCTCGGCCTATGGTGCGGTCACCAATCCCTGGACCCGGCGCGGCGACAATCGGGCGCTGGTGCCGGGCGGCTCCTCCGGCGGCTCGGCGGCGGCGGTGGCCGGGCGGCTGGCGCTGGGGGCGACGGCGACCGATACCGGCGGCTCGATCCGCCAGCCGGCGGCGTTCTGCGGCATCGCCGGGATCAAGCCGACCTATGGCCGCTGCTCGCGCTGGGGGGTGGTGGCGTTTGCCTCGTCGCTCGACCAGGCCGGGCCGCTGGCCCGCACGGTGGAGGATTGCGCCATCATGCTCGGCTCGATGGCCGGGTTCGATGCCAAGGATTCGACCAGCGCCGATGTGGCGGTGCCGGATTTCGCTGCCGCCTGCGCCCGTGGCGTGAAGGGGCTGCGGATCGGCGTGCCGCGCGAATACCGCAGCGACGGCATGGCGCCGGAGATCGAGGCGCTGTGGAGCCAGGGGCTGGACTGGTTGCGCGCCGAGGGGGCGGAAATCGTCGATGTCTCCTTGCCGCACACCAAATACGGACTGGCGACTTACTATATCGTCGCCCCGGCCGAGGCTTCCTCCAATCTGGCGCGCTATGACGGGGTGCGGTTCGGCGCGCGCAGCGAGGGGCGCGACCTGATCGAGCTGTACGAGAAGACCCGCGGCGAGGGGTTTGGCGATGAGGTGAAGCGGCGGGTGCTGATCGGCACGTATGTGCTGTCGGCCGGCTATTACGACGCCTATTACCTGCGCGCGCAGAAGGTGAGGGCGCTGATTTTGAGGGATTTCACCGAGGTGTTTCAGAAGGTGGACGCGCTGGTCACGCCGACTGCACCGACCGCCGCGTTCGCCCAGGGCGAGCGCATGAACGACCCGATCACCATGTATCTGAACGATATTTTCACCGTGCCGGCCAACATGTCGGGTAGCCCTGGGCTATCGGTGCCTGCCGGGCTGGACGCGCAGGGCCTGCCGCTCGGGCTGCAGGTGCTGGGGCGGCATTTCGACGAGGAGACGGTGTTCGCGGTGGGTGCCGCGCTGGAACGCGCCGCCGGGTTTTCCGCGCGGCCCGGCATGCTGGCGGGAGCATAGGGCGATGACCTACGCCATCGAAGGCTCCAGCGGCGCCTGGGAGGTCGTGATCGGCCTTGAGGTGCATGCCCAGATCATCAGCCAGTCCAAGCTGTTCAGCGGCGCCGCCACCGGCTTCGGGGCCAGCCCGAACAGCCAGGTGAGTTTCGTTGACGCCGGCTTTCCCGGCATGCTGCCGGTGGTCAATGGCGAGTGCATCCGCCAGGCGGTGCGCACCGGGCTGGGGCTGAATGCGCAGATCAACCTGCGCAGCCGGTTCGACCGCAAGAACTACTTCTATGCCGACCTGCCGAACGGCTACCAGATCAGCCAGTACGAGCAGCCGATTGTCGGCACGGGGGTGATCGAGATCGAGCTGGCCGATGGCAGCACGCGGCAGATCGGGGTGACCCGGCTGCATGTCGAGCAGGATGCCGGCAAATCGCTGCACGACCAGGACCCCAGCCGCAGCTTCATCGACCTCAACCGCGCCGGGGTGGCGCTGATGGAGATCGTCAGCGAACCCGATCTGCGCAGCCCGGAGGAGGCCGGCGCCTATGTGCGCAAGCTGCGCAGCATCCTGCGCTATCTCGGCACCTGCGACGGCAACATGGAGGAGGGGTCGCTGCGGGCGGACGTCAATGTTTCGGTGCGCAAGCCCGGCGAGGGGTATCGCACCCGCTGCGAGGTGAAGAACGTCAACTCGGTGCGCTTCGTGATGCAGGCGATCGAGGCGGAGGCGCTGCGGCAGATCCAGGTGTGGGAGGGTGGCGGCACCGTCGAGCAGGAGACCAGGCTGTTTGATCCCAACAAGGGTGAAACCCGCTCGATGCGCTCCAAGGAGGACGCGCACGACTACCGCTATTTTCCCGATCCCGACCTGCTGCCGCTGGTGCTGGAGCAGGGCTGGGTGGACGAACTGCGTGCGGCGCTGCCGGAACTGCCGGACGCCAAGCGTGCCCGGTTCATCACCGAGTACGGGTTGTCGCCGTATGACGCCGCGGTGCTGGTGGCCGAGCAGGCCACGGCGGTGTTCTACGAGACGCTGGCGCGGGGGCGTGACGCCAAGCAGGCGGCCAACTGGCTGACCGGCGACTACTTTGCCGCGCTGAATCGGCTGGGCCACAGCATCGAAGACCCGCCGGTCTCCGCCGAGGCGCTGGGCGGGCTGCTCGACCTGATCGCCGACGCCACCATCAACGGCAAGATCGCCAAGGAGGTGTTCGAGGCGATGCTGGAGAGCGGCGAATCGGCAGCGGCCATCGTCGATGCGCGCGGGCTGCGGCAGGTGACCGATAGCGGCGCGATCGATGCCGCGGTGGAGGCGGTGCTGGCGGCCAACGCGGACAAGGTGGCCGAATACAAGTCCGGCAAGGACAAGCTGTTCGGCTTCTTTGTCGGGCAGGTGATGAAGGCGATGGCCGGCAAGGGCAACCCGGCGCTGGTCAACGACGTGCTGCGCGGCAGGCTGCAATAG
>JBEPTZ010000150.1:0-9905 GCA_041691815.1 Rhodospirillales bacterium | reverse complement strand
ATCCGCGCAGCCCCGAGGCCAAACCACCCCCCGCGTCAAAGTGAATAAAGTTTTTTTGCTTCTTTTTGTTCACAAAAAGAAGACTTCCCTATCGTTTCGCCACAAGCTGGAAGGTCCCCGCAACCCGCCGCCGCGTTGCACGATCCGGGCATGAGTGGTCTGCTGCCGCCAACAAGACGCGGTAGGAGACGGCATGCGCCTGAAAGACAAGGTGGCCATCATCATCGGTGCCGGGCAAAGCCCCGGTGAGGGCATGGGCAACGGCCGCGCCACCGCGATCCGCTTCGCCCAGGAAGGCGCCAGACTGCTGCTGGTCGACCGCGACCTGGCCAGCGCCGAGGAAACCGCCAAGCTGGCCGGCGGCGACGCGCTGGCGTTCCACGGCGAGGTGGCCAGCGAAGCCTCGATGAAAGCCTGCGTCGACGCCGCGATGGCGCGCTGGGGGCGGGTGGACGTGCTGCATTACAATGTCGGCGTCAGCCTGGGCGGCGGGGATTCGCCGCTGGCCAGCTTCAGCGAGGCGGCGTTCGACAACATCTGCACCATCAACCTGCGCGGCTGCATCGTAGCGGTGAAGCATGTGCTGCCGGTGATGCTGGCGCAGAAATCCGGGGTGATCCTGACCATCTCCTCGGTCGCCGCCTACGAGAACTACCCCTATGTCAGCTACAAGGCGACCAAGGCGGCAATGATCGCCTTCACCCGCCAGGTGGCGATCCATAACGCCGCGCACGGCATCCGCGCCAACGTCATCCTGCCTGGCCTGATGAACACGCCGATGGCGGTGGATACCCGCGCCCGGCACTCCAACCGCAGCCGCGCCGAGGTTGCCGCCGAGCGCGACGCGCGGGTGCCGTTGCGCGGCAAGATGGGCACCGCCTGGGATGTCGCCAACGCAGCGCTGTTCCTGGCCTCCGATGAAGCCAATTTCATTACCGGGGTCGAGCTGCCGGTGGATGGCGGGGCACTGGCGCGCTAGGCTGAGCATCGCCGGTCGCAGAGCCGGTGAAGGGGAAGTACCATGAGCATCTACACCGGCCCAGTGTTCGACATGGCGCGCCAGCAGTTCGAGCTGATCGCCGACTACCTGGAAATAGCCGCCGATGAACGGCCCCGGCTGCTCTACCCCAAGCGCGCGATCACCGTCTCCTGCCCGATCCACCGCGACGACGGCACCACCGCGGTGTTCCAGGGCTACCGGGTGCAGCACCACCTCACCCTCGGCCCGACCAAGGGCGGCACCCGCTTCGCCGCCAGCGTCGATATCGGCGAAGTCAGCGCGCTGGCGATCTGGATGAGCTGGAAATGCGCGCTGGCCGGCCTGCCCTATGGCGGCGCCAAGGGCGGCATCACCGTCGACCCGCACACGCTGTCGCTGCGCGAGCTTGAGACGCTGTCGCGCCGCTATATGCAGGAGATGATCCCGTTCGTCGGCCCGCATATCGACGTGATGGCGCCCGACATGGGCACCAACGAGCAGGTGATGGCCTGGTTCATGGACACCTACTCGATGTATCAGGGCCGCACCGTCACCGAGATCGTCACCGGCAAGCCGGTCGCCACCGGCGGCACCGTCGGCCGGCGTGAGGCCACCGGGCGCGGGGTGATCCACCTGGCCGAACGCGCGCTGGGGCTGCAAGGCATCGCCGTATCCGGCGCCACGGCCATCGTGCAGGGCTTCGGCAATGTCGGCTCGGTGGCGGCGATCACCGCGGTGGAGCGCGGCATGAAGATCATCGGCGTCAGCGACCATACCGCCTGCTACTACGACCCCAAGGGGCTGGATGTGGCAGCCCTGGTCGCCCACACCGCCAGCCACGGCGGCGTGTTGGCTGGCTACTCCAGCGAGGCGAAATTCGACCCGATGGAGTTGCTGGTGCAACGCTGCGACCTGCTGGTGCCGGCGGCGATGGAGCGCATCATCACCCCGGAGGTGGCGGCCAAGCTGCAATGCCGGGTGCTGGCCGAAGGCGCCAACGGCCCGACCACGCCGGACGCCGACCGGGTGCTGGAGCAACGGCCGGAAATCTTCGTGATCCCGGACATCCTGTGCAACTCCGGCGGCGTGATCGTCAGCTACTTCGAATGGGTGCAGGACCTGCAACAGTTCTTCTGGTCGGAAGACGAGGTGCGCAACCGGCTGAACCTGATCCTGGACCGCGCCTTCACCCAGGTGATGGACCGCTCCACCCGCGACAAGGTCTCCACCCGCACCGCGGCAATGGCGATCGGGGTGGAGAAGGTGCGCGATGCCAAGCGGACGCGGGGGCTGTTCCCGTAAGGGAGGCAGACTCCTTTTTTTGGAGCGAGAAGTGACTGCCCAGGTAGCCCTTTCGCGGACGCGGCCAGGCGGTTACAGCCGAGGGCTGTGGGCGAATTTGGCGACGACGACGTTTGCTCGTCACAAACTCGCCTACAGGTCCGTTTCCGGCAAACTACCTGGGCAGTTACGCGGTCAGGCCCCATCTTTTCTGCAATAAAAGAGCGCCACATAGGGCATCGCCATATCTATTGACTGCTGCCCTGAAGCGGGAAACGTGAGAGTGACACTGTTGTGGCCGCCGCTGGAAGATATTCCCCTGACCACCGGCGCTGGTTTGTCGCCCACCTCCAGGATTGTCTCATAGGAGAACGATAATGAAAACGGGGGCAGGTCCTTCGTTTGGAGTTTAATTCTAGCGCGCCCACCTCGCTGCTTAATATCCCGATCCTTTATAATTCCATCGTCTTTCTCTGTGGAGCTTCGTCTTGCGCCGATTATTGTTCGGCCGCTCGCGGTAGTGAATGGTTTCCAGTTAGGTGGGCACCCATAAGCCAGGTCGAATGCCACGACAGCCCCGTTGGGTACACCGCCCACTGCATCTTTGATCCACGGCTTGATGACAACCCAGGCGCCCAGCGCCGCTAAACCCAGCAGGATGACACTTCCGGCTACCACCCATCGCGCGAACTTGGTCAAAATCTCATCGTGAACGCTTTTCCGAGCTTCAGCGATCAGTGATTGCACTTCAGGGGCGGTCAAAGCGGTCGGAACTTCGGGTCGGTCGCCGTTCGCGCTGCTCATTGTCACTCCCGGAGGAATCTTTTCAAATCCCATTGCGACCTTGACTGGAGGGTAGCGTAACCATTCGGCCATCCAAAGTAAATTACGCTGTTATGTAACGGCTCAGGTACCCCTCGGATGGACGCAGATAGCTGGCTACGCTGAAAGGCTGCGGGTGAATTTGGAAGCGAAAAATATTTCTTTGTTCGCAGTCTCGCCGACAGGCCTGTTCCCGGGAATCTGCTTGGGAAGCTATAACAACTTTTATTTGCCTTGCTATAGCGACGAGGCGAAGAACCCTTCCATTACAATAGACAGAAAGTTTTTTTGTTTCTTTTTGTTCACAAAAAGAAAACTTTCTTACTGCGCTTGCGCACTCGCCTCACTACGCGTGGCGCCGACGCGGGCAGCCAGCGACGCCGCCATGAAATCGTCCAGCCCGCCATCCAGCACCGCGTCGGGGTTGCCTTTTTCCACCCCGGTGCGCAGGTCCTTCACCAGCTGGTACGGCGCCAGCACGTAGCTGCGGATCTGGTGCCCCCAGCCGATCTCGGTCTTGGCCGCCTCGGTGGCGTTGGAGGCGGCTTCGCGGCGTTGCAACTCGGCCTCGTACATGCGGGCACGCAGCATTTCCATCGCGGTGGCGCGGTTGCGGTGCTGGCTGCGGTCGGTCTGGCAGGCGACGACGATGCCGGTCGGCATGTGGGTGATGCGGATGGCGGATTCGGTCTTGTTGACGTGCTGCCCGCCGGCGCCCGAGGCGCGGTAGGTGTCCACCTTGAGGTCGGAGGGGTCGATCTCGATGTTGATGGTGTCATCGACCACCGGATAGACCCAGACGCTGGCGAAGCTGGTCTGCCGGCGGGCGGCGGAATCGAACGGCGAGATGCGCACCAGGCGATGCACCCCGGCCTCGGTTTTCAGCCAGCCATAGGCGTTGGCGCCGGTCACCTGCAGGGTGACCGATTTCAGTCCGGCCTGTTCGCCCTCGCTGGCTTCCATCAACTGCACCTTGTAGCCGTGCTGCTCGGCCCAGCGGGTGTACATCCGCAGCAGCATCTCGGCCCAGTCCTGCGCCTCGGTGCCGCCGGCGCCGGCGTTGATTTCCATGTAGCAGTCGTTGCCGTCGGCCTCGCCGGACAGCAGGCTCTCGATCTCCCGCCGCTTGGCCTCGGTGGCGAGCTTACGCAACGCCGCCATGCCGTCGGCCACCATCGCCTCGTCGCCCTCGGCCTCGGCCATGCCGATCAGTTCTACCGTGTCGGCGACCTCGCGCTCCAGCATCTGCACGCCCTCGACGCCCGAGGCGATGCGGTTGCGCTCGCGCATCAGCGTCTGCGCGGCGGCGGCGTCGTTCCACAGCGCGGGGTCTTCGGCGCGGTTGTTCAGTTCGTCGAGGCGGCCGAGGGCAACATCCCAGTCAAAGATGCCTCCTCAGCAGCGCCACTGACTGCTTGATCTGCTCGTTGAGGGCGTCGGATTCCGCGGACATAACGTGATTCCCAATTCGGCCGGCTTAATAAAGCCCGCCCAGACCGCTGTCGACCCCGGCGGAGGCGGTTGCCGGCAGCGCGGTGCTGGCGCCCTCGGTGTCCGCGGTACTGGCGGCGACGCCGACCACCGCCGACGACGCGCCGGGCACCTGGCCTGGCTTGAAGGCATCGGTGACCATGCCGCTGCCGCTGTCCCATTGCGCCATGGTGACGCCGGGCGGCGGCACGAATTTCAGGTCGGGCCGGCCCTTCAGCGCCGCTTCCATGAAATTATGCCAGATCGGCCCGGCATTCCTGGCGCCATCCTGGTTGTCGCCCAGACTGGAGGGGTTGTCGAAGCCCACCCAAACGGCAGTGGCGATATCGGGCGCGAAGCCGCAGAACCAGTTATCGGTAAAATCCTGGGTGGTGCCGGTCTTGCCGGCGAGTTCGTGCCCGAGGCCCTGGTTCACCTTGGCGCCGGTGCCGCGGGTCATCACCCCGTGCATCATCGTCACCACCTGGAACACGCTGGCGGCGTCGGCGATGCGCTGGCGCTGATCAGTCAGCTGCGGCAGCCGGCTGGGGTCGTCGCAACCGTCGCATTTCGGCCCCGGCGCGCGCCACAGGATGCGGCCGTTGCGGTCCTGTACGCTGTCGATCAGCGTCGGGCGCACTTCCAGCCCACCTTCGGCCAGCGCCGCGTAGGCGCCGGCCTGGCGCAGCACCGTGGTGCTGACCGCGCCGAGCGAGGCCGGCAGCACCAGCGGCATGTCCTCGACCACATGGAAGGCAACGGCGACTTTTTTCACCGCGTCCATGCCGATCTTGTTGGCGATGCGGATGGTGACCAGGTTGAGCGACTTCTCCAGCGCGATGCGCACCGGAGTCGGGCCGTTGAAGGTGTGCTCGTAATTGCCCGGCCGCCATTTGCCGGCCGCCCCGAGATCGACCACGAACGGCGCATCGAGGAAGCGCTGCGACGGCGAGATGCCGGCCTGCATGGCGGCCAGGTAGACCATCGGCTTGAAGCTGGAGCCGGGCTGGCGCTGTGCCTGGGTGGCGCGGTCGAACTGACTCAACTGGAAACTCCAGCCGCCGGCCAGCGCCAGCACCCGCCCGGTGCGGGTGTCGATCGAGACCAGGGCGCCCTCCACCTTGGGGATCTGCCGCAGTTCCAGCCGGGCCGGCTGGGCCGCGCTTTTGCCGGCGGCCGGCGCGGCGGCGATCGGCTCGACCATCACCACGTCGCCGGGCTTGAACACGTCGCCGGTGCGGCGCGGGGTGGGGCCGAGCTCCTGGTTCTTGCCGGCCGGGCGGGCCCAGGTGAGGTCGGCCATCAGCATCGGCAGCACCGCCGGTTTCGCCGCGGCGGTCGGGCTGGCGGCGGGCTCCAGCACACCCAGTTTGGCCTCGCGGTCGCCGGCTTCCAGCACCACCGCGAGTTGCCAGCCGGGCAGCATGCCGGGCGGATCGTCGAGCTTGGCCAGTGCGTCGGCCCAGCCGCGGCGGAGATCGGCGCCGAGCGCCAGTTGCTTCACCGGCCCGCGCCAGCCGCCCATCCGGCGGTCATAGGCCATCAGCCCGTCATGCAATGCCTTGTCGGCGGCGGCTTGCAGCCTGGGGTCGAGCGAGGTGTGCACCACCAGTCCGCCCTGGGTGGTCTGGTCGGCGCCGAACTTGGCGACCAGTTCGCGGCGGACCTCCTCGGTGAAGTAGTCGGCACCCGGCAGGGTCGGCGGCCGGCTGAACGGCGCCGGGTCGAGCGGGGTGGCCTTGGCGGCGTCGGCCTGGGCGCGGGTGATGGCGCCATCCTCGGCCATGCGGTCGAGCACGAAATTGCGCCGGTCGCGCGCCGCATCGGGGAAGCGGAACGGGTTGTAATTGTTCGGCGCCTTCGGCAACGCGGCCAGGAACGCCGCCTGCGGCAGGGTCAACTGGTCGAGCGACTTGTTGAAATAGGCCTGGGCGGCGGAGGCGACGCCGTAGGATTGCAGGCCGAGATAGATCTCGTTGAGATACAGCTCCAGGATGCGCGGCTTGCTCAGGCTGCGCTCGATGCGCATCGCCAGCAGCGCCTCGCGGACCTTGCGGGCGATCGACACCGAGTTGTCCAGCAGCATGTTCTTGGCGACCTGCTGGGTGATGGTCGAGGCGCCGACCGGGCGGCGGCCCTGGCCGTAATGCATCAGGTCGGTGACGCCGGCGCGGATGATGGCCAGCGGGTCGACACCAACATGGGTGTAGAAATTCTGGTCCTCGGCGGAGATGAAGGCCTGCTTCACCATGGTCGGGATCGCGCTGGCGGGGACAAAAATGCGCCGTTCGGTGGCCAGTTCGGCGAGCAGCTGGTCGTCGCTGGTGTAGACCCGGCTCATGGTACGGGGCTGGTAATGTATCAGCCCGTCATAGTCGGGCAGCCCGGCGCTGAATTTTACGTATGCGATATAACCACCCACGCCGGCGACCACGCTGCCGAGCATCAGCAGGCCGACCAGCAGGCCGACCAGGCGGCGGAACCAGCCCATCCGGCGCTTCGGCCGCGGGGTTTTCGGCGGCCGCGGCCGCGTGCCGCCGCCGGACGCGGCGCGGCTGCGGTCGGGCGGCGCCAGGCGTTCGCCGGCGGTCAGGTGTCCGGGAGTCGAGGGTCCGTGAATCGGGGGCGGGGTATCGCTCATGCGCGGTCCATTACACCAAGTAGCAGGACCGCCGAAACACTCTCGCAGCAGCCCTGTCGCGCATATGGAAGGCGGGGAAGGCGAAAATCAGGCGTGCTGGAAATAGGCGTCCACTGCCTGCTTCATCGCAATCGCCACCTTCACCCGGTGCGCGCGCTTGCGCAAGGCCGCCTCGTCGGCCGGGTTGGACATGAAGCCCATCTCGACCAACACGCTGGGGATGTCGGCGGCCTTCAGCACCACGAAGCCGGCGTGGCGGGCCGGATTGCTCAGCAGCGGCACTTCCTGGCCCAGCGAGGCGACCACGCTGTTGGCCATGCGGGCCGAGCCGACCCGGGTTTCCCGTTGTACCAGGCTGGCGAGAATCCGCGCCACTTCCGGCGGCGCGTTGCGGTAGCTGGGGCCGCCGAAGCGGTCGGCCGAATTCTCGCGCTGCGCCAGGGCGGCGGTCTGCGCGTCGGACGCGGTGCCGGCCAGGGTGTAGACGCTGGCGCCGCGCACGCTGTGGTCGGTCAGCGCATCGGCGTGCATCGAGACGAACAGCGCCGCCCCCTTGCGCTGGGCGATCCGCACCCGCTCCTCCAGCGGGATGAAGACGTCGCGGGTGCGGGTGAGGTCGACGCGGTATTGGCCGGCGCGCGACAGTAGCCGCTGCAGCTCGCCGGCGGTGGCCAGCGCGATCACTTTTTCGTAGGTGCCGGACACCCCGATCGCGCCGGGGTCCTTGCCGCCATGGCCGGGGTCGAGGATGACCAGCGGCTTGGCGTTGGGTTGGGTCGGGCCGCGATGCGGCACCGGGCGCTGGGCGGCCAGCGTCGGGTGATCGGGAAGCAGAAAGCTCACCGCGACCCCCGCGCCCAAGAAGATGCGTCGGGTCAACATTTTTTAACTCTCCCAGGCCAGCGATCAAGCGGCAAAGTTAACACATCGCTTTCACGATCGCACGCTTGTCGTTGATGAAAATCGATTCATACTCCAGGTGTGGCAAGATTGTCGCGGCCTGCCAATGCGTCCGCCACGGTCGGCGGCAAATGCGTGGCTTGCGGCGGCGGCGGGTTTGCGGCATGATCGGCTCCGCTTCGGTGTTGCGCCGAGGCAGCGCCCGATTGCGCTGCCGCCGCGCCGCCGCCCGCGCCGGATGCCGGCTGCGCCCGCAAGGAGCGCGCCGGCGGGCCATCTTCGCCAGACACCGCAACAGCGCGGCCGGGCGGCGTGGCGGCGGGGACCGCCTGACCGCGGCCGGCAACGAGTTCAACCGGGGCGGCGCCTTGATCGGCGCGCCCGACACAGATCACAGGGCCTGATGACGCCAGCCGCGCTGCGCAACCAACCAGCAAGTCCGCCCGATCGGTGCGGAATGCCGGGGGTTGCCAGATGTGCTGGCCAAGCCTGGGCCGGGCCATCATCGGCCATGCTTCGCTTCCTGTTGCCTCTGTCGTCGGTCCAGCCGCCCCTCCATGCAAGCCTTTTCCCCCGCCACCGCCGCGCCTGGATGGCGCGCGGTCCGGCGGCGCATCGGAGTTCAGGACTGAATGACCAAGCGCATGCTGATCGATGCCACCCACGCGGAAGAAACCCGCGTGGTGGTGCTGGACGGTAACCGGCTCGAAGATTTCGACGTCGAGACCTCCACCAAGAAACAACTCAAGGGCAATATCTACCTCGCCAAGGTGGTGCGGGTAGAGCCGTCGCTGCAGGCGGCGTTCGTCGAATATGGCGGCGGCCGTCACGGCTTCCTCGCGTTCGGCGAAATCCACCCCGATTATTACCAGATCCCGGTCGCCGACCGGCAGCGGCTGCTGGCAATGCAGGCCGAGGACGCCCGCGCCGAGGAGGAGGCGGTCGACGTCGAGATGGGCCTGGCGCCCACCCCGGCCGCCGCCGCGCCAATGGCGGCGCCGGAGATGCTGCACGGCGAAGCCGGCCCGGAGCACGACGAGCACGACGAGCAGGACGACAACGGCCAGTTCGCCAATGGCGGGCAGGACAACGGCCAGGAGGAAAATGGCCAGGAGGAAAATGGCCAGGACGAGAACGGCCAGGACGACAACGGCCATGACGAGAACGGGGCCGCGGCGGCGGCCGACGAGACGCGGTTTGGCGCCACCAGCTTCGGCGAATTGCTGGCGGAGACCGGCGAGGCGGAGACCGGCGAGGCGGAGGGCAGCGAAACGGCCATCACCGGGTCCGACGAGCACGGCCTATCCGCCGTCTCTCAGCTCAGCGCGCCCGACGCCGACACCCAGCCGCCCGAGGACATCGGCGGCGACAACGACAGCGACTCCGATGACGGCAATGGCGCCGAAGCCGAGCGCCAGCGCCGCACCGCCCGCTTCCTGCGCAACTACCGCATCCAGGAGGTGATCCGCCGCCGCCAGATCATGCTGATCCAGGTGGTCAAGGAGGAGCGCGGCACCAAGGGTGCGGCGCTGACCACCTATATCTCGCTGGCCGGCCGGTTCTGCGTGCTGATGCCGAATTCGCCGCGCGGCGGCGGCATCTCGCGCAAGATCACCTCGGCGTCCGATCGTCGGCGGCTAAAGGAGATCATGGCCGAACTGGCAATCCCCAGGGGGATGGGCCTGATCGTCCGTACCGCCGGGGCCAACCGTCCCAAGCCCGAGATCAGACGCGACTGCGAGTACCTGCTGCGCCTGTGGGACGACATCCGCGACCACACGCTGAAGTCGGTCGCGCCGGCGCTGATATATG
>JBEPTZ010000149.1:0-10018 GCA_041691815.1 Rhodospirillales bacterium | reverse complement strand
GTGGAACTGGACGAAGCCAGTCACCACCGCCGCCGCAGCCTGAAACATACGCACCACGGCGCTCCGCGGATGGATACGCCTCCCCGAGGAGAGAGCGGTTGCCCAGAAGGCGAATGGTGTAGGGATAGGAACTGGGAACGAACACTCTCTGGGCGTGATGGCGGCTCATGGGATCAGTCGGTGTGGCGAGGTAGAGATCGAACAAGTCATCGCCGTGGCGCGAGATATCCGAATCGATGGCGAGGATCTACTGTAGGAAGGTTGTGCTTGAGCGTGTTGGGTCGCCGCTCGCCGCATCTGTATACGCCCGCGACGACATCGAGCAGAGCCCGCCTACTGCGGAAACCCCACCATCCTGTCCTGCGCCAGTTGCGGTGGCGCCGGGAAATGCAAGCCGCGCTGGCCCGACCAGGAGCGGTCGGGCCGCGCCACATACGGCCCCGGATCGTGGCCGAGCAGCATGCCGTCGCGCATCCAGCCGGCCTCTACATCGATGCCCCACAGCCGCGCGCACAGCGCCTCGGTCAGCCTGGCGCGCACCTGGCGATAGGCCGCGTCGCCGGCCAGGTCGCGCAGTTCGCACGGGTCCTCTTGTAAATCAAATAGCTGCAGCCGGTTGCCGGCGGGATACCAGATCATCTTGTGCCGCCCGTCATGGATCATCCGGGTCGCGCCGTTATTATCCAGGCAATCGCCATACAGCACGTCGTGCCGCGCCGCGCCGGCCGCCGATATCCCCTCGACGCTGTCCGACACCGCCACGCCGGCGAGTTCCAGCAGCGTCGGCATCACATCGGCCAGCCCGACCAGCCGCCCGTCCTTTGTCCCCGGCGGCGTGCGCGCGTCGCCCGCCGCCCCCATCAGGATCATCGGCACCCGGCTGGCGCCCTCGTAGTGCATCCGCTTGGCATAGAGCCCGAAATCGCCAAGCATCTCGCCGTGGTCGGCGGTAAACATGATCACCATATCGTCCAGCAGCCCCTCCTCGCGCAGCGTGCCGAGCACCAGGCGCAACTGATGGTCGATATGCGTGCACAGCGCGTAGAACGCCCGCCGCATCTCGGCCAGCGCCTCGGGCGGCAGCATGCGCCAGAAATTCCGCGCCATCTGCAACGGAAACGGCAGCGTCGCGGCATCCTCGCACCACGGCGCCCACAGTGCCGGCGGCGGGGTGAAGGCGCGGTAATGCTCCATGTAGACCGACAGCGGGGTCAGCGGCGGGTGCGGATGGGTGTACGACAGATACCAGAAGCTCGGCCGAGTCGGGTCGCGCCGCTTGATCACCCGGCACATCGCCTGGGTCGCCCAGTTGGTCGCATGGGTCTCCTCCGGCAGGTGCCAGGGCCGGTGCATGTAGCCGTTATTGTTCATGCCGCCGGCAAACGGCTGCCCGACATGCCCGCGATCCGCCAGGAACATCTCGTAGTCGTCGATCGTCCCCAGATGCGGCCGGCCCTCCTCGCCGAGCAGCGCGTCGTCGAAACCGATCCGGTCGCGCGGCGGAAACACATGCAGCTTGCCGACGCTCTGCGCCTGGTAGCCCGCGTTGCGGAACGCCTGCGGCAGCGACACCAGTTGGTGCGGCCACGGCGTGGTGGTGCCGAACACCCGGTCGCCATGGGTGCGCGTGCTGGTTCCGGTCATCAGCGTGCGGCGCGCCGGAATGCAGATCGGCGATTCCGAATAGGCGCGGGTGTAGTGCACCCCGTTGCGGGCCAGCTGGTCCAGCGTCGGCGTCTGCAGCACCGGATGCCCGGCGCAGCCCAGCAGCCAGCCCGGCCACTGGTCCACCGTCACCAGCATCACATTGCGCTTGATCTCGGCCATGCCACCCTCCGCTGCTCGCGCTGCGATCCTCCCGCCGCGCCGCCAGCGATACAAGCGCAATCATCCAGAAGTTGGTGCAGGGCGATGCTTTCAGCGCAGCACCAGAGGCTTCATGAGATCGACGTCCTGGGCGCGAAACCACAGGCGGATCGTCATCCGCGGTGACTTCTGCCCGGCCTTTTCGGCCTGCAGTTGTACCACATGCGAGGCGTTGCTATCGAAGCGGAAGCCGCCGTTGCTGTCGCTCAGCACATGCCCACGCTCCTGTTCGCTGACGAAGTCGCGGCCGAACATGTGCACCACGGCACCTGCAACCGGCCGCCCCGTCGCGTCCACCACCTGCCCAGTCACCATGCCATGCGCGTGCGCGGCGACATAGAGGTTCCATGCCCCCACGAGCAGCGCCAGCACCAGCGCGATAAGCATGAAGCGGCTGGTGATCCATCCACGCATACGCCTAGCCCTTGGACGCGCCGGCCGTCAGACCGCGGATGAAATCCTTCTGCGCCAGCAGGAACACGGCAAGGCCCGGCACCAGCACCATGACCACGAAGGCATACAGCGCACCGGTAGTGTCCTCGATATAGGAGAGGAACCGCGCCAGTCCCAGCGGCAGCGTCTGCATCTGCACATCGCGCGTGATCAGCAGCGGCCACAGGAAGTTGTTCCACGACCAGATGAAGCTGAGGATCACGTTGGTCGCCACCGCCGGCTTGGAAAGCGGCAGCATCACCCGAAGCAGGATCCGAACATCCCCCAGCCCATCCATGCGCGCCGCGTCGATCAACGTGCGCGGTATCGCCTCGAAGCTCGCTTTGAAGATGAAGATGCACACGATGGTCGACAGCAGCGGCAACGCCAGGCCGAGATAGCTGTTGAGCAGCCCCAGCCGCGCGGTGATAAGATAGGCCGGGATGATGGTGGCCTGGAACGGCACCAGCATGCAGGCCAACAGCAGCAACTGGATCGCCCGCCGGCCGAGGAATGGCATGATCAGCGCGTAGCCTGCCATGGCGTTGAACACCACGTTGCCCAGCACCGCCAGCACCGCGACGATGACGCTGTTGAGCAGGTAGCGCGGGAACGGAATCAGGTACCACACATCGACGAAGTTGAAGAGATGCGGGTCCTTCGGCAGCAGATGTGGAGGATACTCGTAGATGTTTTCCCCGGTCAGCGCCGTTTTCACCACCCAGTAGAACGGCACCAGCATGGCGGCGCACACCACCAGCATCACCGCATGGCGCATCAGCATATGCCGCAGCGCTGTCGCTTTCATTTCTCGGCCCCCGCGTTGCCGCCCGATGCGATGTGAGCCAGGAAGGTCAGCACCAGCAGCAGGCCGAACTGCACCACGGTAAGCGCCGCCGCGTAGTCGAACCGCGTCTGCCCGAAGCCGGTCTTGTAGATCCACGTCACCAGCAGTTCGGTGGCATGCGCCGGCCCGCCGTCGGTCATGACGTACACCAGGTCGAAGCTCGAGAACGAGTTCAGGATACCGATCACCGCGCACAGGAACAGCGACGGGCGCAGCATCGGCAGGGTGATCCGCCAGAACTGCGCCCAGGCCGGTGCGCCATCCACCCGCGCCGCCTCGTACAGATGCAGCGGAACGCCCTGCAGCCCGGTCAGCAGGATGATCATGTAGAAGCCGAGCACCTGCCACACATCGGCCACGATGACCGACGGCAGCGCCCAGGAGAACGACTGTAGGAATGGAATCGGCTTGTCGATCAATCCGGTCTCGCGCAGCAGGTAGTTGATCAGCCCGCCGCGCTCGTCATACATCCAGCGCCAGATGATCCCCACGGCCACGGTCATCAGGGGATAGGACAGGAACACGATGGTGCGGTACACCGCTGCCCCGCGCAAATCGCTGTTCACCAGCAGCGCGATCCCCAGCGCAAGCACAATCGCGATCGGTGCCGAAGCCATGAACAGCAGCGTGGTGCGCAACGATTGCCAAAACACATCGTCGTCGCTCCACATCTCAGCGTAATTATCGAGCCCGATGAAATGCGCCGGATGCAGTGGCGACCAGGACTGGAACGACAGCCACACATTCCAGCCCAACGGCAGGATGCGGTAGAGCAGGAAGATGGCCAGCGACGGCAGCAGGAAGCAGACGATCAGCGCCGTCCGCCGTATCCGCCGCCGCTGCGCCAGTGCCGTCATCCGCGCCGCAGTTCGCGCGCCACCTTGCGCTCGGCATCGGCCAGCGCTGCTTTGGCCGATTTGCGCCCGAGCAGCGCGTTCTGCAGTTCGGTATAGAAGGCGTCTTTCACCCGGCTGTCGTTGCCCAGCCGCCAGTTGCCGGTCATCTTGTCGGTATCGGCCAACTGTGTGCGCAGCACGATCGCCGCCAGTGGGTCGGATTTTTCCAGCCCGGCCAACAACTCCTTGTCCAGTTCGGTGTTGGCCGACAGTATCTTGCGCACGCCGGCGAACTTCACCATCTGCTCCTTGGAGGTGATGAAGGTCAGGAAATCCCAGGCCAGCTCTGGGTTCTTCGAGCCCTTGGAGATGCCGAGGCCATGGCTGTTCGGCACTGCCCAGCCGCCTGGCCCCTGGACAGCGCCCAGCGTATCCCCGCTTACCCAGGCGCCCTGACCCTTAACATAGTAGTAGGCGGGCGAATGCGCGTTGAGCATCCCGATGCGTCCGGAGGCGAAGGCGCCAAGCGGTTCCACCCAGCGCCCGGTCCAGGAGATCTTGTCGATCGCCTGACCCGCCGTGCCCTTGGCCAGTCGCTCAACGACCGAGACCGCTTCGGCGGTATTGAAGATCGGCGTCTTGAGATCGGGCGACAGCAGATCGACGCCGTTCATGCGGAACATCGACCAGTACAGCCAGTCGAAGTTCAGCGTGATGAAGCCGCTCTGGTCGCCGGTGCCAATCTTGTCGGCCGCACTCATCAACTCGTCGAAGCTGGTCGGCGGCCCCGCGACCCCGGCCTTGCGGAACAGCGTCTTATTGTAGAACATCAGCGTCTTGCTGATATAGAACGGCAACATCCAATTCTTGCCGTCCAGTGTCCAATTCGAGAGGTAGTCGGCGTTGAAGCGCGCCCGCACGTCCGGATGCTGCGCCAGCAGCGGGGTGATATCCATCAGCGCCCCCTGGCCGGCATATTCCAGCCCCAACGCGCCCTGGGTGTTGATGATATCGGGCGGCGAGCCGGCGGCCAGTTGCGTCTGGTAAAAGGTCGGCAGGTCCGGCCCCTTCTTGTCCAGCCATTCCACCTCCACCCCCGGTCGGGTCGCCTTGAACGCGGCGATCCAGCCATTGATGATGTCCGCAGTATCGATAATGTTCCATGTCAAGAAGGAAATCTTCTTCGGCGCCTGCGCCAGGGCCGGTCGCGCCAGCGGCGCCAGCATGCTTGCAGCGAGGAATGTCCGGCGTCTCATCGTGTTCCTCCGTTGTTGTTTTGTTAACTCAGGCCAACAGCGTCTGGCGCCCTCACAGGCGCCGTCCGCTCTCGCAGTCGAACAGGTGCAGCCGCTCCAGGTTCACCGCCAGGCGCACCGTCTCGCCCGCCCGCCGCACGCTGCGCGGCGGCAGCCGCACGGCCATATCGGTGCCGCCGATATCGAGCGACACCAACGTCTCCGCCCCAAGCGGCTCGACCGCCTGCGCGGCGGCGGTGATCGTCGCCGCTCGGGTGTCCTCCGGCGCCAGCCAGATCACATCCTCCGGCCGAATACCGCACCACACCGGGCCGGCCGGCGCCGGTTGGGTGGCGAGCAGGCTGCCATCGGCCAGCCGCAACTGGCCGCCCGAGCGGTCCGCGCGCAGCAGGTTCATCGGCGGCGCCCCGATGAAGGCAGCCACGAACACCGTCGTCGGCCTCTCATAGACCTCCTCCGGCGTACCCACCTGCTCGATCCGCCCGTGATTGAGAATGACGATGCGGTCCGCCAGTGTCATCGCCTCCACCTGGTCGTGCGTCACATAGACCGACGTCGTCGGCATCCGCGCGCGCAGTTTTTTCAGCTCGGTGCGCATCTGCACCCGCAGCTTGGCGTCCAGGTTGGAGAGCGGCTCGTCGAACAGGAAGATCTTCGGGTCGCGCACGATCGCACGCCCCATCGCCACCCGTTGGCGCTGCCCGCCGGAGAGCTGGCGCGGCGTGCGCTGCAGCAGCGCGCCGATATCGAGCACCTCTGCCACCGCCGCCACCCGCTCGCGGATCTCGGCCCGCCGCACCCCGCGGTAACGCAGCGCAAAGCCGATATTCTCCGCTACCGTGAGATGTGGGTACAGCGCGTAGTCCTGAAACACCATGGCGATGTCGCGGTCCTTCGGTTCGCGATCGTCCACCGCTACCCCATCGATCAGGATCGACCCGCCGCTCGCCTGTTCCAACCCTGCAATCATCCGCAGGATGGTGCTCTTGCCGCAGCCGCTCGGCCCGACGAGCACCACGAACTCGCGGTCGGCCACGTCGAGGTCAACGCCTGGTATCACCTCTAGTGGCCCGAAGCTCTTGCGCAGGCCGGCCAGCGTCAGCGTCGCCACAGGCCACTCCCCCCGGTTGCCGATCACACTGGCATAATGAAAGCGGTTTCGCCATTGTTGCGTCGGGGGAAAAAAGCCATGCGCGTCGGACTGATTGGCTATGGTGCCTGGGGCCGGTGCCATGCGCGCGCCCTCGCCACGCTGGAGGGCGTGACGCTGGCCGGCATCCTCTGCCACGGGGCCGAGTCCGCCGCCGCCGCGGCAGCGGATTATCCCGCTGTGCCGGTGCTGCGCGACCGCGACGCCCTGCTGGCGCTGGATCTGGAGGCGGTAGACATCGTGGCACCGAACCATGCCCACGCCGAATACGCACTCGCCGCCCTGGCGGCCGGTATACACGTCATGGTCGAAAAACCACTCGCCACCACCCTCGCCGACTGCGACCGCATTGTCGCCGCCGCGGCATCGAGCGGTCGCCTGGTCAGTGTCACCCACGAGCTACGCGCGTCGAGCCAATGGGGCATGATCGGCAAGACGATCGCCTCGGGCGCGATCGGCCTCCCTATGGCGGCGACCTACGCGCTGTTTCGTCGCCCCTTCCGTCCCGGGGCCGGTGGCTGGCGGCACGACGCGACGCGGGTCGGCTCCTGGATCCTGGAGGAGCCGGTGCATTTCTTCGACCTGCTGCTATGGTATTTCGCGGCGCACGGCGAGCCGGTGACGATCCGGGCCGACGCCGGAACCGGCACGCTGCCGGCCAATCTCAGCGCCACCGTACGCTATGCCTCGGGCGCGTTCTTCACGATCACACAGATACTCTCCGGCTTCGAGCATCACTGCGCGCTGGACATCGGCGGCAGCGATGGTGCCTTACGCGCCTGGTGGTCGGGGGCAGACGCGCGCACCACCACGCCGGTGGCCGGCCTTTCGCTTTTGCGGCGCGGCGCCGAAGCACCAGAGGACCTCGCCTTCCCGCATTCTGGCGAAATCTACGAACTGACGGAGCATCTCCGCCGCTCGATCGATGGCTTCAGGGCCGGGGTCAGCCCGCTGGACGCGACGCAGGCACGCCGCGCCGTGCGGCTCTGCCTGGTCGCCGAGGAGGCCTGCCGGACCGGGCGGGCCGTCTCGCTGGAGGCACTGTGACGCCACTGACACCCTGATATCGGTCGCGTGCTGATCAGCGGGCTGTGGCGTTGTGCGGCGTGGCACGGAGGGAGCCGAAAATGTCGCGAGCAGGTTAGCCGAGCAGGTCCCGCAGATAGGTGTTGAGCAGACGATCGCCGGGATCGCAGCGGCGGCGGGCCTGTCGAACCGCGTCGATCCGCGCACCGAACGCCTTGTCCACCATGCCGCGGGTCAGGCCGAAGGTCTGATTGAGCATCGGCGCGCCGTCGTGATCGCTGCAGAATGCGTTGTAGGCGGCGAGGAACGGCCGCCAGCCCTCGTCACCCGTTGAAACCGGATCGATGGTGAAAACCGGACCGTCGAACGCATATGACAGCATCGACCGCTCATCTTTCGCGATGCGGTAGCCAACGGCGGACATGTTGGGGCGGTAGTCGTGCTCGGCATCGTACGCCGTCGCGAAGGTGACGTAATCCCTTAACGTGGCCGGAAATTGCTCCTCCCGAAAGGCACAGAAGCTGAACGTGTAACGCCCGAGATCCGACGTTTCGGGATACGCGATGATCTGGTCGCTCGGCACAGTGTAATCCTGGCTCACGAAATGCTCCAGCGTGCTCCGCCAGGCAACGTCGCTGGCAGTGAGGAGTTCGTTGCGGAACGGCGGTGGCAGGAAGTTGTCGGCGTGCGCCACTCGCGGCGCCAGATTTGCCCACCCCAGATTGCGAAGGAACCACCCGGACCGATTGGGCGCCGGCGACAGGTCGGGCTGGTAGACGCGGAACTCGACAGTAATGCGGTCCTCGAACGGGAAGATATAGTACATCATCGAATGGTTGCGCGCGATGAGGTCGAATAGGCGAGCGAGGAAGTCGCCGATGATGAAGGTCTCGTGATAGACCCTCATATGCCGCAGTTCGGCGATGCGGAACGTGACCTCGTGGATGATGCCGAAGGTCCCGTGGCTGGCGCGGATGAGCTCCATCATGTCCGGGTCCGCAGCGTCGCTGAACGCGCGGTCCGAACCGTCTGGCATGATCATCCGCACCCCTGTGACGTATGAGCCGACCATGCCGAACTCGCCGGGCATAGAGGCGTCCTTGGTGCCGCAACAGGCCGCGCTGCCTGCGGTGAGGCTGCCGATTTCCGTGTTGACGTAGAACTGCCTGGCTAGCGGTTGCAGGGCCCGGGCCATGTCGATATGCTTGGCTCCGGCCTCGACCCGTAACGTGTCTTTGCCGACCTCCTTGATCGCGGACATTTTGCCGAGTTGTATGATGGTGCCGCCATCGGCGCCGCCGCATGGCGTGACCGAGTGGCCGGACCCGATGGCCCTGACTGGCGACGGATATGTCGCCGCGTCGCGCAGGATTTCGGCGATCTCGCCGGGGCTGCTGGCGCCGACGATCTTCGCCGGCTCGGACGCCAGGTCGCCAAACCAGTTGCGCAGCTCGGGCATTGGTCTCTCCTTTGAGGCAGGCGCGGTTGCGTCAGGACATCCGACCTGTAGAATTGACGGCTTGGCAAGGAAAGCGCGTGGCGGGCGGGGCTTTCAACAGCCCACATGTGCGCCCGCTGCGACTCAAGGCTGCCTCTCCGGAATCATAGTTTGCTTCCAGAGACTCAAGACGATCCCGGCCCGACGCCCAGTGCCGCAGAGCAGCGGGAGGGTGAACCGGGTCGCCCGCCGATTGGACAGTGCCGGCCCCGGGCAACTGGCCCAGTTGGGCTGGAGGCGATCACGCCGGTCGAGGATGAGCCGACCCTCAGGATATGATCAGTGTGGCTGCTCCGGTCAGGCTATTCCCTCTCTATGCGGGGCCACGACGGCGCGAGGACGTGAGTATCAACCGGCAGCCGGTCCACCTATGAGGACCGAGACACTATAGCGAATAACCGAGCCACGTGTCCCCTCCGCATCAGGCCACAGCCCCGTGATCTGCCCTCGGCCGATATAGGCGCATCGGAGCCCAGCCGCGTGCGCTAATGGTCCCGTGCCCCGATCACCTTCGCGCGTTCAAGTGCCAGATCCGGGCGATCGGTAGTGAATACGTCAACCCCCAGCGCCAGCATCCGGTCCATTGCGGAAAGCTCATTCACTGCCCAGGCTCCGATGCCCAGACCGGCCGCCCGGATTCGGTCGATCTTGGCCGCGTCCAGGCTGTTCTGCCGTATTGCCAGCATCGGAATGCCGCGCGCATTGGCGACGCCTATGATCGCGTCCAGCCCTTCGCGCTCCTCGAGATCGGGGGAGATCAGATACACATGGCCGCGTGCCGGCCCATGCGCCGCGGCGGCGCAGACAACATCGAGCTGGAACGAGGTGACGATGGAACGTTCGAGCATCCTGCGCCTCGTCAGTGCCGCCATCACCTGCTCGGGCAGTCCGGGATAGGGCAGACCGTCCGTTCGCTTCTTTAGCTCGATCCGCAGCTTGATCGTCGTCGGCGCGAAGATGTCGATGACTGTCAAATCGCGTCCAACCGTGACCCCCTTTTCGCGTCCAAAAATAACCCCCCCTGGTGGACTATGTTTGAAGGCGCTGGGTGCGCTTGAGGCGGTTGCGAGCGGTGGGTAAGTGGCCCGCCGGAGTGACCGTCGCGAG
>JBEPTZ010000148.1:0-10071 GCA_041691815.1 Rhodospirillales bacterium | reverse complement strand
GCGCGGCAGTTGTCGCGCAGGATGGCGTAGCGGCGCTCGTTGAGATGCGGGCCGTAGCCGGCCATGTGCGGGGTCATCAGCACGCCGGGCAGCGTCCACAGCGGATGTTCGGCCGGCAGCGGCTCCTGCTCGTAGACATCGAGGCCGGCGCCGGCGATTTCGCCGGCCCTGAGCGCTGCCACCAGGTCGTCGAGCCTGGTGGTCATGCCGCGGCCGATATTGATGAAGAAGGCGCTGGGTTTCATGCGCTGGAACTTGGCGCGGTTGAAGAAGCCCTCGGTGGCCGGGGTGTGCGGCACCGTCAGCACGACGAAATCGGCGCGCGGCAGCAGGCTGTCGAGCGCATCGGGGTGGTGCAGTTCGGCGACTCCCTCGGGCGGCACGGTGCGCCTGATGTCGGTTGCCAGCACCACCATGCCGAACGCCGCCGCCAGCCGCGCCGCCTCGGCGCCGATGCCGCCGAGGCCGACCACCAGCAGCGTGGCGCCGGGCAGCGCCACCACGCCCTCGTCCTCGGGCGGCTTGGTCCATTCGCGGCGGGTCTGCTGCGGGATGTAGTAGTGGAAGCCGCGGGCGAAATTCAGCACGAACGCCATGATATGGGCGCCGATATGGTCGTTGAAGATTTCGCGGAAATTGGTCGCCACCAGCTTGTGGGCTTCCATCGCGGGGTAGTAGAAGCCGGCCGGCGGGGCGGCCTGGTTGGCCTGCAGCCAGCGCAGCCTGGTGGCCACCGCCAGCAGATCTTCCGGCAGCCGGCCGAACGCGCCGTCGGCATCGGCCAGCGCCGCTGCCGCCTGCTGGTGGTCCTCGGCGACCACCACCTGCACCTGCGGCAGCTCCGCCGCCAGCCGGGCGGCCCAGCCGCGATAGATGTCATTCTGCGGCGGCAGCATCACCAGTTTGAACGCCATTGCGGCTTCTCCTTATCGCTTTCCGTCATTCTGCGCACAGCCTGCCCGGTTGACGCCACCCCCCGCCGCAGCGGACACCCTGGGCGATGACCGCACTCGACGCTTTTTCCGACGCGGCGCTGCTGGCCGGGGCAGGGGCCATTCTGGTTGCCGCCCTGCTGCGCGGCTTTACCGGGTTCGGCTTCGCGCTGGCCTCGGTGCCGCTGGCGACGTTGATGCTGCCGCCGCGCGCGGTGGTGCCGGCGATTCTGCTGATCCAGGCGGCGATCGGGCTGCATGACTGCGTGGTGGAGTTCCGCCGGGCGGATTGGCGGGTGGTCGGCGGGCTGGTGGCGGGCAGCCTGTTCGGCACGCCGCTGGGGGTGCTGGCGCTGGCCGCCCTGCCGCAGCCGACGGTGCGGCTGGTGCTGGGGGTGGTGGTGATGCTGGCGGTGATTGCCACCTGGCGGCCCCGGCGAGCGACCGACGCGCATCTGCCGCGGCATCGCACCCGGCTGTCGCTGCTGGCCGGCTTCGCGTCGGGGGTGTGCAACGGGGTGGCGGCGATGGCCGGGCCGCCGGCGATTCTGTATTTCATGCATTTCGAACCGCGGCATACCGTGATGCGCAGTTCGCTGATGGTGTTTTTTCCGATTGCCTCGGCGATCGCGCTGCCGATGGTGTTCTTCTCTGGCCTGCTCGGTTGGCCGTCGGTGGCGCTGGCGGTGGGCGGGCTGCCGTTGATGATGGTCGGCGGCTGGATCGGCGCGATCGGCTTTCGCCGGTTCGGCGGCAGCGCTTATCGGCCGGCAGCCGGTGCGGCTTTGCTGGTGACGGCGGCGGTGGCGATCGCCAAGGGAGTGGCGGATATGGGGCTGTAGGGCCTGGTGTGTCTTCGTGTCTCCGTGGTGACTCTGCCTTGCTTCCTTACATCACTACCGGAATCGAATCCGCCGGCTGGAAGTATTGCGGCGCGGCGCGGGCCAGCCAGTTCAGCAGCAGCGGGGTGAAGGTTTCCCGCGCGTCCCAGTTCATCAGGTGGCGGGCGTGCGGCACCACGTGCAGTTCGGCATGGGCGATGCCGGCGACGATCTGCTGGGCGTCCTCGACCGTGGTGCCGGGGTCTTCCTCGCCGGCGATGACGCAGACCGGGCCCTGGTAGCCGGCCAGCTTGCCGCAGGCGTCCAGCCCGCCGATCGCCGTGCAGCAGCCGACATAGCCCTCGAGCGGGGTGTTGCGGATCATCTCGCGCACCAGCGCGGTGCCGGCCGGCTCGGCGCGGCGGAAGCGGCGGGTCAGCCAGCGCTCGATCATCGGCGCTTCGACATCGCGGTAGTCGCCGGTGCGGCGGACCTCCTCGGCGCGCGCCGCCCAGGCCTCGGCGGTGCCGAAGGGCGGCCGGCAGGTGGTGGACACCAGGCAGAGGCTGGCCACCAGTTCCGGCCGGCGCATCGCCAGCAGCTGTGCCGTCATGCCGCCGAGCGACAGGCCGACGACATGCGCCGGGCCGAGCGCCAGCGCGTCGAGCAGGCCAGCGAGGTCGTCGGCCAGGGTCTCGATGCGGTACGGCGCGGGGGTGGCAGGCGAACGGCCGTGGCCACGGGTGTCGTAGCGCAGCACCCGGTAGCGGGCGGCCAGCGCTGCCATCTGCGGCTGCCACATCCTGAGATCGGTGGACAGCGAGTTGGACAGCACCACGGCCGGCGCGCCCTCGGGCCCCTCGGTCTCGAAATGCAGGCTGGTGCCGTTTACCGCGATTGCGGGCATCCGCCCCTCCCGACTCCAATAGACGATAATAGACCTTCCACCATCGCGCCGCGAGGGACATGATTGCTCAATATATCGCGAGAGGAGCCCCTGACGATGCCTGATACCGCGACGCTGGAGACCGCATCGCCGGTGCTGGATGGCAAGCGGATCGCCGAACTCGGCGCCCAGCTCTCCGACCTGCTGCGGCTGCGCACGCTGCCGATCGGCATGAAGCTGTTCGAGGACCTGGACGAGATGGCCGCGGTGCCGGGGCTGCGGCGGCCGGTGCAGGGGCGCAAGTTCACCACCTGCCAGCTGGTGACCCAGGCGCGGCTGGCCGGCTTCACCATGGGCATCACCCACGAGAACGTGCCGGGGTTTTCCAATTGCGGCGGCATCATCGGCCTCAACGAGCCTTCCGAGCTGTATCTCTCCGGACGCAAGTTCGAGGGAGTCTGGTTTCAGAACCGTGAAGCTGCCGCCGCACACCAGGCGGAGATGCCGCGGGTGCCGGCCGGGCGCTATCACGGGCTGGTGGTGTCGCCGTTGCGCAGCGCCAGGCTCGATCCGCCGGATATCTGCCTGTTCTATGCCAATCCAGCGCAGATGATTTTGTTCGTCAACGGGCTGCAGTGGAAGAATTATCGGCGCTACGATTTCTCGATCACCGGCGAGAGCGCCTGCGCCGATAGCTGGGGGCATGCGCTGAAGACCCAGAGCGTCAGCCTGTCGATCCCGTGCTATGCCGAGCGGCGCTATGGCGGGGTGGCGGATGACGAGATGTTGATGGCGCTGCCGCCGGCCGATCTGGCGCGCGCGGTGACTGGGCTGATCGGGCTGGGCAAGGCCGGGCTGCGCTATCCGATCATGCCGTACGGGCCGCAGGCCGATCCGGGCGAGGGGATGGCGAAGAGCTACGCCGATAAGAAGTAGGGCAGGGGGCGTTCGGAGGTTTAACTGCCGAAGGTGACCAGCAGCAGGCCGATGGTGATGTCGAGCAGCACCACGGCGGCGGCCAGTAGCGGCGGGACCGCCAGGGTGACGCGGGCGGCGAACCATTCCAGCCACAGCGCCCAGCCGACCGCCACCAGCCAGGCGGTCTGCACCACCACGTCCGGCAGGCCGAGCAGCGCCGGCAGGGCGGCGCCCACCAGCATCAGGTATTGCAGCAGGTTGCACCAGTTCCACACGGTGATGAACAGCGGCCAGTGGGCGGTGCGGCCGAGGCGGCCGGCGAGGCGGTGGGTGATCACCGCGAAGGCCAGCCAGCCGACGCCGAAGCCGGCCAGATCGCGGGCGAAGTCCTGGGCGGGGGAGGCGCCGAGGCCGGTCTGCAGCCAGGTGATCAGGTGCAGGCAGAGGAACGCCGGCAGGCAGAGCGGCATCGCCCAGAAACTGCGCGCCGCCATGCCGAGCGCCTGTTGCGGCGGCGGGGCCAGACGGGCGACGCCGTCGCTGCGGCCGCACGCCAGCAGCCAGACGGCGTGCAGGCCGGTGAGCGCCTCGATCATGCCGGCAGTCCGGCGAAATCGGCGCCGGACTGCATTGCGGTCAGGATCACCGGCACCATGATCAGCACCATCGCGGCCAGCCAGACCATGAAGATGAACAGCGCCGCCCGGCCGCCGGACAGCTCCAGCGCGGTGCGGGCCAGGAACCAGTTGAGCGCGATGCCGTAGCCGGCCAGCGCCAGCATCGCCAGTTGTGCCACCGCCATGTCGGGCAGGCCGAGGGCGACCAGGATGCTGCCGGCGATCATCGCCAGCAGCAGCGCCACGGCGACCGCCCACTGGCACCAGTTATAGGCGACGGCGTAGCGCAGCCACAGCGCCTCGCGCCGCCACAGCCGGGCGATGGCGTGGGCGGCGACCGGCGGGGCCAGCAGGATCACCAGGTTGGCCAGCACCGAGGCCAGCGCTTCGGCGACGTGGCCGCGGCTCAGCATGATCAGGCCGCCGACCACCGGCAGCGCCAGCAGCGGCGCCAGGCTGTTGAGGAAGCCCTGCTTGGTGGCGGTGAATTCGCCGATGCCGTCGGCCTTGAAGGTGCCGATGCGCAGGATGCCGCGGGTGACACCGCTGCGCGTCGACGGGCGCATGCCGCTCATGGCCCCGCTTTCCTCATGCCAGGAATTTGTCGAGCACCGCGCGGTAGATGCCGGCGAGAGCGCGCAGTTCGGCCACCGGCACGCGTTCGTCGACCTGGTGCATGGTGGTGCCGACCAGGCCGAACTCGGCCACCGGGCAGAGTTGGGTGATGAAGCGGGCGTCCGAGGTGCCGCCGCCGGTGTCCAGCTTCGGGGTGCGGCCGGTGGCCTCGGCGATCGCCGCCTGCAGGGTGTCGACCATCGCGCCGGGCCGGGTGAGGAAGCTCTCGCCGCTGATCGAGATGGCGACGTCCACCTGCGGGGCGTGGCGGGCGGCTGTGGTGCGCAGCATTTCCGCCAGTTTGGCGCCGGTATGCAGGTCGTTGAAGCGGATGTTCAGCATCGCCACCGCGCTGGCCGGGGTGACGTTGGTCGCCTTGTTGCCGACATCGACGCTGGTGATCTGCAGGGTGGAGGGCTCGAACCAGTCGCTGCCGGCGTCGAGCGGCTGGGCGGTGAGGTCGGACAGGATGCGGATCAGCCGGTGGATCGGGTTGTCGGCACGCTGCGGATAGGCGGCGTGGCCCTGCACACCGTGCACGGTGAGTACCGCGTTGAGGCTGCCGCGGCGGCCGATCTTGATCATGTCGCCGAGCGCCGCCGGGTTGGTCGGTTCGCCGACCAGGCAGAAATCCGGGATCTCGCCATGCTCGCGCATCCAGTCCAGCACCCGCACGGTGCCGTCGATCGCCGGGCCTTCCTCGTCGCCGGTGATCAGCAGGCTGATCGAACCTTTTGGCGGTTCGCCGCGCAGATGGTCTTCCACCCCCGCCACGAACGCGGCGATGGCGCCCTTCATGTCGCAGGCGCCGCGGCCGTACAGCACCTCGTCGCGGATTTCGCCGGCGAACGGGCCGGCGGTCCAGTCCGCCGCTCCTTCCGGCACCACGTCGGTGTGGCCGGCGAAGCAGATATGCGGGGCCTCGGTGCCCAGCCTTGCGTAGAGATTCTCGATCTCGCCGAACCGCAGCCGGGTGACGCTGAAGCCGAGTTGCGCCAGCGCGTCGGCCAGCACGCCCTGCGCGCCGGCGTCGGCCGGCGTCACCGAGGCACAGCGCAGCAGCGCCTGGGCGAGCGGCACCGGGTCGGCCGGCTGGTTTACGGAAGTCGTGCTCAAGCGCGCCTCGATACAATCATGCTCAAGCGCGCCTCAATCCCGCAGCAGGTCGTTGATCGAGGTCTTCGCCCGGGTGCGGGCATCGACGGTCTTGACGATCACCGCGCAATACAGCGACGGCGTGCCGACCGGCCCCGGCATGCTGCCCGGCACCACCACCGAATAGGCCGGCACCCGGCCCATATGCACCTCGCCGCTGGCCCGGTCGATCACCCTTGTGGTGGCGCTGATGAACACCCCCATCGACAGCACCGAGCCGCGCTCGACGATCACCCCCTCCACCACTTCGGAGCGGGCGCCGATGAAGCAGTCGTCCTCGATCACCACCGGGGTGGCCTGCAACGGCTCCAGCACGCCGCCGATGCCGACGCCGCCGGACAGATGGCAGTTCTTGCCGATCTGGGCGCAGCTCCCCACCGTCGCCCAGGTATCCACCATGGTGCCGGCGCCGACATAGGCGCCGACATTGACGAAGCTTGGCATCAGCACCACGCCCGGCGCGATATAGGCGCTGCGCCGCACCACCGCCCCCGGCACGGCGCGAAAGCCGGCCTTCTGAAACTCCTCGGCCCCCCAGCCGGCAAACTTCATCGGCACCTTGTCGAACACCGGCGCCCCGCCGGCGCCCGGCATCGGCACCGAGTCATACAGCCGGAACGACAGCAGCACCGCCTTCTTCAGCCACTCGTTGACCACCCAGCCGGACGGCGTCGGCTCCACCGCTCGCTGCTCGCCCGATTCCAGTGCCGCCAGCGCCGCATCCACCGCCGCCCGGTCGGCGCCGCCGGTTTTCGAGGAGACGCTGTCGCGGCGCTCCCACAGCGCCTCGATGGTCTGACGAAGGTTCGCATCGGTCATCTGGCTGGCTCTCCTGGCACGCGCCGGACCATGCGCAGGGCGGCTGCCAGTGTCAATTCATGCTGGCGCGATCCGGATCGTAACCGTCCCTTCATCATTCTGCGGCGCAATACACCGGACAGCGAGGGGCACCGCCGACGATGAGCGAGGCAGCGATGGAGTCGGTTGTGACCATGGTGGAGCCGGCGGCCACCCTCCCGCCCTCGCAGGGAAGCTGCCTGCGCTCGGCGCTGCTGGAAAGCCGCCACCGCTGGCGCGACCTCGCCACCATGGGCGCCGACCTGGCGTTCGAGACCGACGCCTGGGACCGCTTCGTGTTCCTCTACCCCGACACCCCGCTGGGCTGGAACGCCGCCACCCTGCTCGGCCAGCCGGCCGAACTGCTGCTGGCCGACCTGGCGTCCGGCGGCGCCAACCCGTTCCGCCCGACCACCGCCGTGCGTCATCGCCGGGCCTGGCTGAAACGGGCCGATGGCGCGCTGCGCTGCCTGTCATTCGCCGCCGCCCCGCTGCTCGACGAAGCCGGCCGCATCGTCGGCGCCCGCGGCATCGCCCAGGACCTCACCGAGCAGGACGGCTTCGACGCCGGGATGGCCACCGCCCTGCGCCGCGCCGAGGTGATCGACCATATCCTGTGGCGCATGCGCCAGGAGGTGCTGGCGCCGCGCATGATGCAGGCCGCCCTGGATGCGCTGATGACCGCCCTCGGCGCCGAAGGCTGCATCCTGGTCGACCTGCTGGGCGACGGTGCCCACGCCACCATGCTGCACCAGATCGGCGCGCCGCCGCCGCAGGTGCTGCACGCCGCCCTCACCCTGCTGGAAGCCTGCGACGGCGAACCGGCATTCGGCCCGGCGCCGGATGGCCGCTCGGTGCTGGTCTGCCCCAGCCAGACCCGCTTCGGCGAGCAGGCCGGCCTGGCGCTGTGGCGGCTGCCCGGCGGCCGCGCCTGGGATGCCGACGACCAGCGTCTGGTCGCCTCCACCACCGGCATCATCCAGGTGATCCTGGAACACGAATCGATCCAGCGCGAGATGGCCCGTCAGGCCCGCACCGACCCGCTGACCGGCCTGCTCAACCGCCGCGCCTTCATGGAGGAGGTCGGCCGGCGCATCGATCGGCTGGAGCGCGACGAGCGGCCCGGCACGCTGATCTTCGTCGATCTCGACCAGTTCAAGGCGCTGAACGACGCCGCCGGGCACGACATGGGCGACGAGGCGCTGGTGCTGGTCGCCGCCCTGCTGCGCGCCACCGTCCGCCCGGCCGATCTGGTGGCCCGGCTCGGTGGCGACGAATTCGCCCTCTGGCTCGACGGCGCCGACGAACTGGCCGCCGCCGAACGCGCCGAACAACTGCGCGTCGCCACCCCCGGTGCCTTGGCCGAAACCGCCGAGGGCACCGGCCTGGTGCTCGGCATGTCGATCGGCATCGCCACCCGCTGGCCCGGCCGCGGCGAGGCGCTGGAGGACATCATCACCCGCGCCGACCAGGCGATGTATCACGTCAAGCGCAACGGCCGCGGCCAATGGCACGTCTCCCGCCCGGAGCGGGGGGCATGAGCGCCGCCCTGCTGCCCACCAGCCGCGACGCCCGCGACCGGGTGCGTCAGGGTGCCGCCCCCACCACGCCGCCGGACGTGCTGCTGGAACTGGCCGGCGACCCCGACCTCACCGTGCGCGCCGCAGTGGCGATGAACTGCGCCGCGCCAACCCAGGTGGACCGGCTGTTGGCCCAGGACAGCGACGAACGGGTGCGCACCCTGCTGGCCCGCAAGCTGTCGCAACTGGTGCCGAGCCTGGCCTGCGGCGCGCGCGACCGGCTGCGCCAGCAGGCGCTGGAGACCCTCACCCTGCTGGTGGAGGACGAGGCGGCGCGCGTCCGCGGCGCCATCACCGACGTGCTGAAGGACATGCCCAACGCGCCGCGCGCGCTGATCCTGCGCCTCGCCCATGACGCCCTGCTGGTGGTCAGCGAGCCGGTGATCCGGCTGTCGCCGCTGCTCACCCAGGACGACCTGCTGGCGCTGATCGCCCAGGCGCCCAACCTGGCCACCGCCGCTGCCGTCGCCCGCCGCGCCGGGCTGCCCGAGGCGGTGTGCGACGCGGTGGCCGCCACCGCCGACACCGCCGCGATCACCGCGCTGCTGGAGAACCCCTCGGCGGCGATCCGCGAAACCACGCTCGACATGCTGATCGACCGCGCCGCCGACCACGAGGCCTGGCACGCGCCGCTGGTCCGCCGGCCGGTGCTGTCGCCGCGCGCCGCCAGCGCGCTGGCGGAGATCGTCACCACCCAACTGCTCGACGAACTGACCAACCGTGCCGACCTCGCGCCCACCATCGCCGCCGAACTGCGCGACCGCCTGGCGCTGCGGCTGAAACCCACCGCCACCGCCGCCGCACTGCCGCCCGACCCCAACCAGGCGCTGCTCGACGCCCAGGAACTCTACGCCGACGACCGGCTGGACGAGGCCGCCCTGCTGGCCGCCGTGCATCGCGGCGAAACCACCATCACCACCGCCCTGCTGGCGGTGGCCGCCGATGTGTCGGTGAGCGTGGTGGAACGCGCCGCCAGCCTGCGCAGCGCCAAGGGGCTGGTGAGCCTGGTGTGGAAGGCCGGCTTCTCGATGCAGGTCGCCGGGCCGGTGCAGGTGCTGCTGGCACGGCTGTCGCCAGCGGTGGCCCTGCGCGCCAGCCCGGGCGGGGCGTTTCCGCTGGCGGTGGAGGAGATGCGCTGGCAGTTGGATTTTCTCGGAAGGATGGGGAAGTGAGGAAGCGTTTCTGTTTGGTTGCGTAGCTTGCGCTGATCGCCCGCGTACGCGGGATCGCTGCCCGGGCGGATTTGGCGAGCGCCCACCGCTAATCGTTCTTCGGATTAGAGGGTGTGTTTCTCTTTTGAGCGGATGAAAGTGGGCGTGTTTTTGGAGGTTTGTCTTTCTGCGGAGGTGGAGTTGTCAGAATCGGAGGGCCGGATCGAGTGCGAGCAATATTATGATCCCTAAGGATCGGTCTAGCTTCGATGCTCAACCTCGTTCCAAATGTGGCTAAACGTGGACAGAGGGAATTGATTTCATCTGCAAGAGCGAAAACCGAATCGGTATCTATGAATCCAAAATTAGTGATAGGTTTTCCATGCTTGGCTTTCCGTTTGATCGAAAGATGTTGAGTTCCAGAAATTTGCCACTCGGAGTGCACAACATCATTTCGCTTTATCCTGAGTGTGTTAATGTCATTCGTTAAATTGGCCCATTCAATTTCCTGCTTACCCAGGATAGTCAGCCAGTTTGAGAAGGCGGTAAGGCATCGGGG
>JBEPTZ010000147.1:0-10101 GCA_041691815.1 Rhodospirillales bacterium | reverse complement strand
CGACACCCTGGCGCTCGCCGGCGCCGGCCGCACGCTCGACCTCAGCGCCCTGGCGCCGGGCCAGGTGCAAGGCATCGAGGTGATCGCCCTCGCCGGCAGCGGCGACAACCGCCTGGTGCTGAGCGCCGCGAGTGTGCTGGCCGCCTCGGACAGCGGCACCCTGGAAATCACCGGCGATCCCGGCGACCGGCTCAGCTTCGCCGACAGCATCTGGACCGAAACCGGCACCGCCGACGGCTTCACCAGCTACAGCAACGGCGCCGCCAGCGTGCGGGTCGCCGCCGCCGTCACCGTCGACAGCAGCCTGCTGATCGCCCCGCTCAGCGCCAGCAAGCCGGAGGGCGACAGCGGCAGCACGCCGTTCACCTTCACCGTCAGCCGCAGCGGCAACACCGCCGACGCCGGCAGCGTCGCCTGGGTGGTGACCGGCGTCGCAGCCAACTCTGCCGGAATCCCGGATTTCCCCGCCGGCGCCCCGCTCGCCGGCAGCATCAGCTTCGCTCCCGGCCAGGCCAGCGCGATCCTCACCATCGCGGTGGCCGGCGACACGCTGGCCGAACCGGATGAGAGCTTCCGCGTGCTGCTATCGGCGCCGCAGGGCGGCACGATCGCCCAGGGCAGCGCCACCGGCACCATCCTCAACGACGACCTCGCCTTCAGCATCGCCGCCACCGACGCCAGCCGCCCGGAAGGCAACAGCGGCAGCACGCCGTTCATCTTCACCGTCAGCCGCAGCGGCCTCACCACCGGCACCGACAGCGTCGACTGGGCCGCCAGCGGCACGCCGGGGGGGCGCTTCGGCGGCGGATTTCGTCCGTGGCAGTCCGCTCGCCGGCCGCCTGACCTTCGCGTCGGGCCAGACCAGCCAGGCGATCACCCTCTATGTCGCCGGCGACACCAGCGTCGAGCCCGACGAGGCGTTCCGCGTGCAACTCAGCAACCCCTCGGCCGGCACCGCGCAGGGCGCGGCTGTCGGCATGATCCTCAACGACGACAGCGGCTTCGCCATCGTCGCCGACACCCCAAGCCTCGCCGAGGGCAATGCCGGCGTCACCCCATTCACCTTCACCGTCAGCCGGCTGGGCATTGCCGACGGTTCCGCCAGCGTCGTCTGGGTGACGATCGGCGCCAGCACCAGCTCCGCCAGCCCGAGCGATTTCGCCGGCGGCATCGCCCCCGCCGGCACGCTGAGTTTCGGCCCGGGCCAGACCAGCCAGACCATCACCGTCAACGTCCAGGGCGACACGCTCGCCGAGGCCGATGAAAACTTCCGCGTCCTGCTCAGCCGCCCCAGCGCCGGCAGCAGCATCGTCACCGGCAGCGCCGAGGCGACCATCCGCAACGACGACACCGGCTACACCATCGCCGCCGACACGCCGGCGCTGGCCGAGGGCGACGGCGGCATCACCCCGTTCAGCTTCACCGTCACCCGCATCGGCGATACCTCGGGCGCCGGCAGCGTCGCCTGGTTCACCAGTGGGCTCGGCCCGCATTCGATCAGCCTGGGCGACCTGGCCGGCGGCATCGCCCCGTCCGGCACGCTCGCCTTCACCGCCGGGCAGACCAGCCGGACCATCACCGTCAATATCGCCGGCGACACGCTGGTGGAGCCGGATGAGTGGTTCACGGTCCGGCTCGCCACTCCCAGCGACGGCGCCGGCCTGATCACCGCCAGCGCGGCGGCCGAGGTGTTGAACGACGATGCCGGCTTCAGCATCGCAGCCCTGGACGCGGTGAAGCAGGAGGGCAATGCCGGCGTCACCCCGTTCACCTTCACGGTCACCCGCAGCGGCGACCTCACCGGCAGCGACAGCATCGGCTGGCGGGTCTCCGGGATGCCGGGCAACAGTGCTTCGGTCTCCGATTTCGCCGGCGGCGCGGCCCCCGGCGGCACGCTCACGTTCCTGCCCGGCGTGGCCGCCCAGACCCTGACCATCGAGGTCCGCGGCGACACCACCGCCGAGCCGGACGAGAACTTCCTGGTGCAACTGCATTCGCCGTCCACCGGGGTGATCCTGGCCAGTCTCGCCGGCGGCCAGATTCTCAACGATGACGGTGTCGGCCCGCTGCCGGCCGGCGCCATCGCCGGCTCGCTGATGCCGGTCGCCACCGCCGATTTCAACGGCGACGGCACCACCGATCTGCTGCGCCAGGCCGCCGGCGGCGCGCTGTATCTGCTCGACGGCGCCACCGCCAGCATGGCAGCGCTGCCGGGTTCCACCGGCATGCAGTTCATCGCCGCCACCGACCTCGACCAGGATGGATGCGCCGACCTGCTGCTGCGTGACGCCACCGGCGGCCTGCATGCCTGGCTGATGCATGGTGCCAGCGTGCTGCACGACGATCTGCTGGCCACTCCCTCACCGTCCTCCAGCCTCAGCGTCGGCGAGGCCGGCGCCGCCCCGGCGATCCTGCTGCACGATCCCACAGCCGTGCATCCCTATGCACTGTTCACCATCGGCACTGGCAATGTTGTGACGACGACCCCCCTGGACACGCCGCCGATCGGCTGGCACGGGTAGCGCACCAAGCCGGGGGAGTGCGCGATGAAGCAGGTGTTCGCAAATTCAGTGATCGGGCTGGCGCTGCTGCTGGCCGGTTGCGCCCAGGGCGGCTCTGCCGGCGGCCCAGCCGCCACGCCGGACAGCGCGCCGCAACTGGCCACCGCCACCGAGTCGCTGCACACCGTGGTGCCGCCGGACATGCAACTCGGCCTGCACCGCAGCGGCGAGGGGTTCGAGGTCGCGGAATACATCCCGTCCGGACAGAGCATGGCCAACTGGAGCAACATGTTCGCCGCCACCATGCTGTCCCGCCAGCCCGGCATCACGCTGCAACAGCTGGTCAGCCACCAGCAGCAGGGCGCGGTAAAGGATTGCAGCATGCCGCCGGCCGCCACCGCGCCGAGCTATTTCACCGATGGCGACCTGCCGGCGGTGGCCCAGGGCATCGCCTGCGGCCGCAACAAGACCAGCGGCCAGGGCGAGATGACGGTGATCAAGACCGTACTGGGCAACAGCGCGGTGTTCCAGGTGCAGCGCGCCTATCGCCTGCCGGCGGTCGCCACCTCGGCCGACCTGCATTTGCCGCCAGGTGCGGACACCGAAATGGCCAAACGCCTGCAATACTCCTTCGTCTGCCCGGTACAGTCCCCGACCCCCAGATGCCGATAACCGACTCCAAGTATCGAAAAGTTTTTTTGTTTCTTTTTGTTCACAAAAAGAAGACCTTCCTTTCTGCCTCCACAGCCGCCTGATCGAAAACCCCCTCCAGCCACGCATTCACCCCGCGCGTGCCCGCCACCACCGCCCGCGCCCAGGCCAGATACTCCTGCTGCCGCGCCGCCGGCCAGCCAGCCGGTGGGCTGGCGGCCAGTGCCCGCAGATTGCTGATCTTGTCGGCCAGCTTGAGCATCTTGGCCCGTGCCGAGGCGTGCGCCGCGTGTTCGATCTGCAGCCGCTTGCGTTCCAGCTTCGGCAGGCTCTTGTCGTCGGTCACCGCGTCCACCAGTTCGGCCACGTCGGCGCCAAACCGGGCCTCGATCTCGCTGCGGGCGATGCCGCAATCCTCGATCGAATCGTGCAGCAGTGCCGCCATCACCAGGCTCGGGTCATTGCCGCCGGTCGCCTCGCCGACCAGCGCCGCCACTTCCAGCAGGTGGTTGATATAGGGCTCCGCCGCCTCGCCCTTGCGGCGCTGCGCGGCGTGCCATCCGGCGGCGACCTCGGCGGTGTGCAGCACCTCGATCATGCCGCGTCCTGGCATGCTGGGTCCTGAGGCGCTCGGCATGGCGGCATCAGGCATAAGGCGGTACTCCCCTGGTCATTGCCGGCGAGTATGCCCACTGGCCGCGGCGACGCACAGCGCGTTCTGCCGCGCCTCTGCCTCCCCCATCGCCTTACCTCCGGCGGGCTGCTAGAACCGCGCGGAACGCAACATCCGCAAGGGGATCGCCGTCATGAGCAAGATCATCCGCACCGAGCCGAACAAGGTGCTGTCCAAGGCCGTGGAGTATCACAACTTCGTCTATGTGCAGGGCTGCACGGCGAAGGATGTCAGCAAGGACATCAAAGGCCAGACCGCCGAGACGCTGGCGTTGATCGACTCCATCCTGGAGACCCACGGCACCGACAAGACCCGCCTGCTGCAGGCGCAGATCTGGCTGAAGGACATCCGCGACCGCGACGCGATGAACGAACTGTGGTGCAACTGGCTGCCGAAGGACGGCGCGCCGGCCCGCGCCTGCGTGCAGGCCAACATGGCCGATCCGCGCATCCTGGTGGAAATCATGGTGACCGCCTGCAAGTAGCCCTGCCCAGGGTTAACCACCCGATGATGCTTCGGTGGCGGCCGGTCCCGGCCGCCACCGGACATCACGTAATGTGTCAGCTGGAAATAAAACGATCCGGACATTTCGTGACGAATCGGACAGGCTGGCACCATTTTTCGACCCGAAAAGTTCGTGGCATTTTCGCCACATGCAAGCGACAAGTTAGCCACAGGCGCAACACAAAGCGGAGAGCTAGGACATTTTTCCGTATTTTTTGCCCATTTCACCGGTCGATTTTACAAAATTGCATGCCCGCCCCGCAATTCGTGCTTTCTCGGGTTGTCAGTGACGTAACCCAGTTGTTACCCGATACCCAGCGTTTGATAGCGGATAAGGGGTCGGTTGATGGGGTCACGACAGGATGGGAGAAGCGGATTCAGTATCCGCAGCGGGTTGCTTGGCACGGTATTTGCCTCTGCATTCGCTGCCGTCCTACTGCTAGCCCCTCCCGCCGAGGCGGCGCGAGCCAACCAACAGTCCCATCACAGCACCGTCGCCAGGCACGCCCCGGCGCGCCAGGCGGTGGCCAAGGCGCGCAGCACCAGCCCCCACACCACCAAGGCGCGCCTGGTCAGCGGCCAGAAGCTCAAGCGCCATGTTGCCCCGGTGTCCAAGGCGCAACTGCGCCGCAGCGGGCATCAGGTCGCCTCCCGCCACCAGTTCCACAGCAAGCACAGCAAGGCCCGCTATACCACCACGGCGTATTACGGCGGCATCAGTTGCGTGCCGTTCGCCCGGGCGGCCTCGGGGATCGAACTGAAGGGCAATGCCACCAACTGGTGGGAGGCCGCGACCGGCATCTACGCCCGCGGCGCCCGGCCCGAGCAGGGCAGCGTGCTGAACTTCCGCGCCACCGGCCGGATGCGGCTCGGCCATGTCGCCGTGGTGGCAAAAGTCCTCAACACCCGTGAGATCGAGATCGACCATGCCAACTGGGCCGGCCCCGGCGCCAGCAAGGGTGGCGTGTCGCGCGGCATCCCGGTGGTCGACGTGTCGGCCAATAACGACTGGTCCGAGGTCCGCGTCGGCCTGGGCCACAGCGGCACGTTCGGCAGCGTCTATCCCACCTACGGCTTCATCTACGATCGTCCGGATCGCGGCATGATGGTGGCCAACACCCTGGCCCCCGCGCATGGCGGCATTGTCTCGGTCGCGGTCCGTCACGCGGCGGTGGAAGTCGCCGACGCCCCCCGGCATGGCCGCGGCTCAACAAACGTGATCGACGCCCCGACCCGCTCGCTGCGCTGATCCCCCGCTCGCTGCGCTGACCAGCAGACCGCAACATAGCAACGCCCCGGCGACCGCCACGGTCGCCGGGGCGTTGTCGTTTGCCGTCGCTATACGATGAACAGGTAGCCGAGCGCCGCCAGCCCGACCACGATGCAGTAGTAGCCGAACGGGTTCAGCGCCCAGTTATCCAGTTCCTGCGCGTCGTGAGCCCTGAAATAGCGCATCAGGAACCAGGTGGAGAGCCAGGCGGTCACCCCGGCCACCACCGCCGCCAGCGCCGAGATCGCAAAGGTGCCGGCAGGAATATCGGCATGCAGCAGCTTCGGCACCTCCAGCACGGTGGCCCCGAAGATGATCGGGGTGGCGATCAAAAACGAGAAATGCGCCGCCCCCGCGTAGTCGATGCCGCGCAGCAGCCCGGCGACAATGGTCGCCCCCGAGCGCGAAATCCCAGGGATCAACGCCGAGCACTGCGCGCAGCCGATCAGCAACGCATCGCGCGGTGTGAGGGTGGAAAGCTGCCGGTTGCCGAGGCTGCGGACCTTCTCGCCGAACAGCAGCATCACCCCGTTCACCACCAGAAACGCCGCGGCCACCGACGGCGTGCCGAACAGCACCCGCAGCGGCTTCTCCAGCACGAAGCCGACCACCACGGCGGGGATCGTCGCCAGCACGATCAGCGCGAACACCCGCCGCGCCTCGGCGTTATGAGGCGCGTCGTAACGGCCCAGGATGCCCATCGCCAGCCGCCACCAGTCGCCCCAGAAATACGCCAGCAGCGCCACCGCGGTGCCCAGATGCAGCATCACCAGGAACGGCAGGAACGCCGGCGCCCGCTGGTCCAGGTGCCAGTTCAGCACCGCCGGCAGCACCACCGCATGGCCCAGGCTGCTGACCGGGAACAACTCGGTGGCGCCCTGCATGATGGCGACCGCAATGGCCTGGATGGAATTCATATGGCTCTCCGGGACGGGGGCAGGGGCAGGCGGCGTGTGGTGGCGGAAACCGCGCGCTTTGGCAATGCTGTCCCGGCAGATCGGATACTTGTAAAACGCCGGGGCGCCACGCCACCTGGGAACCATGAGCAAGACCATTGATCTCGACATCGAAGGCATGACCTGCGCCGCCTGCGTGTCGCGGGTGGAAAAGGTGCTCGGCCGGGTAGACGGCGTCGAACAGGCGCAGGTCAATCTGGCCACCAACCGCGCCAGGGTCACCGCCGGCCCGCAGGTGGCGCTGGAGGCGCTCACCAGTGCCGTGGCCCGCGCCGGCTATGGCGCCACGCTCACCGACCGCAGCCAGCCCAGCCGCCGCCCGCCAGATGGCCTGCCCTGGCACCTGATCGCCGCCGGCCTCCTCACCTTGCCGCTGCTGGTGCCGATGCTGCTGATGCCGTTCGGTCTCGAACACCGCCTGATGCCGCCCGGCTGGGCACAACTCCTGCTGGCCGCCCCGGTGCAGTTCTGGATCGGCTGGCGCTTCTATTCCGCCGGCTGGAAGGCGCTGCGCGGCGGCACCGGCAACATGGACCTGCTGGTCGCCCTCGGCACCACCGCCGCCTTCGCATTATCCACCGTCGACGTCGCCGCCGCCGCCTGGGCCGGCCACCCCCCCGGCCATCTCTATTTCGAGGCCTCCGCCACCGTCATCACCCTGGTCCTGCTCGGCCGCTGGCTGGAGGGCCGCGCCCGCGCCCGCACCACCGCCGCGATCTCCGCCCTGGCCGCCCTGCGCCCCGACCGCGCCCGCGTGCTCCGCCACGGCGCCGAGACCGAAATCCCGCTCGACGACGTGCTGCTCGGCGACCTCGTCCTGGTCCGCACGGGCGAACGCCTGCCAGTCGACGGCGTGGTCCGCGACGGCGCCGGCAGCGTCGACGAAAGCCTGCTGACCGGCGAGAGCCTGCCGGTCGCCAAGCAGCCCGGCGACCGCGTCACCGGCGGCGCGATCAACGGCGAATCCCTGCTGCGCGTCGAAACCACCGCCATCGGCGCCGAGACCGTGCTGGCCCGCATGGTCCGCCTGGTCGAGGACGCGCAAGCCGCCAAACCCTCCATCCAGCGCCTCGCCGACCGGGTCAGCGCGGTGTTCGTGCCGGTGGTGGTGGCCATCGCCCTGGCCACCTTCCTCGGCTGGTGGCTGGCCGGGGCAGGGGTGTCGGCCGCCCTGATCAACGCCGTCTCGGTGCTGGTGATCGCCTGCCCCTGCGCCATGGGCCTGGCGACGCCAACCGCGATCATGGTCGGCACCGGCGTCGCCGCCCGCCACGGCATCCTGATTAAGGACGCCGAAGCGCTGGAACGCGCCCACCTGGTCTCCATCGCCGCCTTCGACAAGACCGGCACGCTGACTGAAGGCCGCCCGGTCGTCACCGACATCCTGCCAGCCAGCGGCCAGACCCGTGAGGCCGTCCTGCGCCTGGCCGCCGCCCTGCAAGCCGGTAGCGAACACCCGCTGGCCCGCGCCGTGCTGACCGCCCTCGCTGCCCCACCACCACCCGCCACCGCAATGCGCGCACTGCCCGGCCGCGGCGTCGAGGCCACCATCGACGGCCGCCGCTACGTCCTCGGCAGCCGCAAGCTGCTGCTGGAAGCCGGCGGCGACCCCGCCCCGCTGGCCGCCGGCGCCGAGGCACTGGCCGCGCAAGGCCGCACCATGGCCTGGCTGGCCACCGCCGACGGCGAACTGCTCGGCCTGCTCGGCTTCGGCGACACCGTGAAACCCGGCGCCGCCCCGGCCATCGCCCGGCTGCATGCCATGGGCATCCGCAGCGTGCTGGTCTCCGGCGACAACCGCGCCGCCGCCGAGGCGGTCGGCCACGCCATCGGCATCGACGAGGTGCTGGCCGAGGTGCTGCCCGCCGACAAGGCCGCCCGCGTCGCCGCCCTCCGCCAGGGCGGCCACGTCGTCGCCATGGTCGGTGACGGCGTCAACGACGCCCCGGCGCTGGCCGCCGCCGATGTCGGCTTCGCGATGGGCAGCGGCACCGATGTGGCGATGGCAGCCGCCGGCGTCACCCTGATGCGCGGCGACCCGATGCTGGTGGCCGACGCCATCAGCCTGTCCCGCCGCACCTGGAGCAAGCTGCGCCAGGGCCTGTTCTGGGCGCTGGCCTATAACGTGCTCGGCATCCCGATCGCCGCCGCCGGCCTGCTGAGCCCGGTGGTGGCCGGTGCGGCGATGGCGTTCTCCTCGGTCAGCGTGGTCACCAACGCGCTGCTGCTGCGCCGCTGGCGGCCAGGGAGCTAAACCAGCCCCGCCACCCCCAGCACCGCCCCCAGCCCCAGCATCCACAGCGGATGCACCCGCCGGGTCAGCAGCACCGCGGCGGTGGCCAGCGACAGCACGCCCGCCGCCAGGCTGGTCGCCGTGGTCATGCACAGCAGCACCGCGGCCGACATCACCAGCCCGGCGGTCACCGGCGTCAACCCGGCCTGCACAAGCCGCCGCCACGGCCGGTCGCGAAACCGGTGCCACAGTTGCGCCACCACGAACGACAGCACCACCGGCGGCCCGACCAGCGCCACGGTTGCCATCAGCGCCCCGGCCAGCCCGGCCACCCGATAGCCGATCAGCGTCGAAACCAGCATGTTCGGCCCCGGCGCCGCCTGCGCCAGCCCATAGAGGCCGACAAACTCCACCCCGCTCATCCAGTGGTGTACGTCCACCACCTGGCGCTGCAACTCCGGCAGCACGGTGTTCACGCCGCCCACCGAAATCAACGAAAGCTGCGCGAACAGCCCACCCAGCGCCGCAACGTCGCTCATGCCGCCCGCTCGCCTGCCCGGTGCAATGCGATGCTGAGCGGCGCCAGCACCAGCATGGTCGGCAGCAGCGGCAGCCGCAGCCCGGCGATCGCCAGCAGCGCCACGCCGGCCACCGCCAGCCCCAGCCTCCGCCCGCGCAACGGGGCGGCGATCTGCAGCGCGGTGGCCAGCACCAGCCCGGAGGCCGCCGCCGCCAGCCCGCCGAATGCCCGCCCCAGCAAGGCATTGTCGCCCGATGCGCCATACAGCGCGCCCAGCGCCAGCATGATCACCAGCGGCGCCGCCAGCAGCCCGGCCAGCGCCGCCGCCGCCCCCGCCATGCCGCGAAACCGCGCGCCCAGGCAGACCGACAGGTTGATGATGTTCGGCCCCGGCAGAAACTGGCACAGCGCCAGCAGATCGGTGAACTCGGCCGGACTCAGCCAGCCCCGCCGCTCCACCACCATCCGCCGCGCCCAGGGCAGCGTGCCGCCGAAGCCGCTGATCCCCACCGAGAAGAAGCCGCCGAACAGCGCCCGCAGATCGGCGTCGCGGCTGGGCGCGGGTTCGGCTGCTTGCGGCGGCGAATCGGGCTGCATCCGGCCAGGATACCGCGCCATGCCGCCGCCCGGCCATGCACCCGGGCCATGCCGGTCCGGACGTTGACCGCCGCCCAAGCCGGTGCGAGACAGCCGCATGCTCGTCCCTCCCGATCATCCGCGCCCGCCGGCCGCCCGCCGCGCCTCCGCCGCCGCCCGCCTGCCGCCGGCCCCCGGCCCAACGCCGGCCCCCAGC